>JAQVON010000023.1 GCA_028702595.1 Mariniphaga sp. | reverse complement strand
AACTATGCCTGCGGGTTCCGGCGCCTTGCATCTGCATCAAACTAAACGCATGAATTAAACAGGCTAAAAAAAACAAAATTAAAACAGTCTCTTAATATTTTAGTAATCGTTTTTTAACAACTTTGTTCTAACTTGCCCCATTAATATACTGATAAATTAATCTATGATATAGACAGTTAGCCTGATTTAGTTACACCTGGTTTTTGAATAAAGATTACTCACCCTGGGAAAATTTTAATTATATTATTAACAGGATATGATGTATTTGAGATCTGAGAAAAAAATCATAAAAAGTATCTGTTTTTATTTGAAAAAAGACGGAGCATGGTCCATTTCTTAAGTAAAAGGGTAAGAAAAATTACGTTAACTTTACCAGAATTAGAATAGAACATATGATAGAAAAGACCCAAAAGATTCTGATTGTTGACGATGAACAAGATTTATGTGAAATTCTTCAGTTTAATCTGGAGAGCGAAGGTTATTTTATTGATATCGCATATTCGGGAGAAGAAGCACTGGATAAGCCGCTGGAAAAATATGACCTGATTTTACTTGATGTGATGATGGGTGGTATGTCGGGTTTTAAGGTGGCAAATATCATCAGAAAAGAGAAGCAACTTCAGGTCCCGATTATTTTTCTTACGGCTAAAGGTGGAGAGAACGATGTATTAACCGGATTCAATGTTGGTGCCGATGATTATATTGCTAAACCGTTTTCCATTAAGGAAGTTGTTGCCCGCATTAAAGCCATTATGAAAAGAAGTGCAAAAACAGATGACGGTAAGGACGAATTAGTTTATAAAGAGTTGATGATAAAAACCATTCAAAAAGAGGTTGTATTAGCAGGAAAGCCGTTGAACCTTACCCGGAAAGAGTATGAGATTTTGGTTTTACTCTTAAAAAACAGAGGCCATTACATAAGCAGAGATGATATTTTAACCCGGATTTGGGATGATGATGTGATCGTTACGGAGCGAAATGTAGATGTGAACATTGCCAGACTAAGAAAAAAAATAGGTGAGTACGGGACTCTTATTAAAGGGAAAACAGGTTATGGTTACTGTTTCAAAATTTAACCCGGATAGAGTAAAATGAGCAGGGAATGAATGACGAGTTATGAAACAATTATAATGAGGTAAATACCATATGAAAACAGTATAAAATTTCTTACTCTTTGAGAATAGGGTTCAAAAATACCTTCTGCTTATGGATAGAGCTTAATTTAAAAAATGACCTACTGTGAAACGGAAATCTTTCAGAGGAGAGATATTTTTTTATTTCATCCTGGTTTTTATTCTTTTTACTGCTGCCATACTTGTATTTCAGTTTCAGCGTGAAAAAAAATACAGAACTGCGCAACTGGAGAATACGCTTGACAACATGAGTGAAATTACTCATCGGTTTATCATCCGGAACAACCTGATTGAAGAGGGTCAATTACATCGTATTGCTGAGCTTAGGGAGTTACTTCCTCAACCCTACATGAGAATTACCTTGATTTTGAAAAACGGGGCAGTTCTTTACGACAGTTCAGTGGAGGATTATACTGCAATGGAAAATCATTTCATGCGACCGGAAATCCAAAAATCGATCAGGAATGGTATTGGAGCCAATATCCGGCGTTCAGAAACTACGATGCAGGAATACTATTATTATGCTAAAAGCTACCCAAATTATTTTGTCCGTACCGCGGTGGTTTATAATATTCAAGTCAGAAACTTTTTAAGAGCTGAACGCTTGTTTATCGTGTTTATTTTTGTCGTTTTTACTGTGATTGGGATTACACTTTATTTTTTCACAACACGATTGGCAGATGCTATCACCAAGTTGAAGGATTTTTCTATTCAAGCCGGTAAAAATGAGCTGGTGGAGCATGAAATAAGTTTTCCGGAAAATGAATTGGGTATTATTGGCAGCCAGATAATCCGGATATACAATAAACTCAAAAAAACTAAAGATGAACTTGCTAACGAAAGGGAGAAGCTGTTTAATCATCTGAATGCGCTGAATGAAGGAATAGCTTTTTTTTCAGCTGAAAGGAAGAAAACTTTGTCAAACAGTCACTTCATTCAGTATGTCAACATCATCTCCAGGAAGGCAGTACAAACAGTTGAGGATATTTTTAAAATAGATGAATTTAAGAAACTGAATAAATTTTTAAAAGAATATCAAACAGATCGGGTTGAATTAAACGTTGAGTCACTGCCACAAATTAGTTATGTTATTGCGGCTGGAGAGAAGTTCTTTAAAGTTCAAAGCATCCTTTTTCCGGATAAAAGTTTTGAAGTGATGCTTTCTGATATTACCCGTTTGGAAAAACGTCGTTTGATGAAGCAACAGCTTACCTCAAACATTGCACATGAGCTAAAAACTCCATTGGCTTCCATAAAAGGTTATTTGGAAACGATGATTGGCAACTGGTCTGTTCCGCCGGAAAAACAAAAGTACTTTTTGGAAAAAGCATACCTGCAGGCCGAACGCCTGACCAATCTGATCAACGATGTTTCATTACTGAACAACATCGAAGATGCCGGTGAGCTTTTCAGGTTTAAACCCGTTGATCTTAAACTGGTCATCGACGAAGTATATGAAAACTTTGCCAATCGGATTGTCGATAAAAAAATTTTTTTCCTGCGCGAAGTTGCTCCCGGATCAATCATTAATGGTAACGATTCTCTCTTGTTTTCCATCTTTCAGAATTTCGTTGAAAACTCAATCAACTATGGAGGATTCGGTATTTCAGTTGCCATCAGGATATATCACGAAGACGACAAGTATTACTATTTGTCTTATTCGGATACCGGACCAGGTATTTCAGGGAAACACCTGCCCCGCATATTTGAAAGATTTTACCGCGTTGATCCCGGACGTACCCGGGACACGGGAGGAACCGGCCTCGGTTTAGCCATCGTGAAAAATGCTATCCAACTCCATAAAGGAGAAATATCTGTCAGGAATAAATCCGAAGGAGGAATCGAATTCCTGTTTTCACTTGCTAAACAATAGCCAACGTTTTACCATTTCTTCGATACTCCCCAAAATTCCAGAAAATTACAATTCTGTAAACTAAATGTAATCATTGATTAATCCCGGATTAATCAGGCTGTAACAGGATAGATGTTGCTTTGTGCATGAAAATACATGAGGAGAATTAATTGAGAATTACGAATTACGAAATTAAGAGTCACAAAAGTTTCATTGAAATACACTGGTGTATTCTATCGGGTACTTTGCAGATTTAGTGATATACTTTTAAAAATTAACAATTGTAATAAGATGAAGAAATTAAATTTTTTATTTGGAGTTCTGTTGATGTTCATTTCAGCAGGTATTTTTTATTCTTGTTCGGATGAAAAAGTTGTTCCCGATGCTCCTTCAGTAACTGCTCCTGCCGGGGCTGCTTCTGTGGTGTTGGGCAGTTCAGTCGACTTAACATTTATTGTGTCTGTACCGGGAGGTTTCGCTTCAGCTGCCGTAGATTCAGAGGGAGGAAATGCTGAGATTACCAGTCAGCCAGACGCAGGTGCTCAGTCAGGTACAGTTGATGTAAATTTTGTTGCCGGCACTGGCAAAGGGGCAGCTTCCGTAACCTTAACTGTTACCGATGTCAATCAGAAGTCGGATAATTCAACGGCCGTTATTTCGATCGAAGAGGAGATCCGTATCAGCGAAAACATAAGTTCCAACACCACCTGGGAAACAGGGAAAGTATATGTTTTGGAAACACGTATTGCTGTTCTTAGCGGGGTTACGCTCACGATTGAACCTGGTGTAATCATAAAAGGTGAAGCAGGCACCGGATCAAATGCTACTGCTTTGATCATTGCCCGAGGTGCTACTATTATGGCTGAAGGAACAGCTGAATCACCTATTATTTTTACCTCAGTTGCAGATGAAATTATGCCGGGGCAAATTGCCAGCCCCAATCTGGATCCCACTTTAGACGGGCTTTGGGGAGGATTGTTGGTTTTAGGAAATGCAAGGATCTCAGCCGATACTGAGTCGCAGCAAATAGAGGGGATCCCTCCATCGGATCAAAATGGTCTGTATGGAGGTACAAATGATGCCGATAATTCAGGTATTATAAAATATGTTTCCATCCGGCATGGAGGTGCAAATATTGGTGAAGGCAATGAGATTAACGGGTTAACCCTGGGGGGGGTAGGTTCAGGTACTGTCATTGAGTATGTTGAGGTTGTTGCCAACCAGGATGATGGCATCGAATGGTTCGGAGGTACTGTTCATGTTCAGCATGCGTTGGTATGGAATGCAGGAGATGATGCTATCGATACCGATCAGGCCTGGGCAGGTGTGCTCGATAACTTTGTTGTGGTCAATGCGGGAGATGAATGTTTTGAACTCGACGGCCCGGAAGGCAGCTATTCGGGTGCCGGACATACTATAAAAAACGGAACAGTGAGCGTGGGAAACGCGGACGGACTGATCGATTATGACGATAATTCGGATGTAAACATGATGAATATCTATTTCTTGAATCTTTCGGCAACCGGAGGACAAGATGTTGAGGGGTATGGAGGTTACGCTGCCAACACAAACGGTTTTACATCTTCAGCATTTCAGGTTACGCTACCATCAGGTATACCTCTTTCTTCTGTATTCAAAGAAGGTTCTGATGCCATAACAACGGTTGTTGACAAAGGTACTGCCACAGTTGGTGCTGATCTTACCAAATTTGCCGGTTGGTCGTGGGGGGCTGTGGCTGGTGTATTATCATTTTAAGAATCTGGTTCAATTTTGACTCACAGGGATGAATTGTGCCTGTGAGTTATTCTATATAAAATGATGAAGTATCCAGTTGTAAGGGGATAATTCAAAAAGCGTTAAAAACTATATCCATTATTATGCGGGTAAAAGAGCTATTATTCATACTATTTCTATTGTTTCCGGTTTTTTTTGCCTTTGGTCAAAGGGGGATCGTCCGGGGTTCAGTTTTTGATGGAAGGACAGGGGAAAACCTGCCCGGAGTAACTATTTTTGTTGAAGGGACAACCTGGGGTACAATCACTGATCTCGATGGAAAATTCAGTCTTAGCCTCATGGCAGGAACCTATCAATTTCGGATTTCATTTATTTCCTATGAAACAATATTCATTAGCGATGTGGTAGTAAAAGCCGATGAAGTTACATTACTTGATGATCTGAAATTGAATGAAGCGACGATTGAACTCGGAGAAGCTGTAGTCACAGCAAGTTACATCCGGGATACTGAAAATGCCATGCTTACGATGAGGCGAAAATCGGGTAACGTGTTAGACGGAATATCATCGGCGGCTTTAAAAAGAACAGGCGATAGTGATGCTGCCGCTTCGATAAAACGTGTCCCGGGAGTATCTGTGGAAAACAATAAATATGTATTCGTGCGCGGATTAGGTGATCGATATACAAAAACTGTTTTGAATGGATTGGATATTCCTGGTCTCGATCCCGACAGAAATACCCTTCAATTGGACATATTCCCTACGAACATTGTTGATAACCTGGTGGTAAACAAGTCTTTTAGTGCCGACTTACCTGCTGATTTTACAGGTGGAGTGGTGAATATCAATCTCAAGGATTTTCCGGATTCAAAAGAGGGTGGTGTTTCTCTGGATGCCGGGTACAATCCGCAGGCTCATTTTCATCATGGTTTTCTTTCTTATAAAGGAGGAAAAACCGATTGGCTCGGATTTGATGATGGTACCCGTGCTATTCCGGCAACGGAGGATATACCACTTTTCTCTGAAGTGGTTGGGCAACCTCAAAGCGAAAAGGGATTGCGTTTTAAAGGAATTTTAAAATCATTTACTCCTGTTTTAGCTGCCACTCCCAGGATGAGTTTCATGGATTTTAGCCTCGGTACATCATGGGGAAATCAAATCCAGAAAGGGAAATATACTCTGGGTTATGTTTTATCCCTTTCCTATAAGAACACAACCGATTTATACACCGATGCATTTTATGGACGATACGGTCTTTCGGGGGATGCCCGGATAACTGAAATGGAACTCAGGGAACACCAGATGGGAAGATATGGAGTTAACAATGTGTTGGTTAGCGGATTAACAGGTTTGGCCGTGAAAACAAAAAATGCCCGGTACAGGCTCAATCTGCTTCATCTGCAAAGTGGTGAATCACAGGCTGGGGTATTCAATTATGCCAAATCGAACCAGGGAACCGAATTTTCAGGTTTTCAGCATAACCTGGAATATAGCCAGCGATCGCTTTCAAATGCCATGCTTGACGGAAAAAATAATTTCAGAGAATCGGACTGGGAAATGAACTGGAAATTTTCTCCTACCTTATCGAGAATTGACGATCCTGATATTCGTTTTACCCGATATGAAGATCGCGGGGATTCATTTTCTATTGGTACTGAGGTAGGTTTCCCGGAGCGAATATGGAGAGAACTCAGGGAAGTCAACCTGGCTGGGGTGTTGCATCTGACAAAAGAGATGAAAATGTTTGGAAAAGATGCCAAGCTTAAATTTGGTGGTGCTTATACCTGGAAAGAACGTGATTTTATCATCAGAAATTTTGCTCTGAATATCCGAAATATTCCACTTACAGGTGATCCAAATGAGCTTTTCATGAATGAAAACTTATGGCCTTATAACGGAAATGTTGGTCGGGGAACAACTTATGAGGCTCCGTTTATCCCGGTGAATCCCAACCAATATAATTCTGTCGTGAATAATATGGCAGGTTATGTGTCAATAGAAGTAAACCTTACTCAGTCATTGAAAACTATTGCAGGCATCAGGTTGGAAAACTATTTCCAGCATTATACTGGTCGGGATCAGCTGGGGCAGAATATACTGGATCAAGATCAAGTGCTTAAAACTGTTGATTTTTTTCCAACCATACAATTCATTCATTCAGCCACTGAAAATCAAAATTTACGTTTTTCTTATGCAAAAACTATTGCGCGACCCTCATTTAAGGAGCTTTCGTATGCTGAAATTTTTGATCCTATCAGCGGACAAACTTTTATAGGTGGATTATTCCGAGATGCAAACGATTTCGTCGGAGAGGAATACTGGGACGGAAACCTTACCAGCACCTCTATAAATAATTTTGATTTCCGTTGGGAATTATTTCAGTCAAATGGTCAGTCCATTTCGGCCGGTTTGTTTTATAAACTCTTTGGTCGACCCATTGAAATGGTTCAATTTGCAACTCAGGCAGGATCATATCAACCTCGTAATGTTGGTGACGGACAAGTAATTGGCGCCGAATTTGAATTTCGTCAAAGTTTGCAAATTTTGGGAGAATCGTTCAAATGGTTTAGCATAAATGGGAATATTACTTATATCCGGTCACGAATTGAACTGAGCAGCACTGAATATAAATCGCGGACTGAAAATGCACGAACAGGCCAGTCCGTAAACCAATATCGCGATATGGCAGGCCAGGCTCCTTACATCGTAAACCTCGGGATTGCTTATAACGGAAGAGATAATGATTTTTGGAAAGGCCTTGAAGCGGGCTTGTATTACCATGTGCAGGGACAAACGTTACAACTCGTGGGCATGGTAGACCGACCGGATATATACTCCGAGCCTTTTCATAGCCTGAATTTTAACTCTGGTAAAAGTTTTGGCAAGAAACAAAAGTTTCAGGTGGGACTAAAAATCGATAATCTGCTTAACGATGAAAAAAAATCAGTGTTTAAATCGTTCCATGCTACTAATCAGCTATTTTCAAAACTAAGCCCGGGAACTACATTCCAGTTTAAATTGGGTTACAACTTTTAATATGATCAGCTTAACGATTATATCCCGTAACGAAAAATGTCCGTATGTATAAATGAAAGTGGTTATCGGAATAGATTACATCAAATAAATAATTATAGATGAGAATAATAATATTAGTTACAACAATAATTTTTTTGCTCACAACAGGATTGGGTGCACAGGAAATTCAGGAAAAAGACGGGCTCTTCTACCAGAAGTGTGAACGCTATACCGGTCATTATATAACATACTATGATTCGGGGCAAATCAAGATGTACATGAAAATTGTAAATGGAGAAAAGAACGGGATAATCAGAATCTATTTTGAAAATGGAAAGCTCCGTGAAATTCGTTCCTATAAGAATAATTTTATGCACGGGAAGTGGGAGATGTATAATGGTCAAGGCGTAAAAGTATCGGTCGCCCGGTATAAAAAAGGGCTGAAACATGGAAAGTGGTTTATATGGAATGAACAAGGTAAGCTACTGTATGAACTACGGTATAAAAAAGGTCAGAAATTTGGGGTATGGAAAAGTTATGATGATAAGGGTACTCTGCTGAATGCACGAAAATATTGATCCTGAAAAATGTAACCAAACTGTAATATTTCCTTAATTCAGGTGTAAACCGGCTGGATTACATTTACAGCGTTAAGGTGAATTACGAATTACGAATGAAGAAATTAAAATACATTTAAGTTCTATCGAAGACTTTAGAAAACAATTAATTTTAAGAGATGAAAACACTTTTAATTGGATTTACAATCATTTTTTTTGCAGTTGCTGGTTTGGCCAATGAAAAGGAAGGCAAAAAACCAGTGAATACTGGGAATACTGCAGCTGTTGCCCTTTCAGGAACGATAACTGATTCTGTATCGGGTGAACTTTTAGTGGGAGTAGAAGTGAAAATAGAAGGCACTGATACAAAGACGTATACAGATCTTGACGGGAATTTTTTATTTTCCCAGGTTGTTCCCGGGGAATATAAGCTGGTTACCAACTACATTTCTTACAAGCAAAATGTAGAGACATTAAAGGTTAATCATACCAATAACAAGGTAAGAATCAAATTAGAGAATTCAAATTAGTGATGTTGGTGAACCTTTTTTTCGCAAGGTTTTAATGAACCGCTTCCGGAGAAGGAGCGGTTTTTATTTTATTTTTCAAAGGAATCAACCTCACGATAAGCTCTAATAAAGGCAATTTCCCCTTCTTTGCCGGGTTTACTTTTCCCGTGTTCACAGCAAAGAACTCCATTATACCCTTTGTTGTAAATGTGTTTAAATATATTTTTGTAGTTGATTTCTCCTGTTGTGGGTTCTTTCCGACCCGGGTTATCGCCGATATGGAATGCGCCGATATAGTCCCAGCACATGTCAATATTCGGAATAATATTACCTTCTGTGATTTGCTGGTGGTACATGTCGTCCACAATTTTACAGCTGGGATGGTTGACAGCAACGCAGATCATTTTTGCCTGCGGCATATCAGTAAGGAACAGTCCGGGATGATCGGTATGCGCATTAAGCGGTTCCATTACCAGCTCCAGGCCTGTTTTGCCGACAATATCACAGCACATACGCATGTTTTCAATGACATGAGCTGTTTGGTAATCCCAGTGTAATTTTTCATCGTAACGCCCTGGTACTACCAGGGCAGTTTTAACGCCGGTTCGTTTTTGTACCTCCAGGGCATCCTGCATCTTTTTCTTTAGCATCTCCTGAATATCGGGATCCTGCAACACAAAAGACCTCGTATTAAAATCGGCATACAGCACAAATGGTCCCAGATCCATTCCTAGTCGGGCGAGCTCGCTGGAAATTTTTTCTTGTAATTCAGGCGGTTTATTCATCAGACCATTGTCGAAAACAGCACGGAATCCCTGGTCTGCGATAAATTTTATCTGGTCGATGGGATCTTTCCCCGCATGCTCCGGGAAATTTCCCAGACTGGGAGCATATTTTAATTTAAATTGGGCTTCATTCGATGTAACAGACTCCGAGGCTGCAGCACCAAAAGCCCCGGCAATACCTGAAAGAGCAATACCGGAGGCAGCAGTTGTTTTTATAAAATTTCTTCTTTTCATAATTTATCCCTATTTCTTTTTTTTCTTATACGAATGGGGCTAAAATAGTGAAATGAATTTAATTTTGCTTCATTCTCTCGGATAAATAGCCAATTTACACCATGGTTTCTGTCAGGAATGTTGTTTCCTTCCAAAAGAGTTACTAATTTTAGGGTCAATTTTTTCAAATCAAAATTAAATAGTTCATTATGAAGAGAAAACTCAGAATGGGCATGGTAGGTGGTGGAACCGATGCTTTTATCGGTGCTGTCCACCGGCTTGCTGCTTTAATGGATAACCAGATTGAATTGGTGTGTGGCTGTTTCAGTGTTGATCCTGCCATTTCGAGATCATCAGGAAGGCTTTACTATCTGCCTGATCATCGCGTTTATGAATCCTACCAGGAGATGCTTGAGAAAGAAGCCAATTTGCCGGAAGGGGAACGCATGGATTTTGTTACCATTGTTACCCCGAACTTTTTACATTTTGATCCTGCCATGAAGGCGTTGGAGCGGGGGTTTCATGTGGTGATTGACAAGCCTATTACCTATACCCTTGATGAGGCGTTGAAGCTTAAGAAAAAGTTGGATGAAACCGGATTGATTTTGGCATTAACTCATACCTATTCAGGATATCCTGCAGTGAAACATGCCCGGAAAATGGTAGCTGATGGCGAGTTTGGGAAAATCAGGAAGGTATTTGTGGAGTATCCGCAAGGTTGGCTTTCCGCTAAGGTGGAAGACCAGGGAAATATCCAGGCTGCCTGGCGTACCGATCCAAAACGTTCAGGCAAAGCTGGATGTATGGGAGATATTGGTACTCATGCCCATCATCTGGCTGAGTATATTACCGGGTTGAAAGTAACCGAATTGTGTGCTGAACTGAACACTTATGTGCCCAATCGGTTACTCGATGACGACGGTGCTGCTCTTTTGCGTTTCGAAAATGGTGCCAGTGGAGTTTTAATGGCAACCCAGGTGGCAGCAGGAGAGGAAAATGCTATCAGGATAAGGGTGTATGGAGAAAAAGGAGGAATGGAATGGTTCCAACATGAGCCCAATTCTTTGATATTGAAGTGGATCGATAAACCAATCCAGATCCTTCGCGTAGGAACAAGCATGGGAAGTACTGCTGCCGGACACAATACCCGAACCCCCGGCGGTCACCCCGAAGGTTACCTGGAAGCCTTTGCTAATATATACCGAAACTTTGCCATGACCATTATGGCAAAAATTGACGGGATAGAACCAACAACTGAAATGCTCGACTTCCCTGGAATAAATGACGGAATTCGGGGTATGCAATTTATCGATACGGTGGTGAAAGCCGGTTACGATAATAACTTGAAATGGTTGAAATTCGGTGAATAAAGGCATCGCAAATTCTTCTTTGTTATTGAACAGGCATCTGAGATATTGCTCCATCATGGCAAAGGAGGGAAATTAGATTTTTTATAAACTTTAAAATCAATAACATGTCCAGACCAGTAACTATTTTCACAGGCCAGTGGGCCGATTTGCCCATAGAGAAAATGTGCCAGAAAGCCAGATCATTTGGCTACGACGGTCTCGAGCTTTGCACCTGGGGTGATCACATAGAGATCGATAAAGCTGACCAGACTTACTGTAACGAAAGGCTGGCTCTCCTGAAGAAGTATGAGTTGAAACTTTTTGCTATCTCTACCCACTTGGTTGGCCAATGTGTTGCTGACCCAATTGATGAACGACACAAAGGCATTTTGCCTGAATATATTTGGGGAGATGGTGATCCGGAGGGTGTCCGGCAACGAGCAGCAGCAGAAGTGATAAAAACAGGAAAAGTGGCTAAGATGTTAGGTGTCAATGTTGTCGCCGGTTTTACAGGAAGCCCTGTGTGGCATATGCTCTACTCATTTCCTCCAATTCCAAAAGGGATGATTGAAAAGGGTTATGAAGATTTTGCCAAACGGTGGATCCCCATTCTCGATGAATTCCAAAAAATAGGTGTAAAGTTTGCCCTGGAAGCCCATCCTTCTGAAATCGCTTTCGATATTCACTCTGCTCACCTTACCCTAAAAGCCCTTGACTATCATCCTGCTTTTGGATTCAATTATGATCCCAGTCATTTTGGATATCAACATGTTGATTATGTGCGATTTATTCATGAGTTTGCCGATCGTATTTTTCATGTTCACATGAAGGATGCTTATTGGAGTGATGTGCCCATGGGAATCGGAGTTTTTGGTGGACATGCTGAATTTGGCGATAATCGCCGCTATTGGAACTTCCGGAGCGTAGGCCGTGGAAAAGTCAATTTTGAAAATATCATTCGCGCACTTAACGATATCGGTTATCATGGTCCCTTATCTGTTGAATGGGAAGATAGCGGCATGAACCGTGAAGCCGGGGCAACTGAATCCTGCCGGTATGTTAAACGAATCGATTTTGAACCCTCTGATATCGCTTTTGATGACGCTATGCAAAAAGATAAACAATAATTTGCAGAAAATGATGACATGAACATCCCGTGAAGCAATATAAATACTGAAAGGTATGCCGGCTTCATTGGTCAATTACTAATTAAAATAATTTTTTATTCAAATGACAAACCGAAGAAGTTTTATTAAAAGTGCAACATTGGCTTCTGCCGGCGTTGGATTGGCTGCATCCATGCCCCTGGCAATGAATTCATGTTTGGGCGCAAATGAAAAACTGGTGTGTGGAGTGATTGGGGTCAGAGGAATGGGATACTCCGACCTTCAGGCTTTTTTACGTCAGCCCCATACCGAATGTGCTGCGTTATGCGATATCGACCAAAATGTATTATCACGTCGAATAGCAGATGTTGAAAAAATTCAGGGTTATAAACCCAAAGGATTCAGCGATTTCAGAAAGCTCCTGGAAGAACCGGGAATTGATGTGATCATCATAGGTACTCCTGACCATTGGCACTGTATTCCTTTTGTATATGCTGCCCAGGAAGGAAAATATATTTATTGTGAAAAACCTCTTGCAAACTATATCGAAGAACTGAACATTATGGAGCGGGCAGTAAAACGCTATGGCAATATTGTTCAGGTAGGTCAATGGCAACGTAGCGACAAGCACTGGCAGGATGCTATTGACTTCGTCCATTCAGGGAAATTGGGAAAAATACGGACTGTCCGTGCCTGGTCGTACCAGGGTTGGATGAAATCGGTTCCTGTTGAACCCGACAGCGAGGTGCCGGAAGGAGTTGATTATGATTTCTGGCTCGGACCTGCACCCAAACGGCCATTCAATAAAAACCGGTTTCATTTTAATTTCCGTTGGTTTTGGGACTATGCCGGGGGGATGATGACTGACTGGGGCGTGCATATCATCGATTATGCATTATTTGGTATGAACGCCAAAACACCCAAATCAGTGATGGCCATGGGCGGCAAGTTTGCCTATCCTGATGATGCTTGTGAAACACCCGATACTCAACAGGCACTCTATGAGTTTGACGGATACACCATGCTTTGGGATCATGGCATCGGAATTGACGGGGGATATTACGGCCGGTCACACGGTGTTGGATTTGTTGGAAATAATGGTTCACTGGTTGTTGACCGCGATGGCTGGGAGGTGATACCGGAGGGAGGTGACAAGCCGGCAATGGAACGTGTTGAATTACAAAAAGGTGACGGGCAAGGCTTAAATAACCACATGAAGAACTTTATTGATTGAATCAAAAATCCAAAATTGATACCGAATACCAACATTGCGATTGCAGCCAATACTGCACGTGTTTGTCATCTGGGAAACATGGCGCTGAAAACCGGACGTCGCTTATATTGGGATGCTGAAAACAATAAGTTTATTGGTGACGATGACGCAAACAGTTTCCTGGTTCCACAATACCGTGCACCCTGGGAACTGCCTAAAGTGTAAAAATACCCGGGATATGTTTTCCCAGACAGGGGAGTGTGGTCTAATTATTTTTTCAGCGGGATTTTCTTTCAATTGCTGAAGTGCTACTTCAATGGCATTTTCCGGTTAAGAGGTTCTTCCGTTTAAAATATCAGCTGGACAAATTTCAACCTCAATGTAGGGCTCAGCATCTTTCTTTTCATCATGGATCTTTCAATTGCCTGGATGGTCAGGTTAGAAGTTGTAATGACTCCTTTGTCTATCAGCTCAGTAAATTTTAGTACTACCAGTCAGTCCTCGCCGGGTTATTTTTCCTGCAAGGGTTAGCACGTTGTGGGGCATCAATAGCTTAATTATTTGAAAATAGTGTCTCTTGCAATCGACTTCCTATCTTTTACCACTGTTCCGCTGTTCAGGATTCCGTTTAATGCCCGATCTCTGAAGGGACTGCTGGCATCATAATATTTATCAGTAAGATCAACCAAAGAGATTAAGACACCCGGAATGTTGGCTGCCAGCTTATTTTGGATGAGTCCGTCTGGGGTGATAAAATGGCAGGACCAGCTTTCGGGTGCCGAAGAGTTGGTCAGCGACATATAAAAATGATTGGTTGCAGCACGCGCCTGGGATGTGGCAGGCATAATGACCGGATGAATGCTTCCGGGATTCTGACGGGCATTGTGAAAGGATTGAAAAATAATATCTGTTTTTAACTTCTTGTACTCCCGGTAAAGTTCCGGGAACCGGACATCATAGCATATTAGTAATCCGCAGTTTATTCCGCTCACCTGGAAATTTACAAAGTGATCGCCGGGAGAAAAGTGTTTCAGGTCTTCTCCTGTACAGAATCGTTTGTCGTAGCGGTCAATCAGCTTTCCTTCCGGGTTGATTACATAGATACTGTTATGTGGCTTATTGTCGTCGCTTATTTTATGAACAGAACCGAGCAGCACCCATAATTTCAACTGTCTTGCAAGAGAAATGACTGAATCAGTAGCGCTATGCAGTTCCTGCCAGTCGAAGTGATCCAGTGAAGGCATATCAATGCCGGGATAACCCGACAGGGCACATTCCGGGAAATGAACAATAGCCGCTTTTTTAAGTTTAGCCTCAATCATTTGTGCTTTGATCCAATTGTAGTTCTCTAAAATATTGGAGGAAACGGGGAATTGGCAGGAGGCAACAACTGCTTTCCCTTCCAAAGTGTTATTATCTGGCTGAGCTTTAGCCTCAGTATATCCGGTAATACCGGAAAAAAGGCTGTAAATCCATGCTGCAATGACGAACTTTTTCATGATTTAAATTTTTTGTTTTAACAGCTTTCCGGAATCAACCTGGGGAATATGCATGTTTCGGCAGAAACCGGAGTTCATTTTTATTTTACCTGAAAAATTTTCCGGGCACGTAGCATTCCCTTTGTCTTTGCAAATTTCAGGTTCAGTTTTTTTCCCAGGTCAATGTTAATAAAAGTTTTTAAGCCTTTAAGCAGTAAAGGATAAAAACAGGAAAAATATGCCGGACACCTGGCTGTTAATACTATGAAGTTTGAGACTGCGGGATTGGCATATGATTAAAAGGTTAAAAATAATGATGCATTTTTGTTCCTATATCGGGATACTTGTTTCAACTGGAATTAAATTTGGGTCAATTTACTACACCAATTACAAATAAGTATTTTAGATTTTGTCAATATGCAAAAAGTAGTTATATTTGCAGCCGCATTTGGAAAGAATGCAAAATATATTGCGGGGTGGAGCAGTTGGTAGCTCGTTGGGCTCATAACCCAAAGGTCGTAGGTTCAAGTCCTGCCCCCGCTACAGAAATAAACATTTAAGAGCCTGATAACAAATAAGTTGTCAGGCTTTTTGTTTTGTTTTGTTTTGGGACACATCAGCGAGATACTGACCACGTTTCAATAACTGGCCAATATCTGTCGATAATTTTTAGTTTATTGATTTAATGATTATTAAGTTACATTTTTTATTTGGTAATAAATAAGCAGGACAGAAAAGGAAAAGAAATCACCAGAAATCGCACTTTTTTTGTACTTTTATTCATATAAAATATTTTTGTGACCGTCATGAAACAATATATTGTCGTCTTTATTTTTCTGGTTATTACAATTGGTTCTTTAGGACAACAAAATGATTCAATAAGAGAAGTTCCTTTCCAAATTACCTTTGTACCACCCATGGGTACGAATGGGATATATGCAGGAAAAACCATAAACTGGTTTTCTATCAATATAATTGGAGGCTATGCCTATGGTTTAACGGGAGTAGAATTTGGCAGTATTACCAATATTAACAGCCATTTTATGCATGGAGTACAATTTTCGGGATTTGCCAATATTACAAACGGAAAAGCAAACGGAGTACAATTTTCAGGTTTTTCAAACATAAACAATGGTAATTCTGAAGTTATACAATTTTCAGGATTTGCCAATATCAACAATGGAATAACCAGCGGACTTCAGTCTGCCGGTTTTGGGAATTTAGCACGTAACATTAAAGGGGTACAAATAGCCGGTTTTGGGAATTTAGCACGTAACGTTAAAGGAGCACAAATAGCCGGATTTATTAATGTTGCAAAAACCATAAGCGGGTTGCAGCTTGGAGTATTAAATATTGCTGATACGGTTAAAAACGGGATTCCTATCGGTGTTTTAAGTATTGTCCGCAACGGCTACCGGGAATTTGAGATTGGATTAAGCGAAGGATTAAACAGCTATGCATCGTTTAAAATTGGAGTAACACAATTTTACAATATATTTTCTATTGGAATTCAGTATTTAAGTGACCGTTTCCGATGGGGTTTCGGCTATGGAATTGGTACACATTTGACCGATTCTGAAAGTTTTAAAGTAAACCTTGAAGCAATGTCATATCATATTAATGAAAATAGAAACTGGACTAATGCATACAACGATATCCAACAACTAAAACTGACTTTTGCCCGTACCTTAAGTGATAATATATCCATATTTGCGGGTCCAACTCTAAATCTGATGATTTCAGATTATTTAAATCCTGGTCAGCTTCGAACAGGTTCATGTTTGGCTCCATACAGTATTGTAAATGAATGGAGTAATAAAACCAGTTTAAAAGGCTGGGCAGGTTTTTCAGCAGGTATCAGGATTAAATAAAGTATAAAAATTTAAACTATGAAGAAAATGATGATCGTTTTGCTGGCAATGCTTTGTGCCGGTGGTTTGTTTGCCCAGGACATGGGGAATGACATGTTCTCATTAACCAAAATAAAGGAGGGGGTAAAGTCTAAACGAGTGGGCAGCTACGACAGAACGGGTGGAAATGATGACCGGCTGACCCACATAAAGGATGGCGAAAAAGCCACCATCCTCGAACTGAATGGTGCAGGTATCATCAATCACATCTGGATCACTATTGCGCCCTTGTCTGACCGGCTTAACCGGAATGACATCATTCTACGGATGTATTGGGACGGAAATGATTTCCCATCTGTGGAATCACCCATTGGACCTTTTTTTGGTAATGGCTGGGATGAGAGTTATAATTTTGTAAGTGCTCCACTGGCCGTTTCACCTACAGGAGGCAGGTCATATATCAGTTATTTTGCCATGCCGTTTGGTGACGGGGCAAAAATTGAAATAGAAAATCAGTCCGGGACAGAAATTGAAGCTTTTTATTTTAATATCGACTATGTGGAAGTGGAAAAACTGCCCGAGGATTGCGGCCGTTTTCATGCGTGGTATAATCATGAACTGACTGAAGCCCATCCCGATGGGGAGAATGAATGGGGAACCCTTGGCAAACCGGGTAATAATTTGGATGGCGAAGGAAATTATTTGTTTGCCGACATCAAAGGGAAAGGTCATTTTGTGGGCGTGAATTATTATGTAAATTGTCCGACTCCCATGTGGTACGGCGAAGGCGATGAGATGGTGTTTATTGACGGTGAGACCTCTCCGTCGATCGTTGGAACCGGTACGGAAGATTTTTTCAACACTTCCTGGTGTCCGAAAGAAATTTTTTATCACCCCTATTTTGGGTATCCGCGCGTGAATAATGAAACAGGTTGGCTCGGAAGAACTCATGTTTACCGTTTTTTGTTGACAGATCCGGTGTACTTTGATGAGTCATGCAGGTTTACCATTGAGCACGGGCACAATAACAACCTTACGCTTGATCTGGCTTCGGTGGCATACTGGTATCAGGAGCAGGCTGCTCCATTGCCCTGGTCCTTTACCAAAGAAGAAAGAAAACCTATGCCTGATGTGGGTGCAGCAGATATTCATATCTGGCGTGATGCCTGGCGAAAGGCCAAGGGAAGCAAATCCACTTTGTGGGGAAATGAGAAGAATTAATGAACTGCGTTTTAGCAGGCATGAAAGCTGCGACAGATATTCCTGGTTAATCTATTTTGTAAGATAGTGAATTTCTTGTTTTCAGTTTTGCAAACTGAACTATTTCGGTATATTTGCGCTGCAAAATTGTTAATGGGTGATTTTTAAGTTCAATATATCGAAAAAACTAATGGTCAGGCTGTTGCTTCTTCTGGGGCTGACAGCTATAACTTTTACGCTTGATCTTTATTTTGAAAATCATCCGCTTTATCTGGAGGAGTTTAATGCTGGAAACAGTGAGGATGAATCCGGTAATCACACTACAATCTACCTCTTTTCTCAAAGTAGTAATATTTTTGTAAAATCAGTTGTTCAGAAATCTACCTGTCGAAAGTTCGCAGATCAGGAACACACCAGACTACTGCAAAAATGCCATCAACTTCGAAATTTTTTGGCATTGAAAATAAAAATTAAAGTTACACCCAACCCCCTTTTCCTGACATACTATCACCTGATATTCAGACAATATTATTTTGCCTGCCCCGACGATGAAACTTTTTTTCATTAGATTTGAATCGTTAACTTTCTGAAGGAAAAATTGGAATTAGCGTGGATGAAATTCATATTGCCAATAGCATTTAGTTGGCCTCAATAAGTTTAAAAGCTTTTTTCAAATTCCCGGATGAAGGATACAGATTATACCAAACCGGTTATTGAAATGGAAAGTTTTCTTTCAACGATTGCCGGAATTGACACAATTAAGTAGGATGAGAGAATTGATTTTAAAAATATTATAAATTTAAACTGAAAATTTTATGCAAAACAAAGGAGCTATTTTATCATTTGCTATCCTGTTGGCATTGGTATGTTTATACCAGTTGTCGTTTACATTCAAGGCCCGACAGGTAGAAAAAAATGCTGTGGAATATGCCCAGGGCGATCCGGTCAAGGAATTTTATTACCTCGATTCCATTTCCGGAGAAGTTGTTTACAACTTCCTGGGATTAAAAAAATTCACATACAAAGACGTCAAAGAGCTTGAGATTAATTTGGGCCTCGACCTGAAAGGAGGTATGAACGTAACATTAGAAGTATCGGTTGATGATCTGATCCGGGCTCTGTCGAATTACAACACGGATTCGACCTTTAATGCTGCATTGACAATGGCCAAGCAGATGCAGCGTGGTAGTCAGGATGATTTCGTGACTCTTTTTGGCCGGGCTTATGAAGAAATTGATCCTAATGCCAGATTGGCTTCTGTCTTCCTGACCCTGGAATTACGTAATCAAATCAACATCAATTCCACCAACAACGAAGTGTTGAGTGTTATCCGGCAGCAGACGAATTCAGCTATTGATAATGCTTTTAACATTATTCGTACCCGTATTGACCGTTTTGGTGTTGCTCAACCTAATATTCAGCAACTTCAAACAAAAGGCAGGATTTTAGTAGAACTTCCGGGGGTGAAAGATCAAAGTCGTGTCAGAAAACTTCTTCAGGGAACAGCAATACTTGAGTTTTGGGAAACCTATGAAAATCAAGAGGTTTATCCTTTTTTGCTTCAGGCGAATCAAAGAATCAAAGAAATTCAGGGGGGAACAGAACAGGTTTCTTCTGAAACGAGTGAAGAACAGGCTGAAGCAGTAGTTGAAAGTATTGACACGCCCGATGAAAGTGTCGATACAAGTATGGATACAGCCCAACAGGAGAGTTCTCTGTTGGATGAGCTGACAGCAGGTGTTGAAGGTGATACAACTGATGCCGGAATCGATAACCTGGAAGATCTGAGGAAAGACTTCCCTCTGTTTGCGGTGTTGAATCCCAGTACAAATCAACAGGGCCAACTGTTCCCCGGACCTGCCATTGGTCTGGCTCACTCAAAAGATACTTCCAGGGTGAACGACTATCTGAACATGGAGCAAGTCAGGAACATCTTTCCCCGGGATATGAAGTTCCGTTGGACTGCCAATGCAATAGACGAATCGGGTAGCTTTTTTCGTTTGATTGCATTGAAAGCCAACACCCGCGATGGACGTGCTCCACTCGATGGGGATGCAATTACCGATGCCCGGCAGGATTTCGACCAGATGGGCTCAAATCCTGAGGTATCCATGAGTATGAACAGCGAGGGTGCCAGAGTATGGCAACGACTTACCAAAGAAAGTATCGGGAAATCCATTGCTATTGTTTTGGATGGATATGTGCGTTCATACCCAACCGTTCAGAATGAAATCTCAGGAGGTCGCTCCAGCATCACCGGTCTGGAAAGCATTGAGGAAGCAAAGGACCTGGCTAATATCCTGAAATCAGGTAAAATGCCTGCTCCGGCACATATCATACAGGAAGAAATTGTTGGTCCTTCACTGGGTAGGGAAGCTATTCAAAGTGGTTTCTATTCGTTCATCATCGCATTTGCCCTCGTATTGGTATACATGCTCTTCTTTTATAGCCGGAATGCCGGTCTTGCTGCTAATGTTGCACTTATCTCCAACATGTTTTTTATTATTGGTATTCTGGCCTCACTCGGAGCTACACTTACACTCCCTGGTATAGCCGGTATTGTACTTACAATCGGTATGTCGGTCGATGCCAACGTGTTGATATATGAACGTGTACAGGAGGAACTTTTAGCCGGCAAGGGAATCAAACTTGCCATATCCGATGGTTATAAAAATGCTTACTCTGCCATTATCGACGGCCAGGTTACCACTTTGCTGACCGGTATTGTTCTCTATACTTTTGGTTCAGGACCAATTAAAGGATTCGCTACAACCCTTATCATTGGTATCCTTACCTCCTTATTCAGTGCTATCTTTATTACCCGATTGATTTTTGAGTGGAAACTTAAACGTACCAAAATTATTCATTTTACCACTAAATTTTCAGAGAACTGGTTGCGGAATACTGCAATCAAATTCCTGGAAAAAAGGAAAATCGCCTATTTTATTTCAG
Organism: Mariniphaga sp.; assembly: GCA_028702595.1. Classification (GTDB taxonomy): domain Bacteria; phylum Bacteroidota; class Bacteroidia; order Bacteroidales; family Prolixibacteraceae; genus Mariniphaga. The sequence continues at coordinate 25,177 of JAQVON010000023.1, read as the reverse complement.
GAGCACTGATCATTCTGTCAATTGGTTCATTAGCTGTTCGCGGATTAAGTTTTGGTATTGATTTCAGAGGAGGCCGTACTTATGTGGTTCGCTTGGACCAGGAAGTGCAGGTGGATGAAGTGCAGGCTGCTCTGACTGATGTATACGGGGAAATGCCGGAGGTAAAAACTTTTGGCGAGAATAACCAGATCAGAATAACCACAACTTACAAAATCGAAGATGACAGCCAGGATGTTGACGATGAGGTGGAAGGTTTACTGATGCAGGGGCTCAAAAATGCAAATGTACTGGACGATCATGTTACACTTGAGGACTTTACAGATAACTATCAGCAGAGTTCCCAAAAAGTGGGACCAACCATTTCTGCCGATATTCGTAAAGACTCGATTATCGCCATCAGTTTTGCATTGATCATAATCTTCCTCTATATCCTGATGAGGTTTTCAAAATGGCAATATGGCCTGGGTGCAGTGATTGCACTTGCTCACGATGCTCTAATTGTGCTGGGAGTTTTTTCCCTGTTTCACAATGTACTGCCATTCTCCCTGGATATTGACCAGGCATTCATAGCTGCTATTCTTACTGTTCTGGGATACTCCATCAACGATACCGTGGTTGTTTTTGACCGCATCAGGGAATTTTTAAAGATTTATCCTAAACGTAAAAACGAACAGAATATGGATGAGGCGGTTAACTCCACTTTGCGCCGTACATTCAGTACCTCCCTGTCAACATTTGTAGTGTTGTTGGCTATTTTCCTTTTTGGAGGAGCAAGCATTCGCGGATTTACATTTGCTTTGCTGATCGGTGTAGTGGTTGGAACCTATTCTTCCATATTTATCGCCACTCCGTTTGCTTATGAATTTCAGACCAGGATAGCCAAAGCACTTGCGAAGAAAAAGAAGTAAATATTTTATGAACAGTATATTCAATAGCCTTGCAAAAGCAGGGCTATTGTTTTTATTTGAAAGAACCTGTTTAAAAGATTATGCCAATTTGTATATTTGTAACTTAAAATAAGGGAATGATGAACCATGTATTACTGTTTATAAGTGGTGGAGAACTGGTTTTGGTGATGTTACTGGCCTTGTTGTTTTTTGGGGCCAAAGCAATTCCTGATATTGCCAAAACTTTGGGAAAAGGATTGCGGGAGTTCAGAAAAGCTACCAACGAAATTAAGCGTGAAATAAATGAGCATACTTCAGATATTAAACGTGATATTGATGAAGTGAAATCAACTGTCGACAGAGAAACAACTAAAATAAAAAGGGACATAGATGAAGTGTCTTCTGAAGTGGACAAGGAAGCACGTGAAATTGAAAATGAATTTGAACAGGATTTTTCTGATAAAACACAAGAAAATAACAGCATAGATTCGAGTCAACCCAGTGCTATGTCGGAAGACAAACCCTCTTCTGAAAGTGGAACGAAAAAGTCGGAAACCCAATCGGAGATTAATTTTGATTAAAGTCGAAAATATTAAAAAATCCTTTGGTGCGCTTCAGGTGCTCAAGGGCATTAACCTTGAAATCCCTTCCGGTAAAATATATTCTGTTGTGGGTGCCAGTGGCGCCGGGAAAACAACATTGTTGCAAATTATTGGTACTCTTAGTAAACCCGATAGCGGACAGGTATTCTTCGAAGGAAAAAATATTTTTTCGCTTCCGGAAAAAGAACTATCCCTGTTCAGAAATCAAAAAATAGGATTTGTTTTTCAGTTTCATCATCTGTTGCCTGAATTTACTGCTCTTGAGAATGTTTGTATTCCTGCATTCATCGCCGGCCGTTCAAAAAATGATACCGAAAAAGATGCATACAAACTGTTGGATTATCTGGGGATGAACCACCGGATCCATCATAAACCATCGGCATTGTCAGGAGGCGAAAAACAACGTGTTGCAGTGGCGCGGGCACTTATTAATAAGCCTGCTGTCGTGCTGGCCGATGAACCCTCCGGAAACCTCGACTCAGCTAACCGCGATGATCTTCACGACCTGCTCTTCCAACTCCGCGACGATTTTGGTCAAACTTTTGTGATTGTAACGCACGACGATCACTTTGCCGAACGATCCGATAAAATTATTCATATGAAAGACGGAGTGATTAGTCCAGGTTGAAACCAGATGCCCGATTTATCACTTACACATTTCCCCTTCCAGGTCTTTACCTATTCTTCATCTTATAAAATATTTTTTTTGTGGTATCAGATGGAACTCGTAAAAATTTTAAACATGCTCGTTTAATAGACACATTAAAAAATGAAATTGACTGAGATAAAAAATTTCCTGGATGAAAAGGTAGAGAAATATAATAGGCTTTCATTCATTGAAACAGATCCTGTTCAGGTTCCCAAACAGTTTCTCGAAAAAGAAAATATTGAGATTGCTGCTTTTTTTTCAGCTACACTCTCATGGGGAAACAGACCTGCGATCATCAAAAATGCCACCATTCTGATGGAGATGATGGATAACCGGCCTTATGAATTTATTCTTCTGGCTTCTGATACAGAGTTTCTCAGGTTAAAAAAATTTGTACATCGTACATTTAACGGATCCGATTGTATCTATTTTGTCAGGTCGTTAAGGAATATTTATGAAAACCACGGAGGTCTGCAACAAGTTTTTGAAGCCGGATTTCAGGCAGACAATACAGTGAAATCGGCTCTGGAATACTTCCATTCGGTGTTTTTTGAAAATGAGGGTGAACGCACTCGCAAACATGTAGCGAATGTTGATCGCGGTGCATCAGCCAAACGGTTAAACATGTTTTTGCGCTGGATGGTTCGTTCCGATAAGGCAGGAGTGGATTTTGGCCTGTGGCAGAGCATTCCGGCATCGGCCTTGATGTTACCCCTCGATTTACATACAGGAAATGTAGCCCGCAAACTGGGTATTCTGAAGAGAAAACAAAATGATTGGAAAGCTGTGGAGGAAGTAACGGATATGCTTCGTAAATTTGATCCTGAAGATCCGGTTAAGTACGATTATGCTCTTTTCGGATTAGGAATTTTTGAAAAATTCTAATATGGGGAGAAATAACTATTTCCAATTCAAACATTTCAGCATCATTCAGGAAAATGCCGCATTTAAAGTAGGTACAGATGCTGTTCTGCTGGGTAGTTGGGTGAATATTTCTACAGCGAAAACTATTTTAGATATCGGTACCGGTACAGGGATAATTGCCCTCATGATGGCTCAACGTTCAAACGCCCGTATTACCGGCATTGAAATTGAAAAAAATGCCGCAGAAGAAGCAACCGGGAATGTAAAAAACTCACCATGGAACCAACGTGTTAACATCCTGAATACTTCCTTCCAGGATTTTGTAAAAGCGCATACGGGAGTCTTCGACCTGATTGTTTCTAACCCTCCTTTTTTCACCAATAGTCAGAAATCAAAGTGCAACCTGCTTGCTTTGGCCAGGCATAATGATCTGTTGCCTCATGCCCGACTTGTAATAGGTGCTGTTGAACTGCTTGAACGTAAGGGCCGGCTTGCAGTTATCCTTCCGGCAGAAACCTCCCCCGGGTTTATCGAAATGGCAGAAAATAACGGGCTGCACCTCATCAGACAAACTGACGTCAAACCCAATAACAGAAAAAAAACTAACCGCTTTTTGATGGAGTTCGGAAAAATAAAGGAGATCACAGAAAAATCTAGCCTGATTATATATGACGATGAAAAGCCGGATTTTACGGATGATTATAAATGGCTAACCCGCGACTTTTATCTGAACTTCTAAATGAGTTATAGAATTGATCTCCGGATAAAGGTATCCTGAAACAGGATTCAGGTAAAGGCCGCGTCCCCGTCCCCGTCCTGAAAGTACCCATCTTCTTCAAAAAATGGATGAAGAGTATTTGAAAAACCTGTAAAACGAATGATGTTTTTTTTGAACAACCAAAAATGTCCGGCATTTTTAAGTGCAGTATCCAACGCTTTGTGAAATACGATCAAGCTGCAGACTTTCTCTTTTATCAGTTTGTTCAATAATAGCCTACTAACATCCGAAAGGGAGTTTTTCTCGGCATAAAAGAATGGAATGCTGGCATGATGATCGCGAATGGAAAGCAGGAATACTGCTTTTGTTCCAACTTCATCATGGAAAATCAGGAATTCCTGTTTAAACTGATCTGCTTTGTAGGAGAAGGGATAATTCATTCCGGCAGCTGTGGTTTGGGTTGTAATCCATGGGTATGTAGTAATCCAGTTTAATTTTTTCCGGTCCTGTTTTAAATATGCATGCTCAGCATGTTTTTTGATAAAATCATCCAAATCATTGCTTACCTGAGTCATGCTTTTAATAGTGTATGGATTCCGTGTCCTCTTTTTTAGGATGAATAGATAGCGAAGGGAGCAAATGGAATTCATTGCCGTGAATGTAAAGGAGAGAGCTGAGGATATTGCCTTATTTTTAGTCATCAACCTCTTCCCCTGATAAAACCGCATGAAGTATCGGGTTCCGTATATTGGCGGGAAATAGGTAAACAAACCTGTTTTCACAAGAATGGATTGTGTATATTTTGGGCTATCGGTAAAAATCATTCGCTGGTTGCATCGCTGGAAAGCTTTAAAGAAGAGGGGTAGACCCATTTGGCGTCCCAGAACAGGATGAACCCACCAGCCTGAATTGGAGAATACCCGATCTGTAGATTGGGTCAAAGCGTGGGGAAGCATTCCTACAAAAGCAACCAGTTGTCCATTTTCTTCAGCATATATCAATGCAATATCCTCTTCCCGGGCATGAGGATTGTTATATTGTGACATAGCCCGGTGTGGGGTAATGGGTTTGGGTTGCAACTCCGCATAATCATCACTCTGAATAAAACGGGGTAAATCGCCTACTGTCACCTCTCTTATTTTCATGACGTGGTTGTTGCGCAGATGTAATTCACAAGGCCCGCGATATCTCTGATTTCAATGATTTCAAAAAGATTAAATCTGATTTCAAATGTTTTTTCCAGTTCCTGGATCAGAATGATGTGGTTCAGCGAATCCCATTTTACAATTTCGTTGGCAGAGGTTTGCTCATTCAACGGTGAAATGTCCCCAAATACCTTACGGAATACAGCCAGTGTTTTTTCAATTACAGTACTTCGATCCATATTTTATTGTTTCCAGAAAAATATTAGTTTGTCTTGTGACTTAAAGTCCAGTCGCGTATACAAAGGTACTGCCTTTTGTACAGCCTGCAAAACAACAACTTTTGTTTTTTGTATATTCTCATTCATGATACAGGAGGTGGATAAAATTGAGCCATTAGCATTTTTTTGTCGATTTTTCCTGAATTGTTCAGCGGGAATTGTTTTACACTAATGATTTTTTCCGGAATTTGATACCTCGGGAAATGAAGCGCCATGGATTCGATCAAATCATGGCTGTTGTCCGAATAATTTTCAATAAAAACTACAAGTTGTTTCATGCCTGTGGAGGATTCAACCGCTACTGCAGCAACATTCCCGATGTGCGGAACCATCGATCTGACTGCATTTTCAATTTCAACCAGATCGATCCGGTAACCACTGATTTTTACCTGATCGTCAAGACGACCGGAAAAATGCAAATATCCATCCGGGTCCTGCCAAACCTGATCTCCGGTTGGATAAAACCGCACGATCCGGTTTTCTAAATGAAGTCTTTTGAAAGGTTGTTTTTCTGAAAACCAGTACTTCTCCATCACCTGATCTCCAGTCAGAAACAATTCCCCTGTTTCTTTATACGGATCTGTTTTTTGTATCCATATTTCTACGTTTTTAAACGGCAATCCAATACAAACTATGTTATTCTTTGATCTTAAGTTTTCTCCTGGCAGACACTTATAAATAGTGGCTGTAACTGTTGTTTCAGTAGGACCATATCCGTTTGAAACCTCTGCATTGGGGATATGATGCCGCCATGCATCAACCATATCGGCAGGCAACGCTTCTCCACCAAAATGGTAATGTTTTAAGCCGGGTAGATGAAAAGAGGAGAAGAATGGACGCAAACACGCCAGTAATGAAGGAGTTGATTTTACCCATGTTATGGGCTTTTCAGCCAGTATCTTTGCCACAGCAAAAGGCTTAAATGCATTCCCGGGAACCGAATAGACAGTAGCACCCAGCAAGAAGGGAATGACGAACCCGGTGAAAGAGGCATCGGCAGTTAGTTCATAGGTTTGTAAAAAATTGTCCGACTCATCCAGTTCAGGGTATTTCTCCAGATATCCTTCAATAAAAGTAGTTAGATTTTTAATGCTGATTGCAACATGTTTAGGTGTTCCTGTGCTGCCTGATGTGTTCAGAACATACATCACTTCTTTTTCGTCCCAATTATAGATCGGCGTGGATTCTGCTGCTGAAATATTCCGGTTGTGAAGTATTTTTACCTGGCTGAATGGATATCTTTCCGGATCATCACCTGCAAAAAATAGTACATCAATCTGGTATTTTTTGATGATCTGTTCGTTAACCGACAACGGGGAAGAGGGATTGACCGGGACGTATATGCCCCCTGAAAACCAAATAGCAAATATGGCGGCAAAAGTTTCAACCCTGGAATTGTATAAAACTCCTATCGGTTTCTGCGGCTCAAACCCGTTTTCTCTCAGGAGCTGACGGCTGCCGTCGATCAACGATTGAAACTCGCGGTAGGTATAATTTTCTTCACCGGAAGAAAATGCATGCCTGTCACTAAACCGGGTAAATGCTTCTGAATATTTCTGGATCAGATCTGTCATCTTCTGATGCGGTTTTTCCCAAATAAAATTTTGACAAGATAGTAAAAATACTCTGAGCGAATAATCTCTTCCGACTGATGAAATCCTGATAATTCAAGAGGTATACGCTGAATATGATTGGGAGCATTGTCGTTTTTTATTCCGGAAGTGCCAAAGCTTGCCTCCACATTTACCTCATGAACCAGAAAGTTGAAAAAAGAAGAAGGAATCCCGATGTCATGAAAAGGAAAGGAGAAAACCCGGTATTCTGTATGCAGTTGATTTTCAAGATATTGAAAACTACCTTCAATCTGCTGTTTCATTTCCTCCTCTGAAAGAAGATTAAATTCGGGATGGTTTAAACTGTGTGAGCCAATGATAAAACCATCAGCTTTTAGCTGTTGGATTTGAGCCAAACTCATATATGGCTGGTAGGTATCAAGTGCTTTAACAAAGTCAACATCATAAATGCTTGCCATGTCGTGAATAAGTTCTGTATCTGTAATGGTCAGACTTTTAACCCACTGAATAAGAGTCGCCTTACCGGAAATAGGTGAAGGTGTCAGTTTCCCGGCTCGTTTTTCCAGGATTGAGTTATCTGGTTGAAGGATTTTATCGATAATCAGACTTACTTTTTGCCTGTGCGAAAGTTGTTTGTTTCCCACAAAATCAGGATTAATAAAGAATGCAGCAGGAATACCTTTTGCTTTTAATATTGGGGCAATAATTTCGTTGCATTCTGCAAAACCATCATCGAAGCTCAGAAAAAAAAGAGGTTTATCTGCTTTCTTTCCTTTCTCAAGAAAGTTTTTTACCTCCGGGTATCCTGCCGGCGAAAAGTTGCGCAACAGAAAGTCCAGGTCTCTTTTAAATTGTTTTTCAGTGGTCACCGGGAAAAGGTGTTTTATGCAGGGTGAAGGATGATCCGTAACAACATGATAAAAGGGAAAAATGAAATGTTGATCCGATAACCTTCTCATCCATTTTAGCGGGAATGGCTTTGAAAGATTGTATGCTGTTTTTTTTATGAACTGCCGGTTCATGATTTACTTTTTTATCAGGTTTAACGGAAAAGGCAGATGGTTAAAATGTAGCCGGTAATAAATTTCAGGCGTAGCACCGAAACCTTCAAAGAAGCGTGCAATCCCAGGCAACACAGATCCTTCAAAGTCAAGAGTCAGGTTGCTCCCTGCCATAGACTGACAGAAATGGTGAATTAAAAAAAACATCGCCCGGTATGCTTTCCCTTCCTTACTCGAGACAGCATTCAGGTAGATCACCCGGTTTTTCCATCTGCAGAAAAAAACAGCGGCGCACAGTTCATTTTCTTGAGAATATACTCCGGTAATTTTTCCAAATCCATGATGAAGACTGTAGGCAATAATGCTTATTAATTTTTGAAAATCCGATGCTAAAATTTTCCCTGTTAAATTATTCCGCTTGAAATGGAGAAATTCTTCCAGTGATATATTTTCTATATAGCTGATATTATTTTGTTCCGCCTTCGCAATATTCCGACGTGTGTTTTTGGAAAAACCGGAATAGATAGTTTCAAAATCTGTATTCAGTTGAAGCAGGTAGTTTTTGCGCGGGACGATTTGCATGTTTTTACTATTTTCTCCCGGATGGTTTTCTGCGTTTAGCTGAATATCGGTAAAGTGAAATTTTTGATAGAGGGCAGAGAAAAATGCTTCGGCAATATTAGCTGGAGGAGAAGGGAAAATACCCAGTTGTTGGCAATATAAAGGTTGATAAGAGTATTTTATTCCCAGTTTTTTCCGGTAAGGCACGGGCATAATGTACTTATAATCACCCCATATGAGGGCGTTCCAACGAGTTGCCATTCGGTCGAGAAACCAGCTGGTTGCATAGAGCCTGCTATTGGGAGCCCGATCTATGCACTTGTCCCATTTCTCAAAATCGATTTCGGAATAGTTCAGGTACTTCATCTTATTGAAATTGTCATGCATTGCCATTTGCCCACTCAAATCCTTTGTGATTCATTTGTATAAACACTTCTCTGTATCCATTCCATGGATCCTGTCCGATCAGTGATTCATTATGCCAGATACACGAAAAGGTGCCTCCCACATTTTTGACTTCCCGCATCAGGGTTTCAATTTCATTTAATGCCTCTTCTGGGTTCAGATTCATATAATTGCGCAAGGTAACATCCATGACCTGAAACGGAATAATTTTCAGTGATGTTTCTGTCTCTTTTTTCAGGTCATAAAAATGATAGGGAGTACAAATTCCTGCTCTGAATCCGGTGTGGGAGGGATACCCCATCGTATAATCCTCCTGGATACCTGCCTCCAGCAGATTTTGGTAGTTTTCGGGGAAATGAAGTCTTAAAAAGTGTTGGCGGCTTTTCGTCATTTTTAAACCGCAAATGATCTCTAACCTTTTTTTCTCTTGCTGGAGTTTTTTCCCCCCGTTTGTTTCCCCGGCAGCAAAGGATGGATGGATTCCTGAAGGATATTTTTCAGCTGTTCTGCGAATCAGGTTTCTAAGGTACTTATTTTTCCAGGATACATTTTTATCGTATGGAGCATAATCGCCCAACAGGAAGAAAAATACAGGTTTAACTACAGAGTCTTTATAAATTTCGTCAATAAATGCATATGTATCGTATGGATCGGGTTTCATTCCCGTCCAGACCAGTATTCTATTTTTTATTGAAGAAATATTTTGGTGCAAGAGGTCTTTGGTGCAGGCTCCAAAACTTCTCCAGAGTCCTTTATGACTGTATGCCCAGGCATTGTCAATATCGATAGTGGGTAGGAATACAAACCTGGGTTTGGGCAGGTTCAATTCGGGGAAGTGTGTTTTTAATTTTTCTGCTAACATTCCTGCCCAAATGTTGACTACCGGTTTTTTCAGCAATCCATATTCAGCCAACAGGCTCTCATTGGCCTGGTAACGGTTAAATTGGTCACGGGTTGATAAGAAATACTCTTCGTAGCGGGTAACCAGATAAAATGATGCGGAGAAAGGGTCGAAAGGGAATACAGAATCCGGTGAACTTTCAAAGAAATATTTTTCATTTTTATACTCTACCGGATGTATCCTGAGTTTGCTAAGATCCTTCCTGTATATTATCGGATGGGGTTGGATGTAAATCTCGTTGTCAAACCTTGTTCCAGAATAGTTTAGCTTGGGGAGATCTGATTGCAAAAATACAGATGGATTGGTAGTGAAAGAAATTTCCTGTTGCAGGATAGTGGAAAATATTACCTTTGAAATGTATTCAATACGGGGATTCAGTTCATCGGTAAATATCAGTATCATAAATGATTTGATTTATTAATGCAATAATCCTTCATCGGCCAGGCTAAGATAACGGTTTTGTCCGATAATGATATGGTCGAGAACTGAAATATCCATGACTTCAGCAGACTGTTTTATTTTTCGTGTAATTTTCAGATCGGCATCCGAAGCTTCCATGGTACCGGATGGATGGTTGTGACATAGGATGAGCGATACGGCCAGTTTTTCGAGTGCTTTTTTCAGGATGATTCTTACATCGATAACGGTTCCTGATATTCCTCCCTGGCTTATTTTATAATGATCCGTAATTTTATTTCCCCGGTCCAGGAGCATGACCCAGAATTCTTCGTGGTTGAGGTCTCCCAGCAGGGGTGTGAAAAAATCGGCTGCATCTTTACTACATGTAATTTTCTTTTTCAGAAATACTTCAGCACTTTTTCTTCGTTTGCCAAGTTCCAGGGCAGCTGCAATGGAAACTGCCTTTGCTTCTCCTATTCCGTTAAATGTTTGTAAATAATCAATTCCCTTTCGTGACAGATCATTCAGGTTGTTGTTCACATCCCCCAGGATGCGTCGGCTCAGCTCAACAGCTGTTTCTTCCTGATTCCCGGAGCCAATCAGTATGGCAATCAATTCGGCATCGGATAATGAACGGGGGCCTTGAGCCAGAAGCTTTTCCCGTGGCCGGTCTTCCAATGCCCAGTCTTTGATTTTTAGTCGTTTGAGTGTGTTCATATTTTCGGAGTATGGCTAAAAATAAGCATTTCCCCGGAAAGTGCAACACTATGAGAAACAAAAAAACCCTCCCGAAACCGGAAGGGTTCAAATTATATCATAAAATTGAATTTACAGATGATTGATCTGCAAAGCCAGTTTTGACTTCAGGTTTGCAGCTTTGTTTTTATGAATGATATTCCTTTTTGCCAGTTTATCAATCATGGAAACTACTTCAGAAAAACTTTTTTCAGCTTCTTCCTTATTGGTTTCGTTCCGCAATTTTTTAACTGCATTTCGGGTTGTTTTGGCGTAATACCGGTTATGAACCCTTTTCTTGTCGTTTTGCCTTATTCTTTTTAAAGCAGATTTATGATTTGCCATTTTCTAAATATTTCTAAAATTTGTAGCCCGTAGGGGATTCGAACCCCTGCTACCAGGATGAAAACCTGGCGTCCTAACCCCTAGACGAACGGGCCTTCCTTATGTTCCCCTGAAAATGGGACTGCAAAAATACTTCAATTTTGTTATTCACCAAATTTTATTTTAAAATTTTTTATTTAGGTGTTTTTTTTTTGATGTAGTTAACGCAAGGAAAAGATTGAATGACTTTTCGGAGGCTGTTCGAAATTTTTTCTATCAGCGCAACTCAAAGTTCTGACCGAGATAAACCCTTCTTACATCTTCATCATTTGCCAGGTCATGTGCAGTTCCGGCTTTCATAATTGAACCTTCAAATAGCAGATAGGAACGATCAGTTATGGAGAGGGTTTCGTGTACATTGTGGTCAGTGATAAGTACCCCGATATTTTTTTCTTTCAGCTTAACCACAATTTGCTGAATATCCTCTACCGCGATAGGATCCACCCCGGCAAACGGTTCGTCAAGCAGAATGAATTTGGGATCAATGGCTAAAGCCCGTGCAATTTCTGTTCTCCTGCGTTCTCCTCCCGATAGTTGTATCCCTTTGCTTTTTCTTATATGCTGCAAGCCAAATTCGGTAAGTAGTGTTTCTACCTTTTCCCGCTGATATTCTTTGCTGTAGTTGGTCATTTCAAGGACAGCTTTTAAATTGTCTTCAATGCTCAGCTTCCTGAATACCGAAGCTTCCTGCGACAAGTAACCAATACCTCTCTGTGCTCTTCTGTAAACTGGTAATTGGGTGATGTCTTCCTGGTCAAGGAAGACCTTCCCCGACAAAGGCCGGATCAATCCTACAATCATATAAAAGGAAGTGGTTTTTCCTGCACCGTTAGGTCCCAGCAAACCAACGATCTCTCCCTGTTTTACATCAAAACTTACTCCCTTAACAACAGTCCTTTTTCTGTATTTCTTAACTATATTTTCAGCTCGAAGTATCATGTGGTAAATAATGAAATTAATGGTGAAAACTATATTTCATCCATCTCTTTTTCACGTTTTTTAACGACGCGTCTTGAAATGATTATCCCGATTTCATAAAGAAAGACAAGGGGAATACAGACCATGATCTGACTGAAAACATCGGGCGGGGTTATAACCGCTGACAATAAGAGCATCACAACATAAGCATGCTTTCTGTATGTTTTCATGAACTGCGGGGTTAATATGCCCACCTTGCTAAGGAAAAAGGAAAAAACTGGCAGAAGAAAAACGACTCCTGAAGCCAGAGAGATGGATGTTACAGAACCAATATAGGAACGAAGATTGATCTGGTTTGTCACTTCGCCACTTACATTATAGGTTCCTAAGAAATGTACTGACAGGGGAACTATTAAATAATAGCCAAACAGGATACCTATCCCAAATAGGACGGAAGTAAAAAATACAGCTCCACTGGCATACTTTTTTTCGTTATCATAAAGCGCTGGCTTGATAAAACGCCAAAACTCGTAGAAAACAACTGGCGATGCAAGAATCAATCCGGCAATGATCGAAACCCAGATGTGAGTCATAAACTGACCGGCAATTTTTATGCTGATCAACTCCAACGGAGTTTGATTGATTTTTAACGCATCAGTACCTGCCCATTCTGCCAGTTGAAAAAACATTCGGTTTGTCCAAAAGTCAGGAGTACGCGGACTTAATATCACCGTACTAAAGATAAAGTCCTTCATAATAAAGGCTGCAATGGCAAAAACCGATATAGCCAGGACTGACCGTATGATGTGCCATCGTAATTCCTCCAGATGTTCTAAAAATGACATCTCAGCATAGGACGTTTTCATTCCCTTCTTCTTCCTGCGGGCGTTTTTGCCCTGCTGTTCTTCTTTTTTTGTTTCTTCGCTCATTCCTGATGTTTAAAAACTGCACAAATATATACACTTCCTTTAATTCGTCCGTTTTCTCTTACCTAATATTTAAATCATTGCAATTTATTTATAAAAATAAGATAATTGTATTGGATTTAGTTTTACTTTTAATAATTTAGGATTCGCGAAAATAGAAGAAGGAAATGTGGGAGATATTTGTATGAATGATGATGTTGTTTTAACTGAATATTTGCAGAAATATTTTGGTTTTGATCGTTTTAAAGGACAGCAGGAAGAAGCTGTTAAAAGTGTGATGATGGGTAAAAATACTTTCGTATTGATGCCCACAGGTGGAGGGAAATCATTGATTTATCAATTACCGGCTCTTTTACTGGAAGGTACCGCTATTGTTATTTCCCCGCTCATTGCCCTGATGAAGAACCAGGTGGATTCTATCAGGGGGATGCAAACGGAAGATTATGTTGCTCATTTTTTAAACTCTTCTTTGTCGAAAGCTGCTATTCAGGAAGTTAAATCAGACGTTCAGGCTGGCAGGACAAAATTATTATATGTAGCTCCGGAGTCTTTAACCAAGGAGGAAAATATTGAATTTTTCAAAAATATTAACATCTCTTTTTATGCCATCGATGAAGCCCACTGTATTTCGGAATGGGGGCATGATTTTCGGCCGGAATACAGGCGTATCCGTCCGATTGTTGAGGAAATCGGGCATGCACCCATAGTGGCTCTTACTGCCACTGCCACTGCAAAGGTACAGCATGATATACAGAAAAATTTGGGCATCCTTGATGCAGAGGTGTTTAAAGCGTCATTTAATCGGGCTAACCTGTATTATGAAATCAGATCAAAAGTTAAACCTGAAGCTCAAATTATCAAGTTTATCAAACAAAATGAAGGGAAATCGGGGATTATATACTGCCTGAGCCGTAAAAAGGTTGAGGAGATTGCTGAAATTCTTCAGGTAAATGGAATAAAAGCCTTGGGGTACCATGCAGGAATGGATGCAGCTACCCGTTCAGCCAACCAGGATAAATTCCTCATGGAGGATGTGGATGTTATTGTTGCCACCATCGCTTTTGGAATGGGTATAGATAAACCCGATGTCCGGTTTGTTATTCACTATGATATCCCTAAAAGCCTGGAAGGGTATTATCAGGAAACCGGACGTGCCGGGCGAGATGGTGGAGAGGGGAAATGTATCACTTTTTACAGTTACAAGGATATTCAGAAACTGGAAAAATTTATGCATGGTAAACCTGTTGCTGAACAGGAAATCGGAAAACAACTCCTTCTCGACACTGTTTCTTATGCCGAAACCTCTCTCTGTCGCAGAATTATCCTATTGCACTATTTTGGGGAAGCCTATCCGCAAACACATTGCGGGAATTGTGATAACTGTCTGAATCCTAAAGAACAAATTGAAGCAAAAGATGAGGTTGTAAGGGCACTGAAAGCAATTCTTGAAGTGAATGAAAAATACAAAGGGGAACATATTGCCAATATTCTGATCGGGAATAAAACCGCTGCAATTAAATCCTTCAAGCATTATACCCTGAAAACTTTTGGTTCGGGAAAGGATCATGATGAACGTTTTTGGAATGCTGTTTTCAGGCAATCCATGATTAAAGGATTAGTAAACAAAGATATTGAGAACTATGGGCTGTTGAAAGTTACCCCTGCCGGGCATCAATTCCTGGAAAATCCTTTCAGTTTCATGCTGGTAAAAAATCATGACTATGAAGAGGAAGATGAATCAACAGGAATGACCGGAGCCCCATCGGGTGCTACCAGCGGAGATCCTGTTTTGTTTGCCATGCTGAAAGATTTGCGTAAAAACTTAGCGAAACGTAAAAATCTACCTCCTTTTGTTATTTTTCAGGATCCTTCCCTTGCTGATATGTCAATTCAATATCCCATTACAGAAGATGAATTACAAAAGATCCAGGGAGTGGGACAGGGGAAAGCACGACGATACGGGAAAGAGTTTTTGGCGTTGATCAAGAAATATGTTGATGAAAATGAAATCGAACGCCCCGAAGATTTTATCGTTCGCTCTGTGGCCAATAAATCAAAGATGAAAGTTTTTATTATTCAGAGTATTGACCGGAAAATTTCATTCGATGATATTGCTGATGCTAAAGGAATTGAGGTAAAAGATGTCATTTCTGAAGTGGAGGCGATTGTTAATTCGGGTACCAAACTTAACATCGACTATTATGTAAACGACGTACTAGACAATGATCACCAGGAGGATATTTTCGATTATTTCAGTGAGGCGGAGAGTGATTCTGTAGAATTGGCTTTGCAGGAACTTGGCGAAGAAGAGTATTCAGAAGAGGATGTCCGGCTGATGCGTATTAAGTTTATTTCTGATATGGGTAACTGATCTTCCTTCTATCAGTCGTTTAAAGACTTTATTTACTCAAAATTGTTAACTTTGCATCGTTTTTTTAGCGAATTTAATTGTTGCATCGTGATCTGAAATAATCCTGATTAAGGTCACCAGAAAGGGTATGAAACAGGTAGGCGAATTCGATTGAAATGAGTTGGTGAATCGGATGAAATGCCAATGAAATAACGATTAAATGAAAAAAATTAATTTGGCAAGTTTCTGTATGCCAAGAAAATTTGGTTGAATTTAATTTTATACTTGATTAAAATACAATATATTAAAATAAATTTATTCGAATGAATTATAAAGTAGCTGATATAAGTTTGGCAGATTTTGGACGGAAAGAAATTGAGATTGCAGAAAAAGAGATGCCTGGTCTGATGTCTATCCGGGGAAAATTTGGTTTATCAAAACCACTTCAGGGTGCTCGCATCACGGGAAGTTTACACATGACGGTTCAAACTGCAGTTTTAATTGAAACGCTGGTTGAGCTTGGAGCTCAAGTTCGTTGGGCTAGTTGTAATATTTTTTCTACACAGGATCATGCTGCTGCCGCAATTGCCCGGGCAGGAATTCCCGTTTTTGCATGGAAGGGAGAAACGCTGGAGGAATATTGGTGGTGTACAGCCCAAGCACTTGATTTTGGGAATGGAGTAGGCCCGAATCTGATCGTTGATGATGGGGGTGATGCCACCCTGATGGTACACCGGGGGTACCAGGCAGAGAACGATGCTGCTATTCTGGAATTACCCGTTGAAGGAGAGGATGAGGAGGAGCTGAATAAAGTCCTGAAAAATATTTTAAAAGAAAACCCGCATCGTTGGCATAATACAGCTCAATCAATGAAAGGGGTGTCGGAAGAAACTACAACAGGAGTTCATCGGTTATATCAAATGAAAGAAGAAGGAAAATTACTATTTCCTGCTATTAATGTTAATGACTCGGTGACCAAATCAAAATTCGATAACCTCTATGGGTGCCGTGAATCACTCGCCGATGGAATCAAGCGGGCTACCGATGTTATGA
This sequence comes from Mariniphaga sp., assembly GCA_028702595.1. Taxonomy (GTDB): domain Bacteria; phylum Bacteroidota; class Bacteroidia; order Bacteroidales; family Prolixibacteraceae; genus Mariniphaga. The sequence continues at coordinate 8,827 of JAQVON010000023.1, read as the reverse complement.
TTGCAGGGAAAGTGGTCGTGGTTGCCGGATATGGTGATGTAGGGAAAGGATGTGCTAAATCGATGCGGGGTTATGGAGCCCGGGTGATTGTAACTGAAATTGACCCGATTTGTGCATTGCAGGCTGCCATGGAAGGTTTCGAGGTAAAAATACTGGAAGATACCCTTGATGAGGGAAATATTTTTGTTACAAGTACCGGAAACAGAGATGTGATCACCGCTGAACACATGTCAAAAATGAGAGATCAGGCTATTGTGTGCAATATTGGCCATTTTGATAATGAAATCCAGGTTGCTAAACTGCATAAATGGCCGGGAGTAACCAAAACAAATATAAAACCGCAGGTAGATAAATTTACTTTTAACGATGGACACAGTATTTATCTTCTGGCAGAAGGCCGGCTGGTTAATCTGGGATGTGCCACCGGTCATCCGTCTTTTGTTATGAGCAACTCGTTTACCAATCAATCATTGGCGCAAATAGATCTTTGGCAAAATGAGTATGCGATCGACGTATACAGGCTTTCCAAACAGCTGGATGAAGAAGTAGCCCGTCTCCATATAGAACAGCTGGGAGTGAAGCTTACCAAGCTTACCGATGAACAGGCGAATTACCTCGGCATCCCTAAAAATGGACCTTATAAGCCTGATCACTACAGGTATTGATCTGTTGCCTAACCCCACATTAATAGAAATTTCTCTAAGGCTTCGGCATTAATTGTGTATCCGTAATGTGGTGCTGTTTAGTAAAGAAACATGATACTGTTTTAATGGAACAGATGCTGGTGGTTTGATTGGATCGCCATTGATTAAAAGAAATTGTGATCCGCAACAGGGACAATCAGCCAGCGGTCCTTCATTTTTTACTATACAGTCGGGACGGATATCATAAGGGCAGGCAGCATCAAAAGCATAATAAATTCCGGGTTGTTCACAATATACGATGACCCCGCCATAACCTACAAGAGGGAAAAATACGGACATGCCTTCATGGTATAACTCATTTACAATATTTAAATCAATAGTAAAAGAAACAAAGACATCGGGGATAGGAGATTCGATTATATCATCACAAGCTGGTGTAGCCAGGATGAAATAAAGGGAAAAAATAAAATACTTCCCATATTTAAGAATTAAGTGGTGCATTTTTCTTATTTTTACTTGTTACATCAAAGTAATTAATTTTTTACTGAAAAATTGTTGAAAAATGGATGATTTAATCGTAATATTTTTAACTCTGGTTTTTATAATTGGCGGTTTATTTGGTCAATTGAAGAAGAAACAGGCCGAATCGGTGAAAAAGATCAATCCCCCATCTTCTTCCGGTGATTTGTGGGAATTACCTGCTGAGGATTGGGCAGAACCAACAGATCGTTATGAGAAATCAGGATTTAAGACAACCAGGCCTGAGCCCAAAGAGAGAACTTTATTTCATCCCAAGAAAGAAGGGGAAAGAATTACAATTTCTAAAACCCAGATAGGAAGTCTGGCTAAAGAAAAAGCCACAAGAGAATCCAATATTCAATTTTCATTACGCGAAGCTGTTATTTATAGTGAAATACTGAATCGTAAATATATTGAATAGATATAAATGGTTCATTTTTAATAATTTTAGTAAAAATGATTTAAATATCAGGGAAATTCTTTACATTTGCACAAGGAAGAGTTCCGGAAGTCCGGAATTCTTTCTGTTTTTTTATAGCTAAAAGTAAACAAGGAGAATAGAAAAATGTCGCAGGTAACGTATTTGACAAAAGAAGGATTAAAGAAATTGAAAACAGAGCTGGATCGTTTAATGAATGTAGAACGGCCGGCTATTTCAAAGCTTATTGGTGAGGCCATTGAGAAAGGTGATATTTCGGAAAATGCCGAATACGATGCGGCCAAAGATGCCCAGGGTATGTTGGAAGCAAAAATTGTTGAGCTGCAATCCAGAATAGCAAATGCCCGCATTCTGGATGAATCAAGAATTGATACCAACAGTGTTCAGATATTAAATACGGTGAAGATTAAAAACATCAAGAACAACAGCGTTATGCAGTACACTATTGTACCTGAGGGTGAAGCTGATCTAAAAGTAGGGAAAATTTCTGCCACTACACCTATTGCAAAAGGACTGATGGGCAAAAAAATTGGTGAGGTGGTAGATATTAGGGTTCCTTCGGGAACGATTCATCTTGAGATTGTTGATATCACTTTAATGTAAATTGAATTATGGCATCCATTTTCACAAAAATTGTTCATGGTGAAATCCCTGCTTATAAGGTAGCTGAAAATGATCATTTTTTTGCATTTCTGGATATTTCACCCGTGGCGAAAGGACATGTGCTGGTTATTCCCAAAAAAGAGGTGGATTACATTTTTGATTTGGATGATGAATTGTATACCGGACTTCAACTTTTTGCGAAGAAAGTAGCGGCTGGACTCAAAAAAGCTATTCCCTGTAAAAAGGTAGGTGTACTTGTTCTGGGGCTGGAAGTGCCTCACGCACATATACATCTTGTTCCTATGAAGAGCGAGGCCGATATTCTGAATTTTTCAGAAAAACTGAATCTTAGCAGGGAAGAAATGATAGAGATAAGAGAAAGAATTTCAAGAAATATTACCCTGTGATCACATTTCAGACGATTAATTTTTGATCCGTTTTTATTCGTTTATCATGAATCGCCTTATATGCTTATCCAGGTGGTGAATGGAATAACTTGCATGATAATAAAATCCAACCTCATGAATGAGAATTCTGCATTCATTTTTGTTTCAGCACAATAAGCAGGTTAGATATTTGCATATGTTCCATTGAGTTACTTTTGGGTTGTGTGGTTTCTTTTTCGTAAACTTCAGGTTTTTTTTGATGAAGGCATAACCATGCTGTTTTCCAATCGGATGATGGAAGGAATACACTCCCCGAAATACAGGTGATCCGTGGGGAGATATTTTTATTTCGAATTTTATTAACAACAACAAATTGCCCTTCTAAAAGATGTAACTTTATGCTTCTATTTAGGAGGTTTTTTAAAAAAGAAGGAAATGATTCCGTTTACACATTTACATGTTCACTCACAATACTCTATCCTGGATGGTGCGGCCAGTGTGTCTGATCTTGTTGGCAAAGCCAAAGAGGATGGGATGTCAGCTCTTGCTCTCACCGATCACGGTATTATGTTTGGAATTAAGGAGTTTCATTCAGCCTGTAAGAGAGCTGGGATAAAGCCAATTTTAGGTTGTGAAACCTATGTTGCTGCCCGAAGTTTGCATGATAAATCTGATGTAGTAGACCGTTACGGCAATCATCTGATTTTATTAGCCAAGAATAAAACAGGCTACAGGAACCTGATAAAGTTGATATCCATTGCCAGCAATGAAGGGTTTTATTATAAGCCACGTATTGATAAAGAGTTACTAGAGAAGTACCGTGAAGGATTAATTGTAACTTCTGCCTGTCTGGGAGGAGAGATACCCGGCTTCCTGATGAATAATCAGATCAAGGAAGCAGAGCACGCAATTTTATGGTTTAAAAAAGTTTTTGGTGCTGATTTTTATTTGGAATTAATGCGTCATCCTGCTGAAGAGCTGGAGCAAAGGGAAAATGTATTTGATAACCAGGTGTTGGTTAATGGATTACTTATGCAGTTGGCCCATAAACATGGGGTAAAGGTAATTGCCACGAATGATGTACACTTCATCAATGCAGAAGATGCGGATGCACATGATTTGCTTATTTGCCTCAGCACAGGGAAGGATGTGGATGATCCTACACGAATGAAATATACCAAGCAGGAATGGTTCAAGACTCAACAGGAAATGAATGAATTGTTTGCTGACGTTCCTGAAGCATTGGTTAATACCCGGGAAATTGTTGAAAAGGTGGAAGAGTATGAACTGAATTCAGCTCCCATCATGCCCTATTTTAACATTCCTGTTGAGTTTGGAACACTTGAGGATTTTAAAAAGGAATATTCTGAGGCGGAATTATTTGAGGAATTTGGAGAAGAAACGTACACCAGGTTAGGCGGTTATGAACAGGTGCTGCGGGTCAAGCAGGAGGCTGTTTATTTAAGGCATTTAACTTTTAAAGGAGCAGAAGAGCGTTATGGCAAACCTGTTCCGGATGAGGTGTCAGCCCGGCTTGATTTTGAGTTGGATACAATCAAGTCGATGGGTTATCCCGGTTATTTTCTAATTGTTCAGGATTTCATCAATGCTGCTCGTGAAATGGGCGTTTTGGTAGGTCCCGGACGTGGATCGGCCGCCGGAGCAGCAGTATCTTATTGTACTGGGATTACCAACATCGATCCCATAAAGTATGATTTGCTGTTTGAACGGTTTCTGAATCCCGATCGGATTTCTCTTCCCGATGTAGATATTGACTTTGATGATGATGGTCGGCAGCAGGTACTTGATTATGTTGCGAAAAAATATGGGTTCGATAAAGTTGCTCACATCTGTACATTTGGCACCATGGCAACAAAAATGGCCATTCGTGATGTAGCGCGGGTGTTGAGGCTTCCCTTGCCGGAAGCAGACCGACTGGCAAAAATGGTACCTGAAGCGCCAAAAATGACATTTGAAAAGGCTTTTAAAGAAAATCCCGAGCTAAGAAAAGAAAAAAAATCAGATAATCCACTGATTGCTAAAACCATTAAGTTTGCTGAAACACTTGAAGGTTCCGTCCGCCAAACAGGGGTGCATGCCTGTGGAATTCTTATTAGCAGAGACCCACTCACAGATCATATTCCCCTCATGCAGGCAAAGGAAGAGGAAGATCTTCTAACCACTCAGTATGACGGAAGGTTTGTTGAAGATATTGGTCTGCTAAAAATGGACTTTCTCGGCCTCAAAACACTATCTATTATCAAAGAAACCCTGGAGAATATTAAGCTATCAAAAGGTGTAGAAATTGATATTGACCAAATCCCATTTGATGATTCTGAAACATTTGAACTTTTTAGCTACGGGGAAACAACAGCCATTTTTCAGTTTGAATCGGAAGGAATGAAAAAACATTTGCGCGAGCTCAAGCCTAACAGGTTCGAAGACCTGGTGGCAATGAACGCGCTCTACCGCCCGGGTCCCATGGAATATATTCCTGACTATATTGCCCGAAAACATGGCCGGCAAAAGGTGGAATACGATTTGCCCATGATGAAGAAATACCTAAGTGAAACCTATGGTATAACCGTTTTTCAGGAACAGGTTATGCTCCTGTCACGATTACTGGCCAATTTTACACGAGGCGATAGCGATACTTTACGTAAGGCAATGGGTAAAAAAATCACCTCCCTGATGACCAAACTTAAAATTAAGTTTGTGGAAGGCTGTAAGGCCAATTTTAAGTTCATGGATGAATGTAAACTGGTGGGAAAGAAAGTTGATGATGTTATTGAAAAAATCTGGAAAGACTGGGAGGCATTTGCTTCTTACGCTTTTAATAAGTCACATTCAGTTTGCTATGCTTATATTGCATACCAGACCGGATACCTGAAGGCACATTTCCCGGGTGAGTTCATGGCTGCAAACCTTAGCCGGAATCTGAATAACATTACAGATATCACCAAGCTGATGAATGAATGCAGCAGGATGAAACTCCATGTGCTGGGACCCGATGTGAATGAAAGTTTTACCAAATTTATGGCCAATAAAAACGGAGATATCAGGTTTGGGATGGGAGCCATCAAAGGTGTGGGCGCCGGAGCAGCAAAAGATATTATTGATGCACGTGAAAAATTTGGGCCGTTTAAAACGATCTACGAATTTGTGGAAAATGTAAACCTCCAAACTGTAAATAAAAAGAACCTTGAAGCACTTGCCATGGCTGGCGCATTCGATAGCCTGGCAGAAATAAAACGAAGCTGTTTCTTTGCCCCTGAACAGGAAAATGATAATTCAACCTTTATCGAAAAACTGATCCGCTATGGAAATAAAATTCAAAGTGAATCACAAAGTATGCAACAAAGTCTTTTTGGAGACCTGGGCGATGGGGCTCATGTGAAAAAACCTCCTATTCCTGATGTGCAGGAATGGCCTAAAATAATTCTCCTTGAAAAAGAGAAAAACCTGATCGGAATATACCTGACAGCTCATCCTCTCGATGATTATAAACTGGAAATAGAAAATTTTTGTAGCCGGGAGGTGACTCTGAAAGACTTAAAAAGTGATATCGAAAAATATAAAGAGCGCGATTTTACTTTTGGAGGTATGGTCACAGCCGCCCGCGAGGGAACTTCAAAAAATGGGAAACCGTTCAGCACACTTACTTTAACAGATTATACTGATTCGTTTGAATTTTTCTTTTTTGGCCAGGATTACGTGGATTATAACAAGTATTGTAAAACCGGGTTGTTTTTACTTGTAAAAGGAGCAGTTAAACCCCGTTTTAATAATAGTGATTTATTTGAATTTAAGGCAACCCATATCGAACTGTTGTCTGAAGCCCGGAAAAACCTGGTCAGGAGTGTTACGATCAATGTCCCTATTCAGGTATTGAGTGAATCGATGATTGCTGAAATAGAAAACCTGACGAAAAACAATAAAGGTCATGTTTTGTTAAAGTTTAATGTATATGATCCGGAAAGTAATATGTTTATCCGGTTATTTTCGCGGAACACCCGTATTGAACTCACAAACCGGTTTATGGAATTTTTCAAGGAGCAAGAGGATTTAGGTTTCAGAATTAATTAAATAAATTTGTATATTTTTAGAATATTAACTACAAAAAATAAGATATGGCAATAGAAATTACAGACACTAATTTTAATGAATTGGTATCCCAATCAGATAAACCTGTTATGATTGATTTTTGGGCAGTATGGTGTGGTCCCTGCAGGATGATTGCACCCATTGTGGAAGAGTTGGCAAAGGAATATGATGGTAAAGCTATAATAGGAAAAGTTGACGTTGACTCTAATCCGGGTGTAGCTACACAGTTTGGCATCCGGAATATTCCAACTGTGCTTTTTATTCAAAATGGGAAAGTGGTCGATAAACAGGTGGGAGCTGCACCTAAGCAAGCGTTCACCTCCAAACTCGATGCCCTGCTGTAGTCAAAGAACAACCTTTTATGATCTGAGATGTGCTGAGTTAACACCAGTACATCCTTTATGTGTAATTCATCAACTGTGAAAAATATTCTTGATATAGAACAGTTTCATCAGTTTGATAATTTGGGATTAATTGCCCGAGAGGTAGTTGAAGGATTTATTACCGGCCTTCACCGAAGCCCGTTTCATGGTTTTTCTGTAGAGTTTGCCGAACACCGGCAATACAACCAGGGCGAATCAACCAAACATATCGACTGGAAACTGTTTGCGCGAACCGACAAACTTTTTGTGAAGCAATACGAAGAGGAAACAAATCTCCGGTGTCAACTGGTGATTGATACCTCTTCTTCCATGCTTTTTCCCACTTTTAAAGGACAGAAACATTTGCATAATAAACTGGCTTTTTCGGTTTATACTGCTGCGGCACTGATCTATCTGCTGCGAAAACAACGTGATGCGGTCGGTCTTACACTTTTCTCAGATGAGATAGAGTTTCATACCACCCCGCGATTATCATCCGTGAATGCCGAACTGATGTTTGGAAAGCTCACACAGCTGATAAAACCAGAAAATGCACACCTGAGAAAAAATACAAATACCACTGAGGTGCTGCATCAAATTGCTGAAAATGTACATAAACGTTCACTTATTGTAATTTTTAGCGATATGATCGACAACCAGCAGACAGAAGATCTTTTCTCTGCCCTCCAACACCTACGGTATAACAAGCATGAAGTGCTGTTATTTCATGTTACTGATCATCGCCTTGAGCGAGAATTCCAATTTACTAACAGGCCCCACAAATTTGTCGACCTGGAAAGTGGACAGGTAATACGATTCAATCCGTGGGAAGTAAAAAGTCATTATGTTTCTGCAGTGAAATCGTATTTCGATGATCTAAAGGTCAAGTGCGGACAATATCAAATCGACCTGGCAGAAGCTGATATAAATAAGGATTTTCGTGAAGTGCTTTTAACTTATTTGGTGAAAAGGGAAAAGTTATTTTAGTGAAGTCACAAACAAAACAATAATTCTTCCAAAAAAATTTTTTCTTTTCCGAAAAGCTGTTATTTTTGCATCGCTTTTGAAAAAGCAAACGTTCTTAAAGAAAAATAATATTCCCTAGTAGCTCAGTTGGTTAGAGCGGCGGACTGTTAATCCGTAGGTCGTAGGTTCAAGTCCTACCTGGGGAGCACCATAAAAATCTAAAACGTGCATTATCGCCGGGTTTCAAATGAAATCCGGCGATTATTTTTTGAACCAAACCCAAATTATACCATCTTTTTTCAAATTGTATGAGGTAAAATCATAAATTTTAGATTTAACCGGATTTTAGCATTAACTCGTTGTTTTCATGCGAATTGACTCATTTTGATTCGTTTTGGTTGTTATGATAAATGATTATATGACTTAATTTTACAGGTGTTAATGTTTTAATTCCGGGAACCATGAATGTTAAGGTTAAAACACAGTTTTTTATTAAAAAATCAAAACCGTCAGTAAACGGGAAAGTCCCAATTTATTTCAGGATCCGATGCAGGTCACAGGTCGTCGAAGTTGCAACAGGCAGAGGAATTAATCAAAGAGAGTGGGACAAACTTCTGCGAAGGAGTAACGCAAAACATGAAGAAGCGGCAATTTTAAACAATTTTTTGGATGATATTGAAAATGAAATTCGCCGGTATATTAATTACCTGATTGAGAACGGTGAGGATGTCAATGTATTTGTGCTGAAGAAAAAACTCAAAGGAGAAACCGAAAATCACAAAATGCTGTTGCATGTATTTCGTG
>JAQVON010000086.1 GCA_028702595.1 Mariniphaga sp. | reverse complement strand
AAACTTTATACTCCATCGGATCAACATTTTGAGTAGGATACCCTTAGGAATATCCGAAGGATTTCAAGTGAACTTAGAAAATTGACTGACACGGTCAGGCTGGATTCCGGGAAGTATTCGTTATGTTTTTTCCTTTCAAATATTCGTTCTATTTTTAGACACCGAAAAGATAAAATATGAATCTTGAAAAATATCCATCCAGGTTATTAGAGAATGCGATCAACGAATTTGCCCGTTTACCCGGCATTGGGAAAAAGAGTGCATTGCGACTGGTTTTGCATCTATTGCGGCAGCCCAAGGAATCAGTCCATTCATTAAGTCAGAGCCTTGTTCAGTTGCGTGACGAAATAAAGCACTGCAAGGTATGTCATAATATTTCCGATGATGAAGTTTGTCAGATCTGTTCCAATCCTTCCAGGAACAGTTCAGTGATTTGCGTTGTTGAAAATATTCAGGATGTAATGTTAATTGAGAACACCCAACAGTATAATGGATTATATCATGTTTTAGGGGGAATTATTTCTCCCATGGATGGTGTTGGCCCATCGGATATTGAAATTCCAACATTGGTTGAACGTGTCAGCCAGAGTGAGATAATAGAAATCATTCTTGCTTTGCCCACCACCATGGAAGGAGACACCACCAGTTTTTATATTTTCAGGAAGTTAAAAAACATGCCGGTTAAGGTAACTACCCTGTCGCGGGGAGTTGCCATTGGTGATGATCTGGAATATACAGACGAGGTTACACTGGGCCGATCGCTCGTTAACCGGGTATTGTATGAAAATTCGCTGGGAAAACAGCCCCGGTGAAATTCAGCAGGGGTTCTGTTTTTTGATATCCGATGGAATAGCTACATTTGAATCGTGAAAAAACCGGTTTGATTCATGGAATTATCAGTAATCATTGTAAACTACAACGTAAAACATTTTTTGGAGCAATGCCTTCACTCGGTCGTGAAAGCTTCAAAATCTATTTCCGTAGAAATTTTTGTAGTTGACAATCATTCAGTAGATGGTTCCACACAGCTTATCAGGGAGCGGTTTCCGGGGGTTCACCTGATTGAAAACAAAGAAAACACAGGATTTTCCAGGGCGAATAACCAAGCCTTAAGAGAAGCATCGGGCAAATACCTCCTGCTGTTGAATCCCGACACAGTTGTTGAGGAAGATACATTTACCAGAGTCATCCGTTTCATGGAAGAACATCCTGAATGTGGAGGTTTGGGAGTAAAAATGATTGACGGCAAAGGCAATTTTCTACCGGAATCAAAAAGAGGCTTACCTACGCCGGCAGTGGCATTTTACAAGATGTCCGGCTTATCAAAACTTTTCCCCAAATCAAAAAAATTCGGGAAATACCACTTATCGTATCTCGATGAAAATGAAACACATGAAGTTGAAGTACTGGCAGGTGCGTTCATGTTACTCAGAAAAGAGACGCTGAAAAAAATCGGATTATTGGATGAAACTTTTTTTATGTATGGCGAGGACATCGATCTTTCGCTGCGTATAATGAAAAGTGGTTACAAAAATTACTATTTCCCCGAAACGACTATTATTCACTATAAGGGTGAAAGCACAAAAAAAGGTTCACTGAACTATGTAAAAGTCTTTTATAAGGCGATGATTATTTTTGCAAAAAAGCATTTTACTGGTGGTAAAGCGAGTATTTTCACCTTTCTTTTAAATCTCGCTATATGGTTCAGGGCACTGTTGTCGGTTTTTCGACGGTTAGTTGATTTTATTTTTCTTCCCCTGCTCGATGCCCTTATCATGTATGCCGGATTTTTAATCATCACTCCCCTCTGGGAAAAGTTCCGGTACGAACCTGATTACTACCCCTCTGAGTTCATTAATTTCGCAGTCCCGGTCTATATCCTCTTTTGGCTGACAGCCATCTTTTTCTCCGGTGGGTATAAAAAACCGGTTCATCTCATGCATGTAGCCCGTGGACTCCTTTGGGGTACAATAGCCATTCTTCTGGCTTATTCGCTGGTAGATGAAACATTTCGATTTTCCAGGGCGTTAATTTTTTTGGGATCAATCTGGGCATTATTCACACTCCTTTTTTATCGCTTATTTTTTCACTGGATGAAATGGAATGCTTTCAAACCAGACATCCAGCGCACCAAAAAGATTGCCATTGCAGGACACCTTGCTGAAGCCTTGCGGGTGAGAGAGATTTTGCAGCGAACGCAAATCAAATCAGAATTTGCCGGATTTATTTCTGTTGACTCCTCTGATCATGGAGAACAATATATTGGTTCCCTTGATCAGTTGAACGAAATTGTTCGGATCAACCGTATCGACGAAATCATTTTCTGTGCAGAGAATATACGATCAACGGAAATTATCCGGGCAATGCTTGAACTTACCTCTCTCGATATCGATTTTAAAATTGCCCCCCCGGAAAGCATTAGCATTATCGGCAGCAATTCCATCCACACAGCAGGCGATTTGTATGTTGTGCATATTAATGCCATTACGAAACCCGATAACCGGAAAAAGAAAAGGCTGCTCGACCTGATATTTTCAGTTATCTTCCTGGTTTCAACACCCTTTATGATTTGGTTCTTTATACGTAAGACACGGCTTTTAAAAAACATCTGGCAAGTGATCAACGGGAATAAATCTTGGATCGGTTATGCTGCTGCTGACTCTTCACAGCCAGAACTTCCTCCTCTGAGACCGGGGATATTATCTCCGACAGATATGTTTGATAATCCGTCGGATGACCCCGGGAAAATCCATCAGTTAAATGTACTATATGCACGTAATTACAGTTTGCTTACCGACATAGAAATTCTGTCAAAGGGATGGAAAAGCCTGGACAGATAGGAATCACCCGGCAGAATCCGGAAATTAAAGACATTACATTTTGATAATCAATTTTGAATAACTCAAACTTCCTCTGTCAGAAGAAATGAAACAACCACTTAATCATGAAAAAATTCGCCTCCGCCCCCTGGAGCCGGAAGACATTGACCTGCTTTACCGGTGGGAAAATAACAGGGAGATCTGGGAGGTAAGCAATACTCACACTCCGTTTTCAAAATATATACTTGCAGCTTACATTCAGAATTCCGGCAAAGATATTTATGAAACGAAACAATTGCGACTGATCATTGAAACCCTGGAACATAAACCTGTTGGAGCGATTGATCTGTTTGAATTTGATCCTTACCATCAACGTGCCGGATTAGGCATACTGATTCACCAACCGGAGGATCGCAAGCAAGGTTATGCTACCGATGCACTGGCAGGAATGGAGAATCATGCTGTCCGGTTTCTCGGGTTAAAACAGTTGTATGCCAATATTGCAGAGGACAACACAAACAGTATCAGACTGTTTGAAAAAGCAGGATTTCATCAGGCCGGAGTAAAAAAATGCTGGTTGAGGACAGCAGAAGGTTGGAAGGATGAGCTTTTCTTTCAAAAAGTCCTTTGTTGATTGTCTCATCTGCATTTCGAAATAAGAAATTCAACCCATCGTGCTGTTTTGATGATTGGATAAGTATTCCGGTATCTCTTTTAAAAAGCTGTAACTATTTTTCAGGTAATCAATTTCACACACAAAATGTTGCAATCCATTTGACACCACAACGTGGCGTACTTTCAAAGCCATATTGTAGCGAACCACCTGGTTGAATGTATCTTGTGAAATTTTCACCTCTGGTGCTTTAAATTCAGCAATAAGCAGTGGTGTACCACTTCTGCGGTAGATAAGCAGGTCGAATCGAAAAATCTTTTCGTTCACTAAAATCTGTTTTTCCACAGCCATCAACGACACCGGATAATTTTTTTCCCGGGCAAGATATTGAATAAAATTTTGCCTGACCCATTCTTCCGGGGTTAAAACAACATAGCGCTTCCGGATGGTATCAAAAATATAGGTCTTGTTCTCCCTGATTTCCGTCCGAAACGTATACGATGGCAAGTTTAATTGATGCATACCCCTTTTATTTTCTGATCTGACAAACAATTGTTGCAGTACAACAGGAAAAATGTATTTTTGTGAAGATCGAATTCTTTTGAACAAAATAAACAATTCTTTGATAATATTGGATCATAAAACGACCAGGAAAAATTTTCTCACAAACGAATCGATTTTAGATTCATGTGAGTTTTATTTTACTGCATATAAAATTACCTGTTACAATGAAAACAAAAAAAGAAATAGTTGACAACTGGCTTCCGCGGTATACAGGAAAAAAACTGGAAGATTTTGGGGAATACATTCTGCTGACCAATTTCATGAATTACATTGAAAAATTCTCACAATATTTTGAAGTTCCCATTGATGGTGCGGATAAGAACATGCCCAATGTTACAGCAGAAGGAATTACCATTATTAATTTTGGCATGGGCAGTCCAAATGCAGCAACGGTGATGGATTTGCTTAGTGCGATAAAACCCAAAGCTGTTCTTTTTTTAGGAAAGTGTGGAGGATTAAAAGAAGAGAACAAGCTGGGAGATTTGATTTTACCCATTGCGGCCATCCGGAATGAAGGCACTTCTTCAGATTACCTGCCACCAGAAGTACCGGCGTTGCCGGCTTTTAATCTGCAGCGTGCTGTTTCACATGTACTTCGCAACAACGGGTTCGATTATTGGACGGGAGTTGTATATACCACCAACCGCCGGGTATGGGAATACGACACCAAATTCAAAAAATTTCTACGAAAAACACGAGCTATGGCCATCGATATGGAAACAGCGACCCTTTTCACGGTGGGTTTTGCGAACAAAATTCCAACCGGTGCTCTCTTGCTGGTGTCCGATCAACCCATGATATCTTCGGGAGTGAAAACCAGTGAAAGCGATAAACTGATTACATTAAAATATATTGACAGCCATCTCCGGACAGGAATAGATGCTTTGCTTGAGATAAAAAATAACGGACTATCCGTAAAACACCTAAAATTTTAATATGGATTTTGAAATCATTCTTCAAAACCTCAAAAAAAAAGTATACCACCCCATATACCTGTTACAAGGTGAAGAACCCTTTTTTATTGATGAGGTTTCCAATTTCATTGAAAAAAATGTATTGACCGAAACCGAAAAAAGTTTTAATCAAACCATATTTTACGGGAAAGATACTGACCCCCAAACTATAGCAGAGGCAGCACTGCGCTATCCCATGATGACCGACCGGCAAGTCATCATAGTAAAAGAGGCTCAAAGTATTAAAAACATTGAAAACCTGGCATTCTATGCTGCCAAACCTATGCCTTCTACCCTGCTGGTATTGAATTACAAGTATAAAAATCTGGATAGCCGTACCAAGTTATATAAATCAATAAAAGAAAAAGGAGTTATTCTGACGACAAAAAAAATGTATGAAAACCAGGTTCCTGCCTGGATAGACAAATACCTGAAACAACATGGGTATTCCATCAAGCCACAAGCCAGTCAAATTTTAACCGACTCGCTGGGTGCTAATTTGAGTAAAATTGCCAATGAGCTGAACAAGTTAATGATAGCAGTGAAAGCCAACCAGCAGATTACTCCCGAGCATATCGAAAAAAATATTGGTTTTAGCAAAGAATTCAATCTGTTTGAACTGCAGGATGCCCTGGGCACCAAGAACATCTACAAAGTCAACCTGATCATCAATTACCTGGGGGCTAATCCCCAGCAAAATCCAATACAAGTGACTATTGCTGTGCTGTTTGGTTTTTTTTCGAAAATATTTGCTTACCATTTCCTTCCTGACAAGTCGGAAAAGGGAGCCATCAGCACCATCGGCGGACATCCATTTTATATCCGGAAAATCATAGCAGCTGCAAAAAAATACAATCCCACAAAGCTTTACGAGATCATGGGAATTTTACGCGAATATGATCTGAAAAGCAAAGGGATGAATGTATCGCCGTTGACTGAACCAGCCGAGCTACAAAAAGAAATGATTTATAAAATTTTACATGAATGACAGTTACCTATTTCATTATTGGAATCACCTTCGTCATCACCATGATTGGTTTCCAAAACAAGGCAGTGACAGAAAAGCTCCAGTTTAATGCAGCGCAAATCCTCCACCGTAAACAATATTACCGGTTAATCTCCCATGCATTTGTTCATATCGGCTGGACACACCTGATTGTGAACATGCTTGTACTCTACTTCTTTGGTCGGAATGTAGAATATTACTTTTCGCGTTACGACTTTTTTGGTCAACGGGGTGAGTTTTATTTTGTTCTTCTTTACCTGGGAGGTATTCTGGCTTCCAACGCCTGGAGTTTGGTCAAATACAAAAACGACTATTACTACAATGCTGTTGGTGCCTCCGGTGCTGTATCGGCTGTACTTTTCACATTTATCTTCCTGGCTCCCTGGGAAAAGTTATATCTTTTTGCCATTATCCCCATTCCCGGAATCCTTTTTGGAATCGGGTATCTCATCTATTCGTATCAAATGAGCAAACGAAAAACCGATAATATAGCCCACGATGCGCACTTTTTAGGGGCAGTATTTGGTTTTATTTTTCCTATTCTGTTGAAACCTGAGTTATTCCAGCGATTTATTGATTTATTACCCCTGTTATAAAACGTCACGAACAAGTATTATTGAAGTAAAAGGCTCAAGAGTAACCGATCCGCTAACTGGTTCACCGTCGAGGTTAACCCAATTTCCACTAAGACGGAACTCTTTTGTTTGTTCGGAATCGTTGATTAAAATCGCTGAGTTATCTTCACCCGATACTTTTTGCACATCTGTTTTAGGTGTTGGATCAGACCAGCTGAACTTCTCCTGCCACTCCATGAGTGTAAAAGGGGTACTTCTCCCCATACCCGGCCAGCTTTTCCCTTCATGGATCAATTGATCGGAAGAGGGTTTACAGAAGTAGTTATCCTTAAAAGTTCCGTAATCGTTACGATCATCAAAGTAGAAAGTATTCTGGGTTGGATCAGCGGCATAAAATACATTTCCGGTAATCAGGTGGTTTTGCTTCACATTGACCTGTTTTCTTTCCTCAAGACCGATCATGAGGAACTGATACCTGTCGTTATTGTAACAAACATTGTTTCTGACAATACAATCGTAATTATTAGGCAGAAAAATACCATCACCGCCTGAATTTACGATGGTGTTATATTCGATGATGGTCTCTCTGTATTCCCGGAGAAACTCGGGCCATATTCCGTGTGAAATGTTAGCCCATGCACCGGATGATTCCAGGCCACCCAGCGTATTCAGAATGATATTATACCGGATAGTAGACCGGGAGCAGTTGGTATAGATGGCTCCTCCATCGTTCAGGGTATGCATGGCATTTTTAATGATATTGTATTCGGCAAAATTACCATCGGTGCCGAAGAGTATTCCCACATAGCCTGATTTTTCGATTTTATTATACTGAACGTGAACATTTCTTCCGGTTGCAATCAGAATAGCTACAGCATGCCATGAACCACTCCCTCCGTACCCATCCACCACTCCGGAGTTTTGCACCAGGTTTCTTTCAATAACAGAGGAGGTGGTATCGTTGGGGTTCTGCCGCCAGTGGATGGCAATATTAAAATTATTCCGGAATGTACAATGACTGACACGTGATTTCCTGATATTGATACCGGTTTGGAGTGCCGAACCACCGGCTCCTCTTTCGCTAACTTTTGCATCTCTTCCAATTCCCTCAAACTCGCAATACTGGACAACAGAAACGCCATCAATCTGCAACCCGATATCCTGTTGGTGTTGGAAACGAACCTGCTGAACAACCCCGTCAGCAATACTCAGACCGGTACTCAGAACAGACCCTTCAATCAGCATGTCATTCGGATTTTTACCCTCCGGTGGATACAGGTATACACGTTTAGTGGCCTGATCGAAATACCATTCACCCGGGGCATCAAGCAGTTCAAGTTTGTTATCGAGATAAAAACCCCATCCCTTTGCAGCTCCTTTATGAGGTTCCCGTACACCATAACTTCTGTCGTCGACATGAAGTTTTCCGGCAGCGTCATAATCAACAACCTCTCTTGTTTCAAACCACCAGCTGTGATGACGCCAGCGAATGTTGGCCCCCACCCAGAAATCATCTGCATTAGAGGGATGTGATGTTAATTCCGGACACTCGATCATGGAACTTGCCCGGGCCAGTTGTTCAGGGGTTGCATCACCAGGAACCTCTTTATCTTCCCAATAAGTGGTTCGCAACCAGCCTTCATTGGGGTAACGCGCAATGGTCATCAGTTTATTATCCGCGAACAGGTATCCCGGAATAACTTCAGTTTGTGCCACGTAAATCCCTCCCTGATATGGTTTAAAACCAGTGATGGGAACTGATCCGCTGATTATAGGCAAAGGATCTTTTTCATTCCCATAAGCCTTGACTTCTATGTTCCTGGATGTAATTTTCACCGATTCCCGGAAAAGATCCCCCCTTCGCAAAAGAATAACATCGCCGGGAGAAACCTGAGTAGCAGCTTTGGCAAGAGTTTGCAAAGGAGCACTTTTCTCCAGGCCACTGTTCCTGTCATTTCCCGAATTCGACACATAGAAAATACGGGCTTCCGCAAAACTTGTCAACAACAGACTTAATATCAAATAAATAGATAATTTCTTCATTATATCTAGATTAATTATTTTCAAAAGTATTTACTTCAATCATATTATTTTTCTCAGAGGTATTTGCCTCACAGTATGGTATACTTTAATGAAATTCAACAGAATTCGTCATTGATTATTCGTCATTCACTTCCTGATCCAGGGTTCCATGGCTTGCATCCAGTTAACAGCCATTTTTTCCTGCCCTTTTAAATTTGGATGTGCCCAGTCGAAAGTATCGGTATACACATTTTCGGGATTTTCTCTCCATCCCTTGTAATGGTGTACAGTAGTTATGGGGGATTGAGGTAAATTCAGGTCTGCGGCAACCTTTTCAACAACTACTCTGATCGCCTCAGCAACTTCACCGTGATTAAAATTCAGATGCCCCAGGAAGACGGCAACATTTGGATTTTTTTCTCTCAGGAATCCAATGAAATTTCGTAAGGGCAGTCCTACTGTATTCTCATAATTTCCCTCTTTTTGATCATTTGTTCCCAGGTGAACCAGAACAATATCGGGGTATTCGGTGTATCCGGCGAATGCTTCCATCACTTTGGTGCAAACGGCTTCTGTTTTATGACCGTAGTATCCCTCATGGTCGGGATCGAAGGGCACACCTTCAGCAATTTCCGGCCAAAGAACATCTTCGTGCAATCCTTTTTGCCTGGATCCGATAAAATCAAAAGAGATTTTACGTTCACGCAACAACATTTGCAGGGGTAACCGATAGGTATGTTCAGGCTGGGAATTCTTACCACCCTGTGTAATGGAATCGCCAACGCATAATATACGAACTGGTCTTTCTTTAAATGAACTACCTGTTGATAATAAGAATAGCAGCAGCAATATCAGCTGCATGTTTTTATTAAAATATTGCATCATTATTTCCAGATTCTTTATCGATTATTTTTCTTTTGCCTTTTCAGTTCCTTAGCGGCCATTTTTCTCAGGAACGAAGCTGTTTTGCTATCCATTCCTTCAGGAATAAACTTCACTTTTTTTGGAGAGACATCCGCCATTTTTCCAAACCAGATGCAGCCGGCCAGGTAGCAACCATTCACATTGGCATGATGCCTGTCGGTGTTCCAAAGATCAATGCTGTTCTTCTTTTTGTGGCTGTTATAAAATGCTTCACCCACTGGCATAATGCCCATATTATGCTTTTCTGCAAGGATCTGATAACTTTTCACCAGGCCGTTGTGCATCTCATCATAAGTAATTTTCCAATCTTTTAATCTGTCGAAATTCGGATATGCCCAGGTTTGTTGGATGATGATTTCAGCATTTGGCTGATAATCCTTCACAAACCGGATCAGCTCATCGGCATAAGGTTGAAATGTTTCCGACTTAAAGCTCATACTACTAACCTGTTGTATAGTCACAAAATCAAAACGATCCATTTGCAACAAATCTTCCAGGCAATATTTTTTCATATATGGCTTTTGGTCAGGATTCTCCTGACATGCTTTAATCAGATTTACATGTCTCTCCAGTGAACATCCTCCAATATTGGCTTTCGTTACGTCAATCTGATAACCTGGAACGGATGCGGCAATCTGCGGCAGAAAAGTTACTGCATTATCTGCAAAACTATTGCCAATGGTTAGAACTTTCAGACTTTGGGGGCCTGGTTTATCAGAGGTACTATTCCCGGCATATAGTGGTGAAAGACTTACCAGACATATGGCACAGAATAAAACGTATCCAAGAAATTTTCGTCGATTATTATTCATAACTCATCATTTAATTTGGTTGCACTTCAATTCTAAAAATATTTTTTGTATCATTTCCTCATCATATCTTTTGGGCATAAAACTCTGCACTAAAATTCCGTTTAAATCACAACAGGTTTGAATTTATACTTTTTAACAGGGAGGGTATTCATTTTGCTACATCCATTATTACCTCAATGAAACCTGAATTTATTTAAACTCCAGGTTTTCTATATGAGCTATTGAAATCATACCGTTATAAATTGATGTTATCTTGTTTCCATGAATAAAAAAATCCTCCAGTGTAACCCGGTTGATACGATACACATCATTAAATCCGAGCATTTGGGAAGAGGGATATTTCTCTCCTTCCACGAATATATTTTTAAAGTGAACATTTTCTATTTTCCCCCTTTGGTCATCTTTTGAATAAACCGACTCCAGGATCCGGAAGTCGATCAACCATCCCCGGGAGTCTTCAACCCGGATATCTTCGTACAGGATGTTTGTAATTACGGCTCTGTCGCCATTATGAATCGTAAAAGTACCTTCAGGTCCTTCTGCATGAATGATATCGCAATTGCGGAATGTAATATTTTTGATGGTATCGGCGCGCGTTTCGAATCCGATTTCCAGGGCATTACCCCAATCGCCATTCCACAGGACTGAATTCTGTATAACTACGTCATTCACAATAAATTCGCTACTAAAGTCGGTAAAATATTTTGTACCGGCTTTTATGGCAATACAATCGTCTTTCGACTGGATAAAACAGTTGTTAACCATTATATGCTGTGAGCCAACAATGTCAATGCCATCATCCCAGTCGTTGGAAGAGACAACCTTCAGATTATCATAAACGACATGTCTGGATGCATGAGACGCACATGTCCAGTGGCGGCTTTCGGCAATGATTATACCAGAGACCTCGACATGTTCGCTTTGATTTATTTCAATCGGCCGGAATTGTCCTTTTGTGTACAGGCGGTTATCCAAAATACCCCTTCCGGTAATCTTCACATTTTTGCTGCCATTGGTTTTAAAGTGGCCTCTTACTACGGCACCACCCTCAATGTAAACGGTTTGATCACTTTTGATCAACACCTCTCCGGGTGTATGAATCTTTCCTTTTTCAAAAAAAAGAACATCGTTGTTCTTTTTGTCCGGCACGTTTGTTTCCAGGGGATTTGCAAAGATGAACAAGGGTCGTTTCAGATTTTTATTGATTTCAACACTCAGGTTCAATGGTTTGTCGAGAGCAAACTGAATTTGGTTTCGATACTGTTCTCCTTCAATATTTTTACTTTTAGGCCGGATATCAAAATCATATATTTGACTGGCAAATGTCACTTTTACGTCTACTTTTCCATCGAAAGAGAAGTAGGCAAAAGCAGCTGATCTGGTATTATAGACAAAAACATTCCGGCCATCAACCTCTAGTTTATATTCCGGGGCAGCCTCCATGTTCGCCGGGGCGTCATAAATAATCAAATTTGAAGGAGCAGCGTGCAAGCTGGTAACAAGAAGAATCAGTAACAGGATATTTCTTACAAAAAACATAGCAGATGGGATTTATTCAAATTCTTTGGGGACTCCACAAATCATAATGAATGGTTTGTCTCCAGTATTGCGATACTGATGTTTCTCATTCGGATCGACCAGAGCAAAATCGCCCGTTTGGATTGGCGTTTCTTCGCCATTTTTATTCACAAGCACTCCACGGCCATCAATAACATAGTTCATATGTTCGTATGGATGGCTATGGAAAGGAGTGTTTCCTCCGGGTTCAACGGTAAAGACCCGGTAAGCGTATACCGGTGCGTTGTCTTTACTACCCAGGGGGATCTGTTTCCATGCTCCGGTTGCACCTTCCATGTTAACTACATTCTTTTCTACCTGATCGAGTGATACAATTTTCATAGCACACATTTTTGCGTTCAGGCCAAAGGTAAAAAAAAAGGCCAATTTTAAAGTTTTGCATTACTTTGCAGACTAAAATTTTTTATATTTGCACCCGCATTGGGGCATTAGCTCAGTTGGCTAGAGCGTTTGACTGGCAGTCAAGAGGTCATCGGTTCGATTCCGATATGCTCCACTTGATTTTCAAAGAGTTACAAA
>JAQVON010000085.1 GCA_028702595.1 Mariniphaga sp. | reverse complement strand
CTTCTCGGCGAAGATGGTGATCTGCGTGCCGAGAGGGGTACGGACGATGTCCATGCCACCGTAGCCGGCGCGCTTCAGTTCACGGGATGTCCCAGGGAGAGCAGAAAATCTATAAAAACGTGTGGTACAGACCTGTTTTGGATGAGGAGATCATGAAAATGGCCCTGAAATATACATTGTCGAAAAACATCACAGCAGCCGTTCCTCCTGGACAGAATACTCTGTTTTTGAAAGCGCTGGAGTTCATGAACGAATTTGAACCCGTGACAGAACAGGAGATAGCACGGCTACAGGAATTGTCCAATGTGACCGAGCCTCTTTTCATGCATGCGTGAGCAGGAATATTGATCTACCTGAGTTCAAAGGTAGTGGTTCCGATGTTACGACCATCGGCAAACAGGTCAACCGTATAGGTTCCTGTCATTAAATCGGGTTCATTTGAATTGTCCCAGAAAATTGCCACAGGCAGGTCGTGGCCCTCGTATACCACTTCGCGCATGGCTGAATACTGGATCATCAGGTCTTCAAACCTGAAAAGGTTGTCGGCCGATTTACTCATCAGCAGCTGATCGGGGCGCATGATCCGGGCATAGATGCTTTTTGTGCCGCGTTTCGTAGTAACGTTTTCATTAATAATAAAATAAATGCGAAGTTTTTCTGCACGATTGGCAAAACGGGTTTCCCTGTTCCGGCTGTTCAGTGCTTCAACCAACATTTCGCGCACCTGAAGCACCGCTGCCCGTTCAAGATTCTTTTCCAGCCGATCTTTTTCCTGACTCAACTGTTGCTTTTCCGTTTCAACCCGCTTATACTGTTCCTTTACTTCCAGGTTTTCGGCCATCAGCTCCTGGTTGCGCCGGTTCAGGGAATCGATTTGCACCACAAAATCACGCATGATGCTACGCAGCGTAGTTACCTGCTTCTGATAGGAATTAATTTTTTCAATACTAATCTTTTTGGTCTGCTCAATTTCAACCAGCAAGTCCTTTACCTTATTCTGAGCCAGAAAGAGCTGTTCATTAATGGTATCATTTTCGGTTTCAAGTGAATCATAACGAAAAACCAGTTCGTTCAACTCTATCTGAATAGAATCTTTTTCTGCGTTCAGCTCCCGTACAATCCCTTGATGCTCCCGGTTTTGCATATAATATAATACTCCTAACCCCACAAGTATAATTGAAAGGATGATGACAATGATGTTATTTCTCCTTTCTTTTATCTTTATCTTTTTATGTATATCCTGTTCTTCCATTTTCCAGATTTTACTTCCTAATAAGAACGCTGCAAAATTAATAATCTTTTAACGGCTTCAAACAAAAAAAGGTTACCAGCATCCGGATAACCTTCTTTTTGAATATAAATACGGATTTACAGCATATTTCCCAACCTTATACCAATGTATATAGTTCGGGGAAGGGTGGGGCCATACATGTAGGCAGGATCACGGTTGATGCCGGTATCAAAATCGTTTTGATATGAATTAAAAAGATTTTTTATTCCAGCGCTCAGTTCTGTTTTTATCAGGTCAGTGATTCTGATGGTATAGGTTGCTTTTATACCGGTATCGAGAAATGGTTTTGATTTTCGCAGTTCACCTTCAGCCGGATTTGCCAGTGCGGGACCGAAATAGGGCACCAGCATGGTTCCGGTGTAATTTCCGGTAAGGGAGATGTTGAAGTTCATTCCGGGTTTGTAGTTGGTACTCAGGTATCCGTAGCTTCCGGGCGACCGGGAAAAGCGGGTTTCATTGAATTCCTGCGGCTCTTCAAAGAAACTCTTCTGCAGGGTGAATCCCGACTGCATCTGCCACCTGTTGGAAGGAGAGGCATTAAACTCAATATTGACTCCGTGTACCTGAGCTCCGCTTTCAGAATTGGTGCGGGTGTAAATAACCACTCCGTTTTCATCGGGTGTGCCGTAATCGTTGGAAAAGGGATTTTTTAAACGGGTAAGAAAGCCTTCAGCCAGAAATTGATATTGCCATTTGCCCTCATCTGACGTATAGTTTATAGATAATGAGTAGCTGTTTGATGATTCCTGCTTCAGGTCAGGATCGTTTCGGTGCAGTACCTGTCGCGATCCGGAGGTTTCTATGTGCAGGTCTTCATCAAAAATCTGGGGAGCCCTGAATCCTTTGGCAAACCCTGCCCTGGCCTGCCAGTGGTTATTGAGATTATATAAAATGCTCAGCCGGGGGCTCAATACATTGCCTTTTATGTCTTTCCCCTGAGCCGATTTGTCTGATACCAGGTAATGATCATATCTTAAGCCGGCGGTGAGTAACCATTTTACAGCGTTCCATTCCAGTTGTGAGAAGGCAGCCTGGTTAGAGAGTTGCTGGTCGGCTACCCGGGTATTACCCTGGTGAGTGCCTGTTTCGGTGTCTAAAAAGCCCAGCTTGTCATCCTGTAACCGGCTGCCGCCAATCTCTATGCCACTTGTGACTGATGCTGGGGCAAAAAGGAAGTGATCCAGCTGCCGCAGGTATTGTACTCCCGAAGAGTAAGTAAAATCACCTGTTTCTCCGTAGGCCGAAAGATTCTGGTTCGCACCATAATAAGAATCGCGGTTCACTTGCTGTGCAGAAAAAAACACCGAAAGTTCATCAGTTTCACGTAACAACTGTTCAAATGTAGCAGCAACTGAATGAATATCATGATCAACGCTTTCTGCAATGTCTGCTTCGTGCAGCGGCACGTCAAATTTATTTCCGCCCCGGCGAAATTCATTTATGTAAAAATAGTCGGCCGTGAGTTTCCCGCGGTTTGCCATCCGTTGGTAAAACCGGCCCCCCAACGTGTTGTTTTTTGCCAAAGCCAGTTCTGAAAAACCATCGCCATTGGCATCGAAGGGATTCCGGTTCCGGTAGAATCCAAACATGGTAAATCCGGTGCGGTAATCATCAGTCACGAATGAACCATTCATGTTCAGATTGAAATCTCCGGCCGGATTATTCGCAACGGGATGCCCAGGGGAACCATAAGTGCCCGACAGGGCAAAGGCGTTGGAAACGGGATCTTTCGTCACCAGATTAATTGTTCCGGCGATAGCATTGCTTCCGTACATGGCAGATCCTCCTCCGCGAATTACTTCTACCCGTTCAATCATGTTTGCCGGGATCAGTTCCAGTCCGTAAACACCTGCCAATCCGCTGAAAACAGGACGGGAATTGATCAATACCTGGGTATAGGGACCTTCCATGCCGTTCATCCTGACTTGTGAGAATCCACAGTTCTGGCAGTTATTCTCCATTCTTAATCCCGGAGTAAAATTTAACCCGTCGCTTACTGTTAACCCCTGCACCCGCTGGAAAAGCTTCGGATTAATACTGTTCACAATAGAGGTTGACTGGCGCCGGCTCCCTGCATTTCGGTCGGCTGATATAATGACCTGCTCTATGCCAATATTGTCAGGTTCCAACTCGGCATGAATCGTTATGCTTGTGTTTTTTTTAAAAATGACTTCTTCAGAATAGGGTTTGTAACCCACTGCGGTGATCATCACCGTTTGCTTTCCCAATGGGAGATTCACCAGCTTAAAATGGCCGGTGGCATCAGCTGCAGTACCTATAGTGGTGCCTTTAACCGTTATAGTGGCAAACGGGATGTGTTCACCCTCCGATTTTACTCCGCCAAACAACATGGCATCTGTTTTGGGCTTTTTCTCCGGATCGTTGGCGCTTGCCAATAATATGCTAAATGATAATAAACATCCGAATAGAAGAATTGATCTTATCATATGAAGTTGGATGGATATAATTCCATTATTGTTGAACATTAGTTCAATATATTTTGTACGCTATTAAGTTAATTTCCTGAAACAGTCAGGATTTATTTTCCGGAATGTGGTTGGAATGAATTTCTTTGTTGTAATTAACTGCGTAAATTCCGGGATGTTAATTTTCTGAAATCATTCATGCCATATATTTACCCGTTGTAGTGAAGGGAAGCAGGCGGGCCCCGGGTTTCCGGGTGTTGCAGAGCATATTGAAAATGAATGGCATCGTCTGTAAGGAGATAGTCCTGCGGACATGTGAAAACCTGGAAAGTAATCTGGAATACCCCGGTATGAGTGAAATAATCAAAATTAACCTGATGATAAAAATAGATCTCGTTGGTTGTGTGATGATGATCCTGGATGGGTTTACCCTCCTCACGGTTTGTAGGATGTGAATGAGTAACAACCAACCCATTTGTATAAAAATGTGAATGCCTGTTATTCAAGGTTTGTTGTACTATGAAAATGTACAACAATACCACAAATAAATAAAACAGCTTACTATTATTCCTGATAAAAACCACTTGAACTGAATTTCATCTGCAAAAATAGTATAATCCGGGATAAAAAAAAATCAGGTTGTTTTTTTTACTTCTGCTGAAAGCTTTTCCAGGGCTTGGTTAACTGTGTCTATTACATCAGCCGCTAATTCGTTAAAATATTTTTTTACCAGCTTTGGATTGTCCTTCCCATCAGGATGGTTTGCCCGGATCCGAAAATCACGATGTTGTTCTATCATTTCCCCGGCAATTTCCATCACTGCTTTGGCATCTACCTTCGGATTGTATTCCACCATGTAAAAACAATCACTCAGTACCTGTGTCATAATCAGGTCTACCTCTTTTTTTAACCTTTTTATACTTGACATGTTTTGATCAATTATAGTTTTCAAGCGCAAGTTAGTAAAAATATTCACCAATTTTCACCATAGATTGGACAGAGAACACAGAAAAAACTTTTATCTTTTAGGGCACAATTCTGAAATATGAAGTACGTTGCTGATTTACATATTCACTCCCATTATTCGAGGGCGACGAGTAAGGCGCTGGATCCGGAACACTTGGATTACCAGGCCGGACTGAAAGGGATACAGGTGGTTGGTACCGGTGATTTCACCCATCCGGGCTGGTTGAATGAGTTAAAAGAGAAGTTGGTTTCCGACGGCACAGGACTGTTCCGGCTGAAAAAGGAGTTTCTCCTGAATTCCCCGTTTGGTGACAGCGAAACCCGTTTTTTGCTTACAGCCGAGATCAGCAATATATACAAGCGGGGTGAAAAGGTGAGAAAAGTGCATAACGTGGTTTTGGTACCGGGATTTGATGAGGCGGAAAAAATCAACCGGTATCTGGTGAACCTGGGCGGAAACCTGACCTCCGACGGGCGTCCGATCCTGGGGCTCGACTCGCGCGACCTGTTGGAGATTGTGCTCGAATGCGGCGAGTCCAACTACTTCATCCCGGCGCATATCTGGACGCCCTGGTTCTCCATGCTCGGCTCAAAGTCGGGATTCGATTCGCTGAATGAATGTTTTGCCGATCTGTCGCATCATATTCATACCATCGAAACCGGCCTTTCCACGGATCCGGCCATGAACTGGCTCTGCTCATTTCTCGATAACGTTACCCTGGTTTCCAACTCCGATGCCCACTCTCCGGAACGGCTAGGGCGAAACGCCAACGTGTTTCAAACCGGACTGAGTTATCACGCACTGACCGAAGCGTTGCAATCGGGCGACCCGGAGAGGTTTCATGGAACCATCGACCTGTTTTCCCAGGAGGGAAAGTACCATTACGACGGCCACCGGAAATGCAACGTCTGCTGGGATCCGGCCGAAACACTGCGACATAATTCCATCTGTCCGGTTTGCAAAAAACCGGTCACCGTGGGGGTGATGAACAGGATCATTCAGCTTTCCGACCGGGAGGATATCCTGGAGCGGCCCAACCGGTTGCCGTATCGTTCCATCATTCCCCTGAAGGAGCTCCTGGCTGAGATTGCCGGGGTGGGCGAAGGTACTGCAAAGGTCGAAAACGAGTACCTTCTTACCCTGCAAAAGCTGGGTAAAGAGCTGGATATCCTGCTGGATATCCCATTGGATGTCATTGAAACAAAAACCTCCCGGACACTGTCCGAAGCCATACGCAGGATGCGTAACCGCGAAGTTTATATTCAGGAGGGATACGACGGGGAATATGGGGTGATCCGTGTGTTCAGGGAGGGGGAAGCGAAAAATTTTCAAGCGACCGGTTCCCTGTTTCAAATAGAGACTCCGCCGCCTCCTGAAAAAAGAGCACTGATCAACTTCGATCTAAAGGATATCCGGCAACTGCGGCACCAGCAGGAAGAAATGGGGAATGTGGCTGCAGAGCAGGCCAGTGAGTACCGCAATTCAATGGCAGATATATCCGGGGCCGGCGGATTGAATCCGGAGCAACTGGCCGCTGTGCGGCATAATGGCGGACCGTCGCTGATCATTGCAGGTCCGGGTACAGGGAAAACCAGGACGCTTACAGAGAAAATTGCCTGGCTGGTGAATGAGCAGCATGTCAATCCGGATGAGGTACTGGCCATCACCTTTACCAATAAAGCTGCCGGAGAGCTCCGCGAACGCCTGCAGGTGCTGATGAAAGACAAATCCCTGGCCTCCAGGGTTACTGTATCCACCTTTCATGCCTTCGGACTTTCGGTGTTGAAGGCATACTACGCTGAATTTCAGCGGAATAGAGGCTTTATCCTGGTGGATGAATCCCTGAAACAAGAGATCATTCGGGCTCTGTTTGAGACCAAATCAGGTAAGATCGGCAAGCTGGCAGAGGATATATCCGGGATTAAAAACGGAGACAAACCCGATACTCCGCAGTTCCACAGATATGAGGAAGAGCTGAAAAAGCTCAATGCCTTCGATCTGGATGATCTCATTGCCAGACCACTTCAATTGTTCAGCACGAATTTGGCCATCAGAGAGCAATTTCAGCAGCACTACCGTTATTTTTTTGTGGACGAGTACCAGGACACCAACGAAGTGCAGTACCGGCTTTTACGGCAGCTTGCTCCTGGTGCCGGGTCAAATTTTTGTGTGGTAGGCGACGCCAACCAATCGGTTTACGGCTTCCGGGGAGCCC
Source organism: Mariniphaga sp. (assembly GCA_028702595.1). Classification (GTDB taxonomy): domain Bacteria; phylum Bacteroidota; class Bacteroidia; order Bacteroidales; family Prolixibacteraceae; genus Mariniphaga. The sequence goes on along the minus strand of JAQVON010000085.1, from coordinate 5,665 downwards.
ATGCCGGTTACATTCGCCGGTTCACGAAGGATTATCCCGGGGCGGCTGTTTTCCGACTGACCAAATCCTACCGGTGTTCGCAGACCATTCTTTCCGCTTCGGCCGATGTGCTTGAGGATGGTTCCGGGTTGCTGGAAGGCCTCACGGAGGGGGTACGGATTTCTGTGTCGGAACAACCCACCGGGGCAGCTGAGGCGGAGTTCATAGCCCGCCAAATCATCGGCCTGGTTGGCGGGGTCAGCTTCTATTCCATCGACAGCGGGGTTACCTCGGGCGACAGGAGCGAAACCATCCGGAGCTTGTCGGACCTGGCCGTTTTGTGCCGCACCCGCAACCAGTTCGATGCCATCGCAAACGCGTTACGCGACCACCATGTCCCCTACCAGGAAACAGGTACCACCCCGTTTTTCCGGGAAGAGCCTTTTCGCTCTTTCACCAGCCTGCTGAAAGGCTTTAATATGAAATCTTTTGACCAGGCCACTCCGGTTTTCCGTCTGGGTAAACAGCAGGTCACACTGCATCAGTTTGACCGTGCCACAGAGAAGCTGGGTTCCGGTAATCTATTGGAGTATCTGGAGTGGGTGAGGAGAGAGTTTTTTGGAAAAGAGCTGGCAGGTTCTGAACTTTGGGATAGGTTTATCACCCTGGCTGCAGGTTACAACAACCTTCAACCGTTTCTGGAGTTTCTTTCGCTGGGATCAGGGGCTGACACCCATTTCCGGCAGATGGAGGCTGTTTCGCTCATGACACTTCATGCTTCCAAGGGTCTGGAGTTTGGATGTGTTTTTATTCCGGGATGCGAAGAGGGATTGATCCCGTATAATTTGTACAAGACCGACGTTGACAGGGAGGAGGAGAAACGGCTGCTGTACGTGGGTATGACTCGGGCCAAAAGGCTTCTGTACCTTACACATGCCAGGAGCCGGGTTTTTCGCGGACGAACCTTTAGCCTGCCTGAAAGTCAGTTCCTGAAACCGATAAGGCAACACCTCCTGCAACAAATAAAGAATATTCCCCCAAAAAGGTTGGAAGAAAAGTATAGCCAATTGAAATTATTTTGATTTGAGGCACCAGGCCGTTGGTGAAATAGAAAATCCATCATCAGGCTTTAGCATGTTGTTGCAAAGCAGGCTATTCCTCAGGGCTCGTTCCTCTTTGGAAATAATTATGCCACGGAGTACAATCCTGAATTTCAAAGGGGGATTAAGGGACAGTTGAATCCCCTCTCTGCCTCCCCCTTTTTCAAAGGGGGACAGCCCGGATTAACATCCTCCCTTAACGGTGATAACCTCGCGTTTCACGGGTGCACCAATATTTTTAAGGGCATTGACCAGGTCATCCATTTTCTGGACTGCCGAGCTTCTGAAGTGGTATGTTTCATGCTCTGCTTTGGAAACATCTGCCGCCGGATGCTCCAAATTGGTAAACATCTCCCGGAATTCATGAGTGCTTTCCCTAAGAATCATATTTTCGGATTTGCCAATATATTTCGCTTTCAGGCAGGCCATCCTTACCAGGGTATCACTGTCGGCATAAAAAATATTGGTCTTCAGCCGTTGCCTGAAAATAGGTTCATACTGCCGCTCCATGATCTGTTCGAACGGGATGTTAATGGCCATGGGAAGATGGTACTCTTCAAACTCTTCAGGCGTGCGAACGTCAATGATATTGAGTGTGTAATAATTGTTTACAATTTCCTGCGCTAGATTATCTGCAGCAATCTCTTTGAAAACACAGGATTGCTGACGTTTGGCTTCAGCGATGCGCATGTTGATGACATCTTGTTTGCCGGGCAGGAATGCCACGATGGCCAACACGACAAAGAGCGAGGCTGCAGCCAGCGCGTATCGGTTCCTTTGAAACGGATGCAGGTCAGGCTTGCGCCGGTTCACCCGGTTTTCGATGAACCAGGTGGCAACAAAGGCGGCTACAGCTATGAGGGCCAGCAAGAATCCAAAAGCCACGTCTGACATCCCCAGGTACTCCGAAATTCGCAGCTGACCCAGATTATTAGCGTTATAAATATTTTCTATCAGAGGGAAAGATTCGATAAATCCCCATACTCCCAGGACAGATCCAAAAACAAATGCGAGGGCATCTAGTTTGCCTATGGCCAGGGCACAAACGCTGGTTCCCGGGCAGAATCCGCCGATGATAAACCCGGCGCCCATGATGACACCACCCAATATGGCGGCTTTGATGAAAGCCGGATTCACATAGATCACACTGGTGTCAAGCAATCCGTAGTGACCTAAAAGCAAAACACCGGCCATGGCAGTGACACCTGCTGTAAAGAAGACCCGCAACACGGTAAAATCGTATCCATAAAATAATCCTACCAGCTTTTTGGTGGAAGAGAATCCTGCCTGCTCAAGGATGAATCCAAAGCCAATGCCCAGGAAAAAGGCGAGGACGAGGCTAAACTCCTCACTGACGATAAAAGGTACTAATGGTCCCATAGCGTATTATTTTAACCAAAGTTTACGGAAGAAGTAAGCCAACGCATATGCTCCGCCAAAGATGGCCAGCATGGTCAGTATGCCCCCGAGGGAGAGTACGGCCATCCCGCTGAGGGCGGCGCCGCTGGTGCATCCCCTGCCCAGCTGCGATCCATAACCAAAAAGTGCTCCGCCGAGAATGGCCCCGGCCACCCGCACGGTGTTGGTAACCCGCGGACCTTTTTCAAGCTTCAGTCCCGTGCGGTTTGCCAGAACACCTGAAAAGAACGCACCCACCAAAACGCCGATGACCTCAAAAACCAGGAAGTTTTTCCAGGGGCCCCCCGGATTCTCAGCGGCAAAGTCAGTGTAGAAAGCTGTGTTTTCGGCGTGACGCGGCGCTACCTCTTCTACCGTGGCAATGACAACACTCTTGAACGCCCCGCTGGCTCCCAGCCCCCTGCCGGAGATGTAGATTGTGGCCAGCAACACCAGACCGAGCAGGAAGCCAGCCAGGTAAGGATTCATGTACGGTTTCGGTTTCATAAGATTTCTTTTTTTTATATAATTTTTTTAAACACAAATGCATATTGGCACGAAGAATTTATCTGGGAGAAATCATATTGCTTTATGTTAAAAAATGATTTTCATGCTTGTTAAAAATTTATTATGTTAATCTGTTTTCTTTTCCTCGTCGTCCTCTTCAAGATCTTCGTATCCGGTGATCATTGCCTGGATGTTGGAGGTAGGAGTGTTTCCTGTTGTGGTCATGTACACGTGGACCACCAGGAAAACCATTAAGAGGAAGGCTCCGAGGGTATGCCAGAAAGCGATTCCTTCAAGGGAGAAGTTGCTGATTACCACCATGTCGTTTCGGTCGATCGTTTTGTGGAACATATAGAGAATTCCTGAAATAACGGTAACCGGGATCAGGATGAGTTTAAATCCGAGGTAAACCAGTCGTTGCAGGGGATTCAGTTTTCTTACCTCGGTTTTTTTCGTGGGATGTTTTTCCCCGTTGAACATACCGATGCTGTAGAAACGGATCTGGGCAAAAAGTTTTTTTGTGGTGGGAACATACTGTCGCCATTCTCCGGTTACCAGGTGCCAGAAGATGGCAAAGATGACCAGTGCGATGAGCATCCAGGAGGCCACGCGATGGAACCGGGCAGCATGTTCAAATCCCAGGACGTGAAATGTGCCATGCACCTCAAAACCCGTGAATGCCAGAAAAATGATGAGCGACGCTTGTGACCAGTGCCAGAAGCGTTCGAATCCTTTATAAATATACACTCTTCTCATGACTCTGTTGTTTTATTCGGATTTATTTTGGTAATCGATGATATCTGTTTTGTATTCATTCCTGCGTATTGAAACCAGCACTCTGACGGCGGCATGCAAAGCCACTGCCGCGAGGGCCCCGAAGAAGAGGATGGCTCCGATTGAATCGAGGGTACTGTTGTGGTCCCGGCCGGGAAGGTAAAAGCCTGCCAGCGATGTGAGGCGGCCTTCCTCGCTGCGGGTATGACACTCGGCGCATCCCACTGCCTGGTCTTTTGGCGCCACCATATGGTTCACCGGCCAGTACATTTCGGTTTCCACGAATCCGAACTCCCCGCTGAAAGGCAGTCCCACGCGCTTCATCCCTGCTGCGGCAGCCGCCGGCCAGTCAAAATCCATCCAGAAAGCGCTGTCTCCTTTCTCTTCCGCAAAGAGTTTGGGCTGGATCAGGATGTTGTACTGCTTGTCGTAAATCTGGTCGCCCCGGTGAATTTTAACCGGGTAAATTTTTGACTCCGGATCGGCGTGCGCACCGAAAAGGGTATTCATCTGCACCGGTACCGATTTAATGGTGTCACCCAGCAAATAGTGGTCTGCCGCTCCGTTGAACCACAAGTAGTCGGGGGTTACGTTTTTGGCCCAGATAAAAGTTCCTTTGATTGACTGGTATTCCATGGTGCTGTCGCTGTTGAACTCCTTATAGGGCTCACCGTCACGGAGTTTTCCGGCATCCGACCATTGCCAGGCCATTTTGGTATGGTTTGCTTTGGCATAGATTGGAATGTGACAGGCCTGGCATGAAACTTTGGCATTATGGCGGTTGATGAGGTCATCGAAATGAGGCGTAGTGGTGTGGCATTGTTCACAGGTGGCGCGGTTTGAATTGTCGGAGGAAACCGAATAAAGCCGGCCTTTTATCTGGTGGTTCTCGGCGGTATGGCATTCCACACAGGACATGTTCATGCCGTTGGCAGCCATGTGAACATCAACATCGCGATCGCAGGCCAGCTGGGCAGCTTCCAGGTCGCCGTGTTTCACGTTGTTCCCCCCGCCGCTGAAAAAGTGACAACTTCCGCAATTGATCTTATCGGGCTTCCCAACACTCTGAGCCACTTCTGTCAGGTTCACCATGCGGTCGGGGTACCCGGCCATCGCCGACCCCTTGTGATACTCCTCACTGTTGTCGTGGCAAACCATGCAGTCTACATTCCGGGCATTATCAAAATCAAACTGGTCGTTGGTCATGCCGAATCCGATGTGACAGACAGCGCAGGCCAATTCGTTCGACTGTGCTCCGAGGCAAAAATTGTTCAGTACGTTTTTCTTGCCGGAAGCCAGAACTCCCCGTCCCTCAATGTAGGCAACCCGTTCCCAGTTCCAGTGTGCCGATGCCATGATCTCCCTGTGCCTTTCCGTGTGGCAGGCATTGCAAGCCTCGGTTACCTCCTGAGGGGTGGAAAATTCACGCTGAAGTTCCGGGAGTTTCGCGTGGTCAATCGATGAAACAGGCTTGATGGCATATTCCTGCTTCAGCTCTTCCAGTTTTAAATTGTAGTACTCCTCTTCCGTATTAAACAAATGAATGATAACCAGCATAAAAACTGCAAAGACGATGATGCCTGCAATAACTCTCTTCATAAGCCTAATATTAAATTCACTTATAACCGCTTCCTAATCAAAATCTTCATGCAAAAATATCCAATTATATAAATATACCAATAGTGAAATATGTTATAAATTGGATTCTAATCAATTAACAATTTTACATTTTTTTGAAATACAATATATTAGGAAGATAAATGTTATTCAGCAGATTTAGTTATATAGATTTATTCTAAGGAGTATCCTTATCATACCCTTGGGCGATTTTTTAACCATGCTCGTTTCATCCCATTTTAAAGGCCTGGTTTTAACACAGTCATTTTATTGCAAAATTCTTCTTGTAT
>JAQVON010000084.1 GCA_028702595.1 Mariniphaga sp. | reverse complement strand
GGTTATGGCTACGAAGCTGACAAAAAATCCAAACGTAAACACCTCAAACCCGAGGTTACGAAGAATTAGGGAATAGTTCATATACGATCACATAAAAAACACTATGCAAACGCATGGTGTTTTTTTTTGCTATAACAATCGTAAAACATTGATATACAGTGTGTAAATAAGTTGGTATTATTTTTGCATTTCATGGAGTAACAAGTCGTTCATTCAACTACTGAAAAACTGCCAACAAGCAGAAAGAATCTCACCAGATGCCTGAGCATCTGATTGCGAAAGATGAAACGCTTTGAACCATTAAAAACTCAAAACAATGAAAACATTAATAATCACTACCATTTTTGCACTGATGACCCTCTTCGGAAATACCATCAGGGCAGAACAGTTTCCGGAAGAATACCTGGGTTTACCGGGTGATAATCTGAACCTCTATGCGGTGATGAAACTGTTCCAGGAATCAGAAACACTCGAAGCTTTTGAACGGAGTTTGAATGATGAGAATTCCAGGATAAATAATTTGGATCTGAATGGAGACAACTACGTGGATTACCTCATGGTTTTTGATTACCAGGAAGGGGATCTCCACACGGTTGTTTTGCGTGTGGCGCTGAACAAACGTGAAAACCAGGATGTAGCTTTTTTCACGGTGGAGCGTTTCCCCAACGGAACGGTACAGGTTCAGCTGATTGGTGATGAAGCGTTGTATGGCCGCAACTACATTGTGGAGCCCATATACGCGGAGAATGGTCAGGAGACTCCCAATCCGGGGTACATCGGCAATACCCGTCAGCCGGCAGGAACAACAGTGGTACATACTACTACTTACGAAGTTGCTACCTGGCCGCTGGTACGGTTTATCTTCCGTCCCACCTATGTTGCCTGGCACTCTTCCTGGTACTGGGGTTATCGCCCGGTGTACTGGAACCCCTGGAGGCCTTACTACTGGCACTTCTACTACGGGTATCATTCCCGCTGGTATCCTCACTACTACAGCTATTACCGGCACTGGGACCATCCGCGGAACCTGAAACATCATAATCATTACTACAGCAGTGTGCGGGTTTATTCACCCCGGGTAACAATAAATATCAACAAGGGGAATTACAAGAATACTTACTCCCGTCCCGACCTGAGATCGAACGGTGAGCAGTTTTACAGCAAGACCAATGGCGGTCGCCGTGAAGTAAACAGCAGAGGTTCTGCCGCAGCAAGGAATGACACCAAGTCGGCTGTGCGTACTTCCGAAAGAACGGCTGTCAGCAACGGTCGGCGGACGACCACTGCCGGCACCAGCACCCGGGGGTCGTCAGCGGTAAGCACCCGCACGGAGACCAAAAGTGCCGTAAGAGGGGAGAGCACAGGCAGAAGGACTGAGTCTACCGTCAGGCAGAACAGCTCCGGCACCGATACGAAAGCAGGTGTTGTGCGCCGCCAGCCGGCGGGAGCTGCCAGCACCCCGGCACGGTCAACCCATGTGCAGAGCAGCAGCCGAAGCAAGGCTACTGCAGCTCCGGCAACAAACCGCTCTGCTACTCCTGAAGTGAAGTCTGCCACAACAACAAACCGCTCTGCAGCCCCTGCAGTAAGGCCCGCAGCAACAAGATCCCGGTCATCTGCGCCGGCAGCGAAACCTGCAACATCAACTCGTTCTTCAGCTCCGGCAGCCAGGAAAGCCAGCCCTGCTCCAGCAGTTAAGTCGGCCTCTGCTCCTCAGCGCTCAGCTGCACCGACAGTGAAACAGGCTCCGGCTAAATCAAGATCAGCTGCCCCGGCAGTGAGATCTTCCTCCCGCAGCTCCCGCTCTTCTGCCCCGGCAGCGAAAGCTGCTCCCTCCAGAGCGGCTTCTTCTTCCCGGTCGGCAGGTGCATCCAGACGATAACCGATTGCCATAAATATATCAATATCGGTTGTGAACCCGACAATAACGAATGATAACCAGAACCCACACCCGTGGGTTCTGGTTTTTTTCGCTTGCACTGATCAGGTGATAAAGATTTAGGTTGGGGAATTTTTCTATATTTGACAATCATTTACGAATTGGGAGAGAATGACGAATGATGATTTCCGAATTCCGAATGATGGGAGGGCAACTGCGAATTGGGGGAGGGGTGATTCTTTGATCCTGGCCTTTGCGTATTTGCGTTGATGAATCTGTTCGTCAGTGATTTTTGTGGTTTAAAATAAAATAAAATATGAAACGAACTTTTGCTTTTCTGATCCTTGTGGCGCTGATGCTGATTCAGTGCACAACGAATGTTTCCCTGACCGACGATACCACGTGGTATGAATTTCATCCCGCCAACATTTACGACTCTGCGAGTCTGATTGGTCTGGAAGAGTGGCATAGCGAACCTGCCGGTGAGTATGGGCGTATTGAAGTACGTGGCGACAAGTTGTTTTACAACAACAGGGAGATGAAGTTGTGGGGATTGAACAATACTTATGGGGCGTGTGCTCCGGATAAAGAGATGGCCGACAAGCGGGCTGCGTTCTACAAAAAGTATGGAGTGAACTCGGTGCGTCTTCACAAATATGCCGATGGGTACGGAAGAAGTGGTATCCAGTCGGAGGAGAGCTTCGTGCAGCTGGAGGAGGAGTCGCTGAACCGGATGGATTACTATGTCCATGCGCTGAAGGAGAGTGGTATATTCGTGAAGCTGTCGCCTACCTTCGGGGTGAAGATCGGACCCGGTGACATCAGCCGCGTTCCTTTCCACCGGGAGATCGGCGACATCACTAAGGACAAGCGCATCCGGGCTACCTACGGGGCTGTGTACCTCTCGGAAGAGATTCAGGATATGCAGATTGAGCAAACCCTGAACGTGCTGAATCATGTGAACGCATATACCGGCATGAAGTATGCCGATGATCCGGCAATTTTTTGCGTGGAGTTGTTCAATGAGGATGCTGTATTGTGGAATGGGGGCAACTGGAGTCTGGAGCGCTATCCGACTATCCGCAAACGGACGGCTCAACAATTCAGTGGCTGGCTGCTGGAGAAGTATGGCAGTGAGGAGAACTGGCGCAACAGCTGGGGTGAGGAGGTGATTTATGTGGATGCTGCCGGGTTGGAGCGGTCGGCGCTGCGGACTGTTGTCAACCTGAACCGTATCAAGGGCCTGCCCCTGCAGCGGGAACGACTGGCGTCGGGCACGGTGGTGCCGTGGAGCTACCCGTGGGCGCTGGATGATGTGATGCGTCCCGATGGGAACCTGCATGCACTCCGCCAGCGACTGTTCGACAGTGCGGAATTCCTGACTGAGCTGCAGAACGCTTTCTATACACGCTTTGTCCAGGCTATCCGCGAAACGGGTTACGAAGGGGAGATCGTGGCTTCTAACTGGCAGGCCGGCAGTACGCTGGGACACCTGTTGAACCTGCACTCCGACTACCAGGCGGGGATCGTTGACCGGCATAACTACTTTGGCGGGGGCAACGGCGATGCTTTTCGTAACCAGAAAGAGTTTAAGGATGGCAGCATGCTTGCTCTCCCGGGGAAAGGAACGCTGAGCGCAGGGTTACAGCAGGTTACCGACCGCCCCTTCATGCTGAGTGAGTGGATCCATGTGCAGCCGAACGAGTACTACGCCGAAGGACCGGCTATCCTGGGTGCGTATGGCTGGGGCCTCAACGGCTGGGATGTGTCATACATGTTCCAGAATAACGATAACGGCGGATTCCGTGATCAGATCATCGATGGGAACTCGCGGTGGGATGTGTCCAACCCGGCTATCATGGTGAACTTCCCGGCTGTAGCCCGCCAGGTGCGCCGGCTGGACGTCCGGGAAGCGGAGGAAAGCAAACTGCTGAATGTGCATATTCCTTCATTGCTCGAAGGGAAAAGCAGCTTCCTGGGGGATACAGAACAAACGCACGACGAGAAAACGTTCAAAACGGATAAGGTCCCCGCGGAAGCGCTGGCTGCTGTGCGCGTGGCTGTCGACTTCACCGGTGAGTTCCAGGATACCCCGGAGTTTGACATGGATGCATTCATGGATGGGAACACCGTGGTTTCTGCCACCGGCGAGCTGCGGTGGACCCCCGCGCCGAATGGGGAGGATAAGGGTGGATACATCACGGTGAACACTGCCGCCACCAAGGCTTTTATAGGCTTTGCCCCGGGTGGGGAGACCTTCGACCTGGGTGACGGGTATAGCATCACTCCTTCCAAAGGGTTTGCTGTGATCTACCTGACTGCCAAAGGAGAAGAGGAAACATTGAAGTCGGCCGCGGAGATCGTGGTGACCGCCATGGCCCGCGCCCGCAACAAGGGCATGGAGTTCAACGAGGAGGAGAACATCGTGCTGAAACCGGGGGGAACACCGGTCGTGATGGAACCGGTGAAGGCTGTGGTCAACCTGCCGGTGAGCGGGAACCTGCTCGTGCTGGACCACGATGGCAATGCAATCACCAACGAACGGAAATTCAGAAAAAGCTTCGGCATCGACGGTAGCGTGGATCAAACACCGTTCTACCTGATTAGAAGATAATCACAAATGAGAGAAGGGCAACTTCCGTAATCTTTACTGAAATCGGGATAAGATCAGTCTAATAATTGTTGAAATTTCAAATTGTGTTTCTATTTTTGCGACAAAATTTCATCAAACAGATATACCATGGGAAGAGCATTTGAATATCGCCGTGCGGCGAAGGAGAAGCGTTGGGACAAGATGTCGAGGACATTCCCGAAACTGGCTAAGAAGATTACCATTGCAGCCAAGAGTGGGGGGCCTGATCCTGATTTGAATGCTACGCTGCGAACGGCAATCCTGAACGCCAAGGCGCAAAATATGCCCAAGACAAATATCGACGCGGCAATAAAACGCGCTACCGGCAAGGATGCGGCTGATTTTACCGAGGTGAACTACGAGGCAAAAGGACCTCACGGTGTGCTGGTATTTGTGGAGTGCGCCACCGATAATACAACCCGCACTGTGGCTAACGTGAAGAGCTATTTCAATAAAGTGGGCGGCGGCCTGGTACCTTCCGGTTCGCTGGAATTCATGTTCTCCCGAAAGGCGGTCTTTGAGTTCGAAAAACCGGTCGACAAGGAGATGGATGAGCTGGAACTTGAACTGATCGACGCCGGCATGGAGGAGATAGAGGAGCATGATGATATCTTTTATGCCTATGCCGACTATACCCAGTTCGGTGAGCTCTCGTCAGCTCTGGAAAAACTGAATATCGATGTGAAAAAAGCAGTCCTTAAACGATTCGCCAACGACCCGGTGGAATTCCCGGAAGAGCAGCTGGAGGATATCGAAAAACTGCTGGATAAACTGGACGAAGATGACGATGTGCAGGCTGTTTATACCAACATAGCCTAGTAACATCCTTCCGGAAATACCGCGCTGACACCTTCCTGTACCTCTGCTGATTGGCCTGACCCGAACGGCTATCCACAGGTGGAAAAAAAATGGATGATTTTTGTCATGGACTGATTTGAATTCAATTTTTTTTCTTTAATTTAACTTCATCATTTATTCTTTAAAACCTATGATTATGAAAACACGCGGAATCCATTTTTTGATGTTGTTGTTCTTTTTCCTGAATGCTTGTTCGCTGCTTGAAGAAGAAAAGGAAGAGGAACAGGATCAGGATCAGGATGTTATCAGTAAGGAATCGATCGCGGCAAAATGGGTGGTTGCTGGTGATAACCAGCCGATTGAGTTTGTTGAGTTTTTTGAGGATAATACCTACCTGATCATCGCTAACCAGCCTCTCAAATCAACTCAGGCGGATATCAATTACCTGGGTACTTACGAAATTCTGAGCACGAATATCCTTCAGTTGTCTGATTTTGGAACCATGAAGTTCCGGATGAATGGCCATAATGGCGCGGTGATTGAGGTGAAGCTCGAAAATGATAGAGAGTATAGTCTGAACGTGGAGAAAACAGAAATGATCGCCGGCACAAACAGAACCAAAATGTTATGCCGGATCTGGAAACGGGAATCCTATGGAAACGATACTTTCCTGAAAGGCTTTGAGCTGAAAGTGCTCTTCTCCATCTCAGGTACCTATTTTGCTTCGCTGAAAGATCCTGAGGGAAACCGGTTTGGAACCCTGAACTACTGGAAGTGGAGTGATGAAACCGAATCAGCCATCTGCGTTTCAAACAGCTTCCCGGTAGTGTGCGACAGCCTGGAACAGATTGAAATCGTTGAATTGAAAAATAACCTGCTGAAAATAAAGTTTCAGGATGCTGATGTAGAAGCTTACTACCCAAATAGCAGCTTAAACTGAGAGACTGTTTTGAGTTTCTTCAGGTTACCAAATCATGCAATTATGAACCGTCATTCGTCATTCGTTATTACTTCCCGATACAGAAGTTTTTGAAGATGTGTCCCAGCACTTCGTGGGTGGTGATTTCACCGGTGATCTCACCCAAATAGTGCAAACATTCGCGGATGTCCTGGGCCAGGAATTCACCGGTGATGCCGGTGTCGAGGCCACCGATTACGCGGACGATGGCTTCATGGGCGTTTTTTAGTATATCGTAATGCCGGATGTTGGTGACAATCACGTCTTCCCGGCTCAGTGAGGATGCATTCAGACTGTGGGTCATCAGATCAATCAGCTCTTCGAGATGGCGTTTCTCTTTGGCCGCGATGAACACGCGTTGCTCGTTGCCGGTGAGTTCCAAACATTCCAGCTGTTGGATGGTGTCGGCATTCCCTTTGTCGATCTTGTTGGCTACAACAATCAGTTGTTGTCCGCTGCTGAGGCGGTTACGGATTTTGTCGATACGACTTTTCACCAGCGGGTAGGGGTTTTGGGTATCCACCACCAACAGCACGATGGTGGCCAGTTCCAGCTTGCTGTAGGTGCGTTCTATGCCCAGACTTTCAATATGATCGGCAGTTTTCCGCAAACCGGCTGTGTCGAAAAAGCGAAAAGCTGTGCCGTGGATGTTCACCACATCTTCGATCACATCGCGGGTGGTGCCGTGTATCTCCGAGACTATGGCTTTCTCCTCATTGAGCAGGGCGTTGAGCAGGGTGGATTTGCCTACGTTGGTTTCCCCGACAATTGCCACCGGTATGCCGTTTTTAATGGCGTTGCCGAGCCGGAAGGAGTCCTTGAGCTTCCCTAGCAGCTGCTCTACCTCCGTGGCTAACCGGCGCAGTGCCAACCGGTCGGCAAACTCCACATCTTCCTCGGCAAAGTCGAGCTCCAGCTCCACCATGGCCGTGAAGTGCAGCAGTCGCTCCCGTAGCTGGTTGATCTCTCCCGAGAACCCGCCCCGCATCTGGCTCAAAGCCAGCCGGTGCGACGCGGCTGTGGAGGAGGATATCACATCAGCTACCGCCTCGGCTTGCGACAGGTCCATCTTCCCGTTTAAAAAGGCGCGTTGCGTGAATTCTCCCGGCCGCGCCACGCGGGCTCCACTCTCTGTTAATATCTCCAAAATCCGCTGCTGGATGTAAACCGAGCCGTGACAGGAGATCTCCACAATGTCCTCCCCCGTGTAAGAGTGCGGCGAACGAAATATGCCGGCAACTACCTCATCAATCACTTCGCCGTGGTACTCCAAACGACCGAAGTGCAGGGTGTTGGCAGACTGATCTTCCAGTTTTTTGCCGGGGACAGGACTCCGGAACACCTTCCCGGCAATGGAAACGGCTTCACTACCCGACAAACGAATGACAGCAATGGCTCCCATACCGGGGGAAGTGGAAATGGCACATATCGTGGACTGATCAAGCATGGTTACGAATGAAAATGACTCACCCTTTTGCTATTGTACTATTAACTTCTCTGTTACCAGATTTTCTTTATCCTTTACTTTAATATAGTAAACGCCTTTTGCTAAGTTCCCAAGACTAAACTCCTGCACAATCAAGCCATTGGAAGTGTTTGCATTTCTGGTGGCAATGACCTGTCCTGTCTTGTTCAAAATCTCAATCGACACGGCTTTGTTTGCTAACCAGCTTATTTCAGTTTTGAAAACTCCATTACTGGGATTTGGTACTATTTTTACATTCAGCTGCTTATTATTCTCTTCTATTGGATTGGTTGAGTTGGTGCCCATCGGCGTAAACTTAATCCAATCAATCTGATAAATGCATTCTGTGTTCGGCTCAGGTGGCCCGCCAATCCAATTTTTGCTCGACCATACATTCAGTTTCAACATGTATGGGGCATTGATTGTGACATCATTTTTACTGTATTCATATTTGTGAAGTACCTGGTCGTCAACAAACCACTCAATATATTCGGGTGTAATGTCAAAACCCCATATATGAAAATCCTTGGAAGGATCAAAATCCAGCTTAATGTCAGGATTCAAATTAAAACTTTTTCTCCCGCTGGCATGAACAGCAAAATGTACCTCCCCTGTTGTGCCTGTAAAAGATTTGGTCAGGAATTCGATGTCTATCTCCTGCTTTGTACCGTCATTTGTGGCACCTGGTACTGCAGTATTGTCCCAGTCGATGGTGTAAAATGAGTTCAAAACTCCACGAACATCCGAGGGTTTAAGCCGTGCCTCCCACCTTCCATATAAAAATTCATCCACTGTTTGAATGGCAGCACTCAGATAGCCCTTTTCCGGATCATTGATAAATACCATGTTCAGAACACTGTCCCGGACATAACAACGATCTGGTGAGAGTTGACCTCCATGTTCGCTCCATCCTCCTACCGTCCAGATTTTTTTGTTGATAGGTCCGTTAAAGTCTTCAAAAAAAACGGTTGTGACATGTTTTTCATCAGTCGATCCTGACTTTTCATCCTGTAAAGCAAAAGCATTGTTGTTGGCATACAATAGAATAATGATAGCCTGCAAAAATAATGATATGTGTTTCATCTGATTCAAATTAGTTGTAAATCTTTTTCTGCCCAAGATAATAAAAAATCACGATGATCGTTGTTTGTTATCATTTCGCATAAATAATCTTTGTCAAAAATTATAAATAACTTTGCACAGTTTCTTTATTCGTGAAATCAGGTGCGTTTTGTTGAATCGGGGGAACGATATCCACCTGCCTGGAAGGGTGGGAGGGGTGCCGGAGAATGGGAAGAGACGGAATTCCCGGAGTCATTGAATAATAAAGAAGAATGCGTATGACTAACAGAGAATATTATGAAGATGCCAGACCGGAGATGCTGGCATTCCTGGAGCAACCTCCTAAAAAATGTATGGAGTTTGGCTGCTCCAGCGGTGGATTTTCAGCGTTGCTGAAAGAGAAGTACGGCTGCGAAGTGTGGGGCGCCGATATCGACCTGCCATCGGTCGGGGCTGCTAAAGAACGACTCGACAAGGTGTTTCACGGCGATGCGTATGAGGTGATCCGCGAACTGCCCGACCATCAGTTCGACTACCTGATATGTAACGATATCATCGAACACCTCTACTCACCGGAACGCTTCTTTGAGGAGGTGAAACGATGCCTTACCCCGGATGCCATTCTCATCTGCTCCCTGCCTAACGTGAGGCACTGGAAAACATTCAACCGATACCTCTTCCTCAAAGACTGGAAATATAAACAGAGTGGCATCCTCGACTATACTCACCTGAGGTTCTTTACCAAAAAGAGTATGAAACGATCTATCCGCAACTGGGGATTCGAAATAGAAAAAATCAGGGGCATCCGGCCAACAAAAAGTCCGTTTTTCTATCTGTTCTGCCTGATCACCCTCGGGTTTATTTCCGATATGCGGTTTCTGCAGTACGGTTTCCGGGCCAAATTGAAATAGATTGTTTTTTTTAAAAAGGGGATTCCGTTATATTTGTTGCGCGAATTGCCACCCCGTGGAACGGGGCAGGGATGTGGGTTAATCCATATTCACCTGTCTTCCACCGGGGGAATGAATAATGGTTAATAATGAATAATATGAAACTACTGGAAGGAAAAACAGCTCTGATCACCGGAGCATCACGGGGTATCGGCAAGGCTATTGCCCTGAAATTTGCCAGCGAAGGTTGCCAGGTGGCGTTCACTGATCTTTTTGAGGATGAGAATATGAGAGCTACGGAAGAGGAACTGAAGGCTTTTGGTGTTCAGGCAAAAGGGTACGCGTCGAATGCGGCGAGGTTTGAGGAGACCGAAACCACGGTGAGTGCCATAGCAAATGATTTTGGTCGCATCGATATTCTCGTGAATAATGCCGGGATCACCAAAGATACGTTGTTGATGCGTATGACGGAGGAGCAGTGGGATGCTGTGATCAGCGTCAACCTGAAATCGGTTTTTAACTTCACGAAGGCGGTGCAGCGGTTCATGCTGAAGCAGCGCTCGGGCTCCATCATCAACATGAGCTCGGTGGTGGGCGTGAGTGGCAATGCCGGTCAGGCTAACTATTCGGCTTCCAAAGCGGGAATCATCGGCTTCACCAAGTCGGTGGCCCGGGAGCTGGGATCCCGCGGTATCCGCGCTAATGCCATCGCCCCGGGGTTTATCATCACGGAAATGACGGAGAAAATTCCCGCCGACGCCCGGAAAGCCTGGGAAGAGACCATCCCGATGAAACGGGGCGGTACCCCCGAAGAGGTGGCCGGAGTGGCTCTGTTCCTCGCGTCCGACCTCTCCTCATACGTGAGCGGTCAGGTTATCCCGGTGTGCGGCGCTATGAAAACATGAAGCCCTCACAGCTGATACAGGATGAAACAATCAATCCGAATCTATAGCTTCTACTATAAGCATACAGTCATCCCGGTTGAAAATGACCTGTATCACCCCGTCATGGCCGGAAATGGTCTGAATGCCACGCCTTCAGCCATGACGGGCGACGATACGGGCGACTCCATCTCAGAGAAAAATCCGTGGTTCAGCGAACTGACAGGTATCTACTGGGTGTGGAAGAATACTTCACAGGATGTAACCGGTTGCTGCCACTACCGACGATACTTTACCGCGAAAAAAGAACCTGCTGTATACCAAATCAAACGTTGGCTCTATTTCCCGGTGCGACTGTATCAAAAACGATACGGACTGATCTATACCCGTAATATCAACAGGTTCCGAAAGAGGATGCTGAATGCTCAGGAAATCACGGAAATCCTGAAAACATATGATGCTATCCTTCCGCAGAAAAGAAAACTGAACTACTCGGTGAGAAAACATTATGAACGGTATCACCACGCGGAAGACCTGAGAATTGTGGAGAAGATACTGGAAGATTATTCCCCGGAATACCTGCCGGCCTATTTCCAGGTGATGAATGGTAACCGCCTCTTCGCAAATAATATGTTCGTGATGCCTCAACAACATCTCGACAAATTCTTAAGCTGGTGGTTCACGGTGCTCTTCGCTTTCGAAAAACAAACCGATCTGAAAAACTATACCGGATACCAGAAACGAATAGCCGGATTTCTGGGTGAACGCCTCCTGACTGTGTGGTTTCAGCATAATCAATTAAAAGTTATGGAACTTCCTGTAATTTATTTTAAGAAGATTAAGAGAAGGTTTTGATTTTGTTTTTTAGAAATATTTTGATCTGTTTTTTGCTCAGACAAGGCAAAATTGACGCGAATAGTCATAGCTATTTAAGGAAATTTTCTTAAATTGTATTCAGTTAAGGGAAGCCATTCCAGATGTTGAACAAATCCATTGCATATCGTTTAAATCTCTTTATATCAGGTGCTGTCATCTGTGTGTTCCTGGTGTTCATAGGAGTTAGCTTTTTATTTAACCTCCGGGTGATGCGGGAGAATATTGAGAACAAGGCCATCCGGACGAGCATGGCTGTGAATTCTCTGATCAATCATAAGGTGATGACTGCCCAGGAGGTATCGCGCAATATTGCTGGTCAGATCCTCTATTATGGTCAGTATGGCCATACGGGTCAGCTGCTCATCCAGGTGATGGAGAAGTATCCTTTCCTGAATGCCATGCAGGTACAAATCGATTCTTCAATTTCATTGCCGAAGCGTTATTTCTACTTGCATCGTAATCCGGATCGGCTGGTTTTTAATGAGAGTGCCGGGCCGATTTACTACTGCCAGGCTGCCCGGGAGATTTTTAAGGATATTCCTTTTTCGGAAGCTTCGGGGTGGACGGTTCCCTACAGGTGCGGGAAGACGGGGAATGTGGTGATCGCGTTCTATACGCCGGTGACGATGACCAATGATGAGGGGGATCAGCAGTTTGCGGGTCAGGTGATCTGTGAGTTGTCGCTGACGGAGCTGAATGAAAGTATGAAACAGCTCTACATCGGGGGGAGGGGATATGTGTTTTTAATCAACCGCCAGGGTAACTATATCACGCATCCGAACGACTCTTTTATTCTGAATCATAATATCTTTTCCCTGCCTTCGAGGATCCTGGATAGAAAAAAATTCAACCTGGAGGAGTTGATTGCCACGGGACAGACTGTCTCCACGGTTGCTTATCCGGAGTTCCTGAACTTTGAAAAAACCTGGACTTATTTCTCTCCGGTTGATCAAACGGATTGGTTTTTGGTTTTCACTGTGTCTTTCCGGGAGATGTTTAGCGAGCTGTATCACTCTACTTTCCTGATGTTGCTGTTTGCTGTGCTGGGACTGGTGCTGATCTTTTTCTTTATTCATTTTATCACCAAGAAGCTGATGGATCCGCTGAGTGCGGTCACCTCGCGGCTGACGCGGCTGAGCCATCCGC
>JAQVON010000154.1 GCA_028702595.1 Mariniphaga sp. | reverse complement strand
AAAAAATGTGAGATCAACACAACAACAGAGTTGTAAAATTTCACATATTCCCCGTCCGTTTGAATGGTTTAAAAAGAGTTGTGTATCTTTACGACCACAAAAAATACAAAAAAATTGATTTCATTTGGCACTCCATATGGCTTGGTCCTGTTACCTGTTGTACTGACAGCAGCAGTGGGGATTGTTCTTATCCTGTATGTTAAAAACAGCGAAACCAGAGAGTTGACCCGTTGGCAGAGAAGAGTGCTGATGGCCTTACGTTTTCTGTCGTTTGGGATGATTGCTTTTCTGCTGCTTTCGCCCTTCCTGAGAAGTCTGAAAAAAATTGTTCAACAACCACTGATCATTACAGCCTGGGATAATTCAGGTTCCATTGTTGCCCCCGGTGATTCCCTTCGTTTGGGTAATGATGTTACCCGGCTGAGAAACAATATTTTAAACCAGCTCAAAGGAGAGTATAGTCTGGTTAACTATGCTTTTGGCCAGGAAATGACCCGCGACAAAGGATTAGATTTTTCTGAAAAAAAATCGGACTATAGTCAGCTTTTCGCAACTCTCGCCAGCAATCACCTGAACGAGAATATCGGAGCGCTCATTCTTGCCGGAGACGGTATTTACAATCAGGGGAAAAACCCGGTGAACATGCTGGAGGATATTCCATTTCCCGTTTATGCCATTGGTTTGGGCGATACTACGGAAATTTCAGACGCCCGTATCCAGGGAATCCGGGTGAACCGTACTTCATTTTCGGGTAATCTTTTCCCGGTTGAGGTGGATACCCGGTTTTTGAAATTAAAAGGTCGTTCGCTGCGATTAACCATACAGGAAGGCGATCAGGTGTTGGCCAGGACAGTGATCACACCACCCAATGAGGATTATTTTTCCACCCATGAGTTCATCCTGGAAGCAGGACCACCCGGACTGAAGCAATGCCAGGTTTTGCTGGAAGTGGCCGACCGGGAAAGAAACACCCGGAATAACCAAAGCACATTTGTTGTGAATGTTCTGGAGGACAAGCAGAAAATACTCATCCTCTCCGATGGTCCGCATCCTGATATCGGAGCTGTCAGATACACCCTGGAGCAACAAAAAACATACGATGTTACTGTGTTCACGGAGGAACCCTATCCTTCGAATGTAAATGATTACAATCTGATTATTCTAAATCAACTGCCTACGGCAGGTAAATCTATGGCACCCATTTTGGGGAAGCAGGCAACACACCGGGTTCCCCTGCTATTCCTTGTCGGGAGTAAAACTTATCTGTCTCAGTTGAATGCTCTTACGGAAGGCGCCAATATCCGTCCCCTTGCCGGATCTCCCGAAGAGGCACAGGCAGTGTTCAACCCATCCTTTGCAACCTTTACCCTGAGTGAAGCTTTCCGCGAAGCTTTGCCCAAATTTCCCCCGCTAATGGTTCCTTTTGCCAACTACCACCTTGACCCCGAATTTTCGGTGCTGCTCTACCAAAGAATTAAACAGGTTGAAACATCAAAGCCCCTGCTGGCTACCGGAATATACAATAACCGCAAAACAGGATTCCTGTTTGGAGAAGGATTATGGCGATGGCGGTTAAATAACTATTTGCAGAATCAAACCCACGATCAATTTCAGGAACTGGTGAACCAACTTATCCAATACCTGGCCCTCAGACAAAATGAGGATAACTTCCTAATCGATTATGAACCTTTTTATGCAGAGATCGATCCGGTAGTTTTCCAGGCCGAACTGTATAACGATGCATTCGAAAAAATCAATTCCGAAGAGATAACTATTGTTATTAAAAATGAACAGGGAAATGAATTTGACTTTACCTTCGATGTGCGGGGAGAAGGGTATTATCTGAATGCCGGCATCCTGCCTGTGGGGAACTATGCTTTTCAGGCCGGAGTGACTTTAGGAAACGAAACCTATGTTGAAACCGGAAACTTTGCTGTAACGGCAATAAACCTCGAGGATGTTGTCACTCAAGCCAATCACCAGATGCTTTTTCAACTGGCCTTACAAAGTGGTGGCGGCTTCTTTCAACCTGGTGAAGCAGATAAAATCAGGGACGAACTAAAAAATAACAAAATGCTTAAACCAGTGAGCTATATCCAGGAAATGAGCAACGAACTGTTAAACCTCCGGGAATTGTTTTTTGTTATATTATTATTGTTAAGTGTGGAATGGTTTTTGAGGAAGTTTTGGGGAATGTATTAATGAATTACGAATGAGGAAAATACCTTAATTTTGTGAGATGAAATGCAGTGTTAAAATACGATGGGTCATGGCTATAGGGATACTTGTCACGTTAATGGCCGTTTCCTGTGTGCAAACACGTTCTCTGACAATTGACATCCCATTTCCTGCATCCAGGGAGCTACCGCAACAGATTCAGAGTTTGACCCTGGTTTCACAGGCAGTGAATGATCAGTTTGATGATCTGACAGCCGATTCACTGCAAAAGATATTTTATAATAAAAATTTCAGGCTGGACACTGTGCTTTATGATTATCACATGGCAGATACTACCTTAAAGGCCCTGGGGGAGTTACTTTTTGAATCGGGAAGGTATGATTATGTCATTCCTGAAAACCGCTTTATTTCTTCATCCCGCATTTTGGGGATGGCCAATGAGATGCCCTGGGAAACCATAGAGGATTACTGTGCGACTTTTCAAACGGATGCTTTGCTGTCGCTTGATTACTTAAAAACCAGGGTTTTGACCGATTACAACAACGAAACAAATTTTAATCCTTTTCAGGGAGGTTTTTATGCGTATGTTGTGGCTTCCATGAAAATTTACTACGAAGCGCTTTTCAGGGTTTATGACCCTGTGGAGAAAAAGATCCTGTTGCGGGAGTTTATCAGTGACACCCTATACTGGGAAGAGGTAGATTTGGAAACCAGCGATTTGTTTCGCCGGTTTACACCGGTAAAAAATGCGCTTGCCGAAACAGGAATAGTGGCTGCATTAGAGCTATCGGGGAGGATTGCAGCACAATGGCGACCAGAGAACAGATCCTATTTTACTGCTCAACAAAAGCATTTCAGGGAAGCCAATCAGCTGGCTTACAGTGGCGACTGGCAGTCGGCCGTTTCATTATGGAAGGAGACAGCTGAAAAAACCAAATCAAAAACGCTCAAAAGCAAGGCTCTGCTGAATGTAGCC
>JAQVON010000083.1 GCA_028702595.1 Mariniphaga sp. | reverse complement strand
GAAGATCCTGCCGGAAGAGCATGATCTGATGTTTATTTTCCATTTCACGCAACCAGGTTGAATACGCTTTTAGCTGGTGTTGTTTTTCGGGACTCATCTTGCGTGGATCTCCCAGCATGATAGGAAAGGAGCCGGCCAGCGATTTATAAGAAAATAAGGCATCCTCATCATCGAGCGACTGGTTGCCAATAACCAGTGCAGTGGCAGGAATAACCGGCGATCTCCACCAGCTCATCTGCCTCACCCGCATACTCCCAAAAGGAGCCTTACCTTCGAAATTCGACAACCAGTTTCCTTCAGCGTGTTTACACATATCATAATCAACCAGTTGCAACTCACCCATGGTTTCAAAAGTACAATCGATAAAAAGATCAGGTGCTTCTTCATGCAGTTCATCATACATGCGCCATGCCCGGCGATAAATTTCCAGGTACGATTCCTCCCTGTCTTTGTGAGGATGGCCATCAGCAAAGCAGCCGGAAACATCAGGATCAAACCGGTAGGCACTGGCTACAACAGCAAAATCGAGTTTCACGTATTCCAGACCGTGCTCCTGAACCAGATTCAATATTTTTCCTTTGATATAATCTTTCCACCCAGTAGTAAAACAAGCTGAATACCGGTCGGTTCCGGGATCGTGCAAATTGACAAACTGACCATCACGGTATCGGGCAAACCACTCCGGATGCTCCTGAAATACCTTACTGTCAGTTGAAGCTGCTCCCATACTCATCCATAAGCCAGGTTTCATCCCCTTTGACTTCACATAATCAAAAACCGGTTTCAATCCGTTAGGAAACTTTTCGTAGTCGATTTCCCAATCTCCAAATCCCACCTGCCAGCCATCATCAATAATGAATTCCTCCACCCCACAGGCTGCTGCGGCATCAGCAAGTTCCCTGATCAATTTTTCATCCACCTCCCTTCGAAAAGGATTCCAGGTGTTATAAACAAATGCAGGTCTTACAGGAATTTTGGCTAATCTGATCCCCATATGCTTCCGCACAAAATCACTGACTAGTCCGTCGACTGCCTCACGGGGGTTTAGATTATGATATAAACCGGTAAATACCCAGGTGCTCTCCCACTGTTCGCCCGGAACTAACCATTTGCGGAAAGCATAATCCTGACCGGAATGAGTCAGACCGGAGGTCAGACTGCGCCCGTCGAGGCAGACTGATGTTCGCTTTACCACACCCGGCGCTTCATTACCGATTACAAAACCATGATGAACATGCGGATCATGCGCCAATACCAACGCATCGTTCCAATTTCCTAAAAACGGACCAATGAACTTATAACGGGCATAGTCCTGATAAACCACATTATGCGTGTTTCCCCAGGGAATATTCAAACTTTCAATGTCCAACGATTCAATTTTTATCTCCTCAGACCCGGTATTCCTAAACGCAATCTTTTTTCGAATAACAGGCAACGCCGGAAATATAACATAGGAAATGATCAATTCCAAATCACTATTCACTGCTTGGTTACCCTTTAAAATAATCCGGTAAATTTCATGATCTCCTTCCTTTAATTTTTCTGAATCAACAAAATTCCAACCGGTTTTCCCGGTAACTCTTTCATTGTTCAGCAAAAATGAAAACTCTTCCGGATTGGGGCCTCTCCACCAATCTAACTCCAGGGCACTGTCAACTACCTTCTGCGGAAATTCATACCATTCTTTGCTTTCAGTAGAAACAAAATTATAGGGATAATCCTTCATAAGGAAGAGTTGGGTAGAGAATTGTCCATCCTCCAGAACAACTTTCCTCAGCAGATTATCATTTTCAATCGTAATACTTATTTTGTCTCCGCCTGTCTGTCCAAACGACAAGAAGATATTCAACAAAAAGGCAGCAACTGTTAAAAAAGATCTCATAGATGATGTATTAATTGGATGCATTGTATTTATGACAAATATAAAAAAAATGAGCATGATAAATTTGGACACAAACAAGTATGTAATGAAGTTGCGCAGTATATCGAAATACACTGGTGTTTAGTACAGAAACTGCCTGGGGAAAAATCCTTACTCAAAAGGACTTCCATATTTTCAACACCTGGCGACTGGTAATCGGAGGAGCAGAATAGCAGAGGAAAATAATTCCCAATAATGAGATAAAGATTTTCAAATCAGTGAGAATTTTGTATTTTCGGCAAATTCAACTTTCCGGATGTTATGAAAATCAATTACAGTTATCTTCTTACCATTTCTATGGTAACCGCTTTAGGTGGACTACTTTTCGGTTTTGATATTTCTGTTATCTCAGGAGCCATTCCTTTTCTTCAGGAATTTTTTGGATTGAATGAGACACTTAAAGGCTGGGTAGTAAGCAGCGCGCTCATTGGCTGCATTATAGGAGCCAGTTACACTGGCCGGTTAGGCGACAGATTTGGGCGAAAAAAGATTTTGCTGATCACTTCGTTACTTTTTGGTATTTCTGCCATTGGAAGTGGTTTTTCCAACACCATTTCGGCCTTTGTCTTTTATCGCATTCTTGGGGGATTAGCTGTTGGCGGAGCTTCGGTACTGGCGCCGGTTTATATTGCGGAGGTTTCTCCTGCGCACCTCCGGGGCAGAATGGTTTCCATCAACCAACTCACTATTGTGATCGGTATTTCGCTGGCTTACTACTCCAACTGGTTTATACTGGATATTGGTGAAAATGCCTGGCGCTGGATGTTTGCTGCCGAGGCGATACCTTCCCTCCTGTTTTTGGGTTCTCTCTTCATCATTCCCGAAAGTCCTCGCTGGCTGGTGGCCCGAGAGAATGATCATCAGGCACAATCAATTCTGGAACGAATTGCAGGTGCTGATTTTGCTGCCAAAGAGCTGGTTGAAATCAAAGCATCCCTAAAGGGCAATGAAAAACGGGGAACCCTCAAAGATGCTTTCAAAAAAAAATATGCGTTCATCCTTTTTTTGGGAATTTTCCTGGCAGTTTTCCAACAATGGTCTGGCGTTAATGTAATCTTCTTCTATGCCCCTGACATCTTTGCCAAAGCGAACTTAGGAGTAGATTCGGCACTTTTCCAGACTACCCTGGTTGGATTGACGAATGTGGTCTTCACTATCTTTGCCATGCAGGTTATCGACAAAATGGGACGCAAAAAACTGATGCTTATCGGAGCTGCTGGTATGGCAGTTTGTTATATCATAATCGGTCTGCTTTTTTCTTTCGGAAGAACAACCGACTGGTTACTGTTATCTTTCATTATCATTACTCCGGCCTTTTTCGCATTTGGACTGGGTCCTACGGTCTGGGTGGTTCTTTCCGAAATTTTCCCCAACAAAATACGCGGAGCAGCCATGTCTATAGCAACTTTCTCCCTGTGGGTTGCGAGCTACCTGCTTACACTCACCTTCCCCATTCTGGTTGAATGGCTCAATGCTGCCAACACATTCTGGATCTATGCCATAATCTGCGTTATCGGTTTTTGGATAATCCTGAAATTTCTGCCCGAAACCAAAGAAATTTCACTGGAACAACTGGAAAAAATACTGGTAAAAAAAGACCCGGAAAATCCTGATACCCGGGAAATCCAGTCGCAGGATTAATCTTTTTCATGATAATCTCATTTTGGAACACATAAGCTTTCTGTTCTTGAACATGTTTGTCATGTATTCTCTACAGAAATGCGCAAATTTGTAAACGGAATGATTCAACTCAATGAAGTTAAGTAAATAATTTACTTAGAAACAGATAACAAAACAAAAATGAATTCAAAAGAACAATTCTTAAAAACCCTGAATCACAGGCAAACCGACAGGGTAGTAATTGACCTGGGATCGACGGCTGTTACCGGCATTCACGTACAAACGATTTCAAACCTTCGCAGGTACTATGGGCTACAACGAAAACCCATCCGTGTAATTGAACCTTTCCAGATGTTAGGTGAAGTTGGCTGGGAACTTATTGACTCCATAGGTATTGATGTGATCGGAGCCTGGGGTGAAAACAATATGTTTGGATTCTATAACCACGGTCCTTTCAAAGAGTGGAAAACTCCCTGGGGCCAGCGGGTAATGGTACCAATGAATTTTCAGGTTACCTGTGATGCCAATGGAGATGTGCTGATGCATCCGGAAGGAGACAACTCCATTGCCCCTTCAGCAAGAATGCCCAAAACAGGCTATTTTTTCGATGCCATTATCAGACAGGATCCCCTCGATGAAGAGAATCTAAGGGTGGAAGATAACCTGGAAGAATTTGGATTATTATCCGACAGAGAACTTGAGCATTGGCGAATTGAAGTGGACAAAGCATACTTCTCGGGGAAAGGAGTGATCGCCTCTTTTGGAGGGACTGCACTGGGTGATATTGCACTCGTTCCCGGTATGCAGCTACGCCATCCTAAAGGCATTCGCGATATAGCCGAATGGTATATGAGTACCATTAGCCGACCGGATTTCATTCAAAAAATATTTGAGAAACAGGTAGAAATAGCCATTGAAAACCTAAAACGTATATTTGCTACTGTAGGTAATAAAATTCATGCTATATTTATCTGCGGAACCGATTTCGGCACCCAAAATTCTACCTTCTGCTCACCCGAACAATTCGATGAGATGTGGTTGCCCTGGTATAAAATAATGAACGACTGGATTCACCAGCACACCCAGTGGAAAACCTTCAAACACTCCTGCGGAGCCGTATTACCTTTATTAGACAGCTTTATCCGTGCAGGTTTCGATATCATTAACCCGGTACAAATTAACGCTGCCGGTATGGATCCTAAAGTTCTAAAGGAAAAATATGGGAATAACCTGGTGTTTTGGGGCGGAGGAATTGATACCCAAAAAACTCTCCCCTTCGCAACTCCTGAAGAGGTGCGTGAACACGTCCTGCAAAATTGCGAAATCTTTACAAAAAATGGCGGATTCGTATTTAATACGGTTCATAATATACAGGCAAATGTGCCGGTTCAAAATGTAGTCGCCATGCTGGAAGCTATCCAGGAGTTCAATGGCAAATGAAATAACCATAACGAATGAAGAATGACGATTGACAAAAATAAATTCATAGATATTCCATCGAAATGAGCTTGCAAATTCTACCGAGATACATTGAAGTAATCTGTCGAACGCTTTTAATAAAACAATAGATTGAGATGAGAATAATCACTACCTGCCTCCTGGTGTTGCAAATGCTTCATTCCGGGGCACAACACTATGAACCCAAATGGGAATCGATCGACAACCGGCCTATTCCGCAATGGTTTGAAGACGCGAAGTTTGGCATATTCATTCACTGGGGTGTATACTCCGTGCCAGCCTGGGCACCTGCAGATGCCGAAATTGGCATCTACGCCAAATATTCAGAATGGTACTGGTGGAGGAAAAATGAAGACAGCCAGGCTGGCAAGCTTTTCAGCGACTACCATAACCGCATGTATGGCGAAAACTTTAAATACCAGGATTTTGCTCCCAGGTGGAAAGCTC
This sequence comes from Mariniphaga sp., assembly GCA_028702595.1. Classification (GTDB taxonomy): domain Bacteria; phylum Bacteroidota; class Bacteroidia; order Bacteroidales; family Prolixibacteraceae; genus Mariniphaga. The sequence continues at coordinate 7,319 of JAQVON010000083.1, read as the reverse complement.
AACATTTTGATCCCAACCAATGGGCAAAAATTTTTAAAGATGCCGGCGCCAAATATGTAGTGCTCACTTCAAAACATCATGAGGGGTTTACCTTGTGGCCCAGTGAACAGAGCTGGAACTGGAACAGCATGGACATAGGTCCACATCGTGACCTTTGCGGCGAACTTACAAAATCTGTTAAACAAGAAAACCTTTATATGGGTTTCTATTATTCATTGTATGAATGGTATAATCCATTATACCACAAAAACGTAGAAAAATATGTAAACAACCATATGATTCCGCAAATGAAAGATCTGGTTCTCCGGTATGAACCTGATGTCTTTTGGACTGATGGCGAATGGGATCACCCAAGTGAGGTGTGGAAAAGTACCGAATTTCTGGCCTGGTTATTTAACGAATCGCCGGTAAAAGACCAGGTTGTTGTTAACGACCGCTGGGGAAATGAAACACGCGGGAAACATGGTGATTTTTTCACAACCGAATATGACCTGGTACATAACCACGAAGGTGTGGGTAAAACAGCATCTCCATGGGAAGAGTGCAGAGGTATTGGGACATCGTTTGGATATAACCAGATCGAAGACCTGGACAATTATATGACATCAGATGCACTGGTGGATTTGCTCATAACCAAAGTGGCTGGTGGAGGCAACCTGCTACTCGACATAGGACCTACAGCTGACGGACGTATTCCTGTCATCCAACAACAACGCCTCCTCGACATGGGCAACTGGCTCCGGATAAATGGTGAAGCTATATACGAAACCCGACCATGGAAAGGTGCAGAAGATAACCAGACAGAGTTTGTATATTTTACAAAAAAAGGAAATGACCTGTTTGTGATTTGTACTGAGTTTCCGGAAAAACCAATCAAAGTAACAGGGATAAAAAAGACAGGAAAAATAACTATGCTCGGAAATACAGAAGCCGTAAAATCAAAAAAATCCGCAAATACTCTTTCCATCATTCCTCCGGATTTATCCCCCTTAACCAACCCCAGCCCATATGCATGGGTATTTAAAATTGAAGATGTCAAATAATTTATAAAAGAAATAACATGAACAAAGCAGAACAATTTGTAAAAAAACACAAACTTACAGCCACAGAGATTGATATCCAGACATTGGTTGATTCATTCATGAATGAAATGGATGCCGGCTTACAGGGACGTGAGAGCTCCCTGATGATGATCCCCACCTATATAGAAGCCAGTAACGCCTTAAAACCCAATCAACCGGTGATTGCCATTGACGCTGGGGGCACCAATTTCCGTACGGCAAAAATGTATTTCGACGAGAACATGCAGCTGGTGACCGAAAACCTCAAAAACGGCAAAATGCCCGCTGTGGATGAAGAACTTTCCAAAGAAGACTTCTTTAAAGCTATGGCTTCTTTCCTTGATGAATACAGACAGGTGAGCGATAAAATTGGATTTTGCTTCTCCTATGCAGTGGAGATCTTCCCCAACAAGGACGGGAAACTGCTGGAATGGAGCAAAGAAGTCAAGGCTCCGGAAGTGATTGGTGAAATGGTCGGTAAAAACATGCTGGAAGCCATGAAAACTCCGGAGAAAAAGGTGGTTATCCTGAACGATACGGTTGCTACCCTGCTGGCCGGACAAGCTGCCACTGCCGGGAAGGTATATGACACCTATATTGGCTATATCCTGGGTACAGGCACCAACACCTGCTACATCGAAAGCAATAAAAAAATCACGAAAACACCAAACCTCGAGCCGGAGAAAAGCCAGGTCATCAATATTGAATCCGGCAACTTTGGGAATGTCCCCCGGACCGATATCGACAGGCTATTTGATAATCAAACAAAAAACCCGGGTCGCTATTGCTTTGAAAAAATGTTCGCTGGTGGTTATTTTGGGGGATTATTAACCACAGCTTTAAAAACAGCTGCCAATGAAGGGGTATTCACTGAAGCTTCAAAAACGAACCTGAACCGGTTGCCAGAGCTCACAACTGAAGAAGCAAACAAGTTTGTCTGTGACATCCATACATCAGAAAATCCGCTGACCACGGCTCTGGTTAATCAGGATGATAAAGCTGCAGCAGCTGAAATCATTGAAACCATGATGGAACGGGCAGCCAAACTGGTTGCTGCAAACCTGGCAGCTGTAATCCTGAAAACGGGTAAGGCTAAAACAACAGAAAAACCAGTACTGATGACCATCGAAGGTACAACCTTTTATAAGTTGAAAAATTTCCGGGAAATGGTCGAAAAATTCCTGCAGAAATTCCTGTCAGGTAATAATAAACGCTACTACGAAATTATTGAAGTGAAAAATTCCAGTCTGGTGGGTGCCGCCATCGCTGGTATCGTGAACTGATCAGACTGTAAACAACAAAAGGTAATTGCATCAGAAGCAATTACCTTTTTTGTTTCGGGTGGAAGACCGGATTTGAACCGGCGACCTCTGGAACCACAATCCAGCGTTCTAACCAACTGAACTACATCCACCATCTGTTTTGCGGCTGCAAATATAATATTTTAATTTTATCTTCAAACCAAAATCTTCTTAAGAAATTCTTCCATCCAGGTTGGACCGGGTATCCGGTTTTTGGATCAAAACTCTTCTATGTCGGTTAGAATTTCGGGACAGCACAGAAAAATAGCAGTACTCATATACAGCCACACACCAGTCCATCGGCCATACTGTCGAGGTACTCTTCCACCGTCCTTTTTTCTGCATCGGTTCCTTTGCATTTAGAACAGACCGGCAGGTAAACTTCCTTATTCAATTCAAAATCCTCCTCCTGTAATGACTTTTTACAAACAAAACAGGTTCTTCTCAACTTTTCCATGGTGAAATCAGATTACGCAGCAAAAATAGCCAAAATCAGACACACCCGAAAAGGATGAGAAAGCCGGGATTAAAATGCTCCGCATGCCCGGGCATTACATACCTGCTATCCAAAAAGCGCAACGAAATCCTCCGGACGATAAAATTGCAAAACTTCTTTCTTATCTTACCATGATCTCACCCAGTTTATACCAGCCAGGTTCAACTTCCCTTTCCTGTTTAAGAGGCAATTCAATATTCCTGTTTCTGTTAAATTCAGTAGTATTTCGCAAATTGATTAAAAGATCATACTTACCCTCCCTCAAATTATTGTCCAGGTTGATCTTGCATTGTTCAGCAACAAATTCATTCGGCTGCCAGTTCCGGTTGTCAGACTCTGCCAGCACCTGGGTAAACTGCTGTCCGGTTTCCTTATGGATGAGCCTGACAGAGAAATCATATTTGTGATATGCCGGAGCCACTCCATGATTTTCCCATGTCATCCGGATGTAATTCCGGTTGGAACTCTTTCGCAGGGTATCGGGCAGCATGGCAAATTTGGGAAAGTACCAGTAGCCACTCAGATTGGCCATTTTTATAGCAAACCTGTAATTTTGATTCAGCCATTCCCGCGGGAAATAATGAAAACCAATAATGGTTGCTTTCGTTTCATGAATGGCTTTTTCAAACCCCGATCCGTCTCCGAACATGCCGTTGCGTATGGTTGCTCCATAATGATCGTGTTCAAGCACCACCGGTATGGTTTTATACACTGAGCTGAATAGCTCCGGGGTGCGAATGCAGGAAGGGCCAAAACCTAAGGTTTTATACCAACCCACATTGGCGCTGTCATCGCGAAAACCAATCCTTTTTTCCAGGCAATAATGAAAAATCTCATAATCAGAACCATCATCTGAATCTCTTTGACCAATAAAGTCATCACTGATCACCAGAACTGAATTTTTATAACACCGCTTGTAGATATCTATATGTTTTTTCACTGTTTCTACCGGCACATCGTACCACCCGGAGTAAGCGGTGTGGCCTTCGCCCCACTCACCAATGCTTCCGATATCCACATAGGCGATATAGGGTTTGTCATCGTACCTGGCTGCAAAAGCCTGATGAAAATTTTCAAGTTTCTCCAGAAAAACAGGATCTCCGTATTCCGGTGCCCAGGCTTTGACCCTGATATCGGGCTGGTCAATAAACTTCCCTTTGGCACCTGCCTCCCTGACCCATTCGGGGGTGGCATACACAAATTCCGTTTCCTTGGTTGTAATCCTGAACGATACCGTTTTCCCCCAGGAAACCCACCGGTCGATTATGGAGTCAAAAACCGCCCAGTTATAAACCCCTTCTTCCGGTTCAAGATAACTCCATGCAAGCCGGAAATAAATGTTGGTCAATCCCGGGAAATCGGCCAGCGAATCTGTGGGGCTCAACTTTCTGCCGTAATTCCGCAGACTGTTGCTGTAATAATGAACTTCCCAACCCTTATGCGGATTATTAAGCACTTTTGCACTGTCCCAATACTTTTCCAGATGAAAAAAAGTCCGGTTTTTATAGGTACCCCTTCCCTCTTCGGGATCCGTTCCCAATGCTTGCGCTGTTGAACCCAGACTGCTCAGGATCATTATCATGAGCATGACAAAAAACTTCGTTTGACTCTTCATTTGTTCCCACTTTAAGCGTAAACGAAAAAAAAACTAAAAATCATCCTTTCTCAAAAAATGAATTGCATCTGCAATCACCTGACCTTTTGAGCCACCGGCCATAATTTCCACAAAACCATCTTTCCCCTCTTCAAACTTGAAGGTTCCCAGACTCCGGGAAGGCTGAGGCTCAAAATAGTACCATCCGTCGGGACCTTCATGTGGCCGGGGATAAAGTCCTTTTGTTCTCTCCGGCTCCATCCAAAAAGTGGTATCACCCTCAGCAGATACCACCCTTGCCTGAAATCGTGCAGGTTCGTTATCCGCAGGCGGACCTGAAGCAAATGGTGTTTTTTCATACAGGTATAAATCATATATGCCCTCTTGTAAATCAGGATTGAACCGGACAAATTCTCCTTCTTTGGCCCGTTCTCCGTTGATTAAATAAAAATGGTTGTAGCCTTCAGCGTCCTTAAGCAGGGGCCATCCCCAACCATGGTAACGGTGACCTACCCAAAAATAAGGTGTGCAATAAAAAGCTTCATCCTTGTCATCAACCGTTATTCCTTTTGTTTTGGCAGGATAATCAGGCACATTCAACACCACCCTGAAATCCTGTGGAGAATTTAATGCACCTTCAGAAAAAACAGAAACCACGGCTTCATATTGCCCTGCAGGAAGCCCCTGGCCATCCACACCGATTTCCAGCGTTTGATTATTTAAATTTCCAGTGTGTTGAATTTTTAACCAACTATGCTCATGATTTTTGTAATCAACACCAAAAGTCACATTGGACAACGCATCATCTCCTCCATTTTGAATTTGTATTTCCTTTGTATTTGGTTTCGGGCGGCTTGGCCTGGCCCAAAATTCCAAAGAGTGAGGCACAAATTTTACCGGCCGGCTGTAAACATCCATCGCATCCAACGGTCTTTTCCTGAAGGCAGGTTCATCAGGACAGGATAATGCGATGGAGGGTTGGGTTGCGTCTGATCCTTCGATGGTGATATGCTGGGTAAAAGAAGCCAATTCAACTCCATTGTCTATTGTGAGGGTTACCGGATAAATGCCGGCTTTTGTATACACATGTTCCGGTGCCGGCCCAACCGAAGAGCCACCATCTCCGAATGTCCAGAAATATTCCATTTTTGAAGGATGTCGCTTTTCCTGATCACGCTTTCCCTGAAATTGAATCAACTCACCTGTTTTGGAGTGATGCAATGGATTCATCATCGCTCTTAACACACCGTCCCTTTTCTTATTATCTTCAAAAAGTTGCCAGAAGATGATCCAGGTATCGATATCATAAAGAATTTCATTTTCAAAAATCGCGAATCCAAAATGGGCATGCGGATGAAATCCAACAGCCCTTTTTGCACCCCTGCCATAAACCGTACCTGCTTTTAACGGAACGTTATCCGGAACAAATTTTTCAATAACATGTCCGGTATTTATACGCCACACAGAACCATCAGACCATTTTTTTGAACCCGCTGCCCTGATTCCTTCCTGTGTATCCATATCGAAAGGGGCATACATTAAAGTATTTTTTTCCATTACGACATCCAAAGCTCCATGGGCCTCTCCTCCCAGGTATGCTCCCAAAAAACAATCATCTCCATTATAACACCGGCCGATGTCAATAAAATTGTCCCTGTAAATAAAACTTTCATCCTTCTCCTCACCATCAATAAACCACGGATGAATCTCTCCGGGACAGATTCGCTGAGTCATATCATGAAAAACAAACCGGGCATGTTTTTTCGGTATTCCGTTTTCCGTTCGAGCCGTATTTAAAAAACCGCCGTTTTCTTCGTTGATAGCTGAAACACCATCAAACCAAATCCGTACCCCGTTCATTACATAAGGTTCATAAAAACTCTCCTGTGATCCGACATACCGTCGCATAGTCATAGGTAATCCATTAATCTTCAAATCACAGGTAAACTCATACAACAACCGGGCCCTGAACATATTCCCCCTGTCATTCCCGGATTCATCCGGCGGAATCTTGTACTTATTGGTATAGATTACGTTAGCCGAAGTGGAAAGAAGTTCAATGGTAAGTTTCTCTCCGGCTTTATTTGTGTAATGAACTGCATCTCCATGATTGATCTCAATGGGGGTGATCGTCTCTTTAGCCACAAGGCTGATTATATTTCTTTTTTGTTTTGCTCGTAAATCAGTTTGAGCATGAAGAGTGTGTCCTATGAGGATAAAAAGAGAGGGTAACAGGATTTTTAGTACTATCAGTTCTTGTTTCATGAGAATAAAATATTATAAATGGGTTGTTTTTACTGACAAATATAAAACTCTTGTTATACATTTGCTGATTAATTTTCCTGATCTACTGAAGCGTTTGTAATCCTTTTCAGCTTTTCCTGACTCAATTCCACAGCAGGCTGAAATCGCTCACTAACCATATATCGTATCAGGCTGGACTTCAGTTGCCGTGCTTCCGGTCGCCCGGGAAGGTGATTTACCAGGTCTGTCCCGCTTACCAGGATACTCCCCTTCCCTACCTTCGCTTCAAAAAGCAGAGCCAGGCTGCGGTTGGTCACCCAGTCATCGATGATGCGAACAATGGGCTTCAGTTCCACCGGGAATGAATCCAGCTGAATGGCATCTGCATGACTCATGGCATCCCACCACTGCCAGTCGGAGTGGTATTCTGTGGGGAATTCCTCCAGTGCCGGGTGATCCGGATTGCATAAAATTCCAAGCGTATGGGGTTTCTGATTGTGTACCTACCCCTTATTAACTGGAATAAAACTCAAAAAAAGTTTGACTGTTTTTACAAATATAATTTTTAATCACATCATTCGCCATCAGATAAACAAATTTAGCCCCGCCTATGGAATTGTAAA
>JAQVON010000153.1 GCA_028702595.1 Mariniphaga sp. | reverse complement strand
GGACAAATGCTTATGAGTTGATTTCAAACTATATTGATTTTTTGTCGGAATTAAATCAAAAAAGAGAAAAATTGCTTTCTCTGCTGAAGCTTGATGCTTTATTTTATTCAAGAAAGCAGGATATTGCATTATTTGAAATAGCTAAAAAAGTTCTTGTATTACCGGATATACCAAATGAGATCTGGAACTGTAGAAACGTCGAAAATACACTCGGTAATATTATCGAAATTTCACACCACGGAATAACCAGGGATAATATACGTGAAGAATTACTTAAAGATTTTGATAAAAGCATTTTGATATTTGAAGCGAAATCTGCATTAGTAAACTGGAAGAATGTATCAGGAAAATGGTTTGTACCCCGGTTTCTGGGACAGCAAAAAATTGCAAAGAAATTAAAAACCCTATCTAAAATCGGTAAAATTAGAAAGCTGGAAATTTTGCAGTTGCTTGAAAAAGTGATTCATTATCAGAAAGAACAGAAGATTTTGGATGATAATGCTGAAATGCTTTCCCGAATGTTGGAATTTCTATGGAAAAATGGAAGCAGCGAATGGGAAAAAGTCATTCAGATTTGTGAAGCGGTTATAAACATTCATAAAGCTGTATTGGATATTACCAATGATGCATCCAAATCAAAGTTAGTAAGATCGAATTTGTCCATAGATTTTTCCGAAGGGGCACAAACATATATTTCAATAAATGGAAAATATTTACAGAGCTATAAAGAAAGTTTCGAAAGGATTAAAGATGTTGAGAATAAACTATCGGAATTACTTGGGATTAATTTTCCGGACAATGACGATCCATCTCAGGACTGGATTGCAGTATGGAGTCAAAAAGCGCTGAACTGGCGGCAGAACCTTGATGACTTAAGGGATTGGTCAGGTTGGAATCTTTCGGTTCAAAAGGTTTTGAACGCTGGTCTGCATTCGGTGGTACAAGCGTATCAGCAAGGAGAGTTGAATAATGATGAAGTACTTAGTTCGTTTAAAAAAGCAATATTCAGGCATGGTTCAGAATATATTATTTCAAGTGAACCTCAGCTTTCAACATTTAACGGAAAGCTTTTTGAAAACAAAATCAGGAAATTCCGTGATAAAAGCCGTTATTTCGAGGAGCTTACCAAAGCTGAATTGTTTGCAAAACTGGCTTCTGATATCCCATCGTTTACCCGCGAAGCTGCAAAAAGTTCTGAAATTGGAATCCTTCAGCGGGCTATTCGAAGTAAAGGAAGGGGAATGTCATTAAGAAGGCTTTTCGATTTAATTCCGAATCTTCTTCCACGTATGTGCCCTTGTATGTTGATGAGTCCGATTTCGGTAGCACAGTATTTTGAAATCGACCAAACCAAATTTGACCTGATCGTATTCGATGAAGCATCGCAGATGCCAACCAGTGAGGCAGTAGGTGCCATTGCAAGGGGTAAGAATGTAATTGTAGTTGGTGATCCGAAGCAAATGCCGCCAACAAGCTTTTTTTCTACCAATAATTTTGATGAAGAAAATGCTGAAAAGGAAGACCTGGAGAGCATTCTGGATGATTGCCTGGCACTCTCAATTCCATCTAAACACCTGTTGTGGCACTACCGTAGCAAACACGAAAGCCTGATTGCTTTCAGTAACTCCAATTACTACGACAATAAACTGATGACTTTCCCTTCTCCCGATGATATCACAACTAAAGTAAGTAATATCCATGTGCCCGGATTTTATGATCGTGGTAAAACACGCCAAAACCGCTTTGAAGCAACCGCTATTACTGAGGAGGTTATTCGTATGCTGGCCGATCCTGAGCTGTCAAAAAGAAGTATAGGAATTGTGACATTTAGTTCGGCACAACAAAATTTGATCGAAGATCTGCTCAACGAAGCTTTTAAGCAGCGACCTGATCTTGAATTGATAGCGATGGAATCAGGGGAACCGATTTTTATTAAAAACCTGGAAAATGTTCAGGGGGATGAAAGGGACGTTATTCTTTTCTCAATGGGCTACGGACCGGATAAGGAGGGTAATATTAGCTTGAACTTTGGACCTCTCAATAGAGAAGGAGGCTGGAGAAGATTAAATGTAGCGGTTTCTCGTGCCCGGTACGAAATGAAAGTTTTTTCCACCTTGCGATCCGACCAGATTGATATTACTCGTACATCATCTGAAGGAGTTGCAGGGATTAAGGCATTTTTGGAATATTCAGAAAAAGGTAAAAAGGTTTTATCTCAAAAAAATAATTTTCTTAAAGAGAAGCCCAACTCTTTTGAAAGTCATATTGCTGAGGAGATACGCAAATTCGGTTATGATGTACGCACCAATATTGGTTGTTCCGGTTATCGAATTGATATTGGTGTGATCAATCCGGAAAATACTTCAGAATATATATTGGGAATTCTCACTGATGGTGAAAATTACAGATCGGCAAAAACTGCAAAAGATCGGGAATTGATCAGGATGCAGGTACTGCAGTTGCTTGGCTGGAATATTTATAAACTTTGGTCTCCCGACTGGTGGGACAATCCCCGGAAAGTGATACAAGAGATAAAGGATGCAATAGAAAATGCCACAAAACCTGTCGAGTTTGTATCTGATTCAACAGAGCATCGCGAACCGGCAGAATCTGGGATTCAACAAAAAAGAGAGCAGTTTGCCGGTTTAAAGTTGCAGGGTATTACGCAGCATGTTATTGAACCCAATCGTGTATATGCTGTTTATAAAGCATGCCCATTACCCACCACGATTTTAAATTTTTCAGATGAATTTTTTGACACACGCAGAGCACAGAAGATACTAAACCAGATTCAACAGGTCATTCAAACAGAAGCCCCAATCAGTCAGGGATTATTATCCAAACGGATTTTGACCGCCTGGGGAATTAGTCGACTTGGTGTTCGGCTAAAAGAATATTTGGATGGTCTATATGGTAGTTTAAACCTGAGATTTACCCGACAAAACGGTAATTATTTTTACTGGAACGAGGAACAAAATCCTGAAACGTACACTACCTTTCGTGTTCCGTCAAATGATGATCAAAAGCGAAGCCCGGAAGATTTACCTAAACAGGAAATTGCAGCGGGCTTGGTTGAGATTTTGACCAACCAAATTAGTTTACCCGCTGAAGATTTGGTGAAAGAAGCGGCACGTTTGTTCGGTTATGCCCGATTAGGTGGGAATGTAGAACAAGCTATGAAA
>JAQVON010000082.1 GCA_028702595.1 Mariniphaga sp. | reverse complement strand
ACATTTATTAATAAAATTGCCGGAGATGACTTTGATGTTCATGTTTTGCTGCCACCGGGTGCAAGTCCGGCCGACTTTACCCTGATCCCCTCACAGTTGAAAGAGATAACCCGGTCGGAGGTCTGGTTTCGGATTGGCTATATTGGTTTTGAGTACTCCTGGAGAGAGAAGATTGAGCAGGCGAACAGAGATATGAAGGTTGTTAACCTTTCTGAAGGCTTGGATTTGATTTATGGCGAAAATGAAGGTTTCAACAGGCAGAAACAGGGGGCAGGAGTAAATCCCCATACCTGGTTATCTCCTTCCCTGACAAAGCAAATGACCGGGCAAATTGTCCGGGAGCTCTCCCGGTTAAAGCCGGAGCGGGCCGACATATATAACAAAAATTATCTTCAATTTATTCAGGAGATTGATCAGCTGGATCAAAAAATAAAGAGCAAGTTAGCGGATTATGCCGGACGTCAGTTCATCATGTTCCATCCAAGCCTGTCCTATTTTGCCCGGGAGTATAATCTGGTTCAGCACTCACTTGAGCCGGGAGGGAAGGAGCCAACCCCGCAACGGATGGCTGAACTGACCGAACTGGCCAGGAAGGAGAATATCCTGGTCATTTATATTCAGAGTGACCTCGACAAGGAACAAGCCCGTGTGTTTGCTGAGGAAATTGACGGTGAGATTGTTGAAATGTGGCCGTTGAATCCGGCATGGGCAGAAAATCTGATGGAAATAACCCAAATGCTTGTGAATCATTTTTAATTGAAAGTAGCGCGTAGCAGAATCGAACTGCTATTGTCGGATTGAGAAACCGATCTCCTAACCGTTAGAGGAACGCGCCAGAATGATTTCATCAAAATCGGTGTACAAATTTAGAAATTTTTATTTTTATTTTTCAGATATTGGTCTGCAATTTCCAGTTCTTTATACCATTCTTCTCCATACTTTCTGATGAGTGGCTCTTTCAGATATTGGTATAGCTTTACCTGTTTTGTTTGACCACATTTACGGCCCGGTTTACAAATTTCCAGCTCCTCGTAATTCACGGCATCGAACTGTTTGTATTCAGTGATACGGATTGGAAAAAGATGACAGGATATGGGTTTCCTGAATTGGGTTAAGCCTTCAAAAAATACCTTTTCAATGCTGCATTTCAGTATATCTTCATCATCAAAAAAAGAGTAGACGCACTGTTTATTGTTCACCAGGGGAGTAACCAGGTCATTGTCATCATCGATCATCGAAAAGCCCTGTTCCTGTATGGCCAGCCGGTGTTCCTGAGGCAGGTATTTTTCAAACAGGTGGTAGTCGTTTTCGATCAATTTTGCTTCTTCAGGTGTTAACGGAGCACCTGAATCCCCTTCCATACAGCATGATCCTTTACATTTTTGGAGGTTGCAGGTAAAATATTGTTCCAAAACAGCACGACTGATTATGGTGCGTCCAATCTCAATCATGGATAAGGCTTTGACCTGTCATTTCCGAAGGTTTATCCAGCCCCATGATGTGCAAAATGGTTGGTGCCACATCGGCCAGGATACCGTTCCTGAGCTTCCGGCTGGTTTTATTATTGCTCACGTAGATGCAGGGAACAGGATTCAGTGAATGAGCTGTATTTTCTGAACCATCTTCGTTTACAGCATTGTCGGCGTTCCCATGATCGGCGATAATCAGGATCTCGTAATCTCCCGCGAGGGCAGCTTCCACTACCTCTTTTGCACACTGGTCTACAGCCTGTATGGCTTTATAGATAGCATCATAAACTCCCGTATGGCCTACCATATCCCCGTTGGCAAAGTTCAGGCAGATAAAATGTGCTTCCTGGTTGATCAATTTAGGTACTATGGCATCTTTTACTTTGGGTGCTGACATCTCGGGCTGAAGATCGTAGGTAGGTACACGGGGCGATTGAACTAAAATGCGTTCTTCCCCTTCAAACGGTTCTTCACGACCTCCGCTGAAGAAAAAGGTAACATGGGCATATTTTTCTGTTTCAGCAATACGTATCTGCTTCATGCCTGCATTCGAAACGATTTCTCCCAGGGTGCGCGTGACATTCTCCTTATCGAAGATCACGTTTATGTCTTTGAAATCAGCCTTATAGTTTGTCATGGTATACCACTGTAGTTTCATGGTATGCATCCCAAATTCCGGAAGATCCTGCTGTGTAAATGCGATAGTGGTTTGCCGCAGGCGGTCGGTTCTGAAGTTGAAACAGATCACTACATCATCTTCTTCAATTTTTGCCAGTGGCTCTCCATTTTTATCCGTTACGACTATAGGTTTTAAGAACTCGTCGGTTACACCTTGATCATAAGAAGCTTTCACTGCCGAAAGAATGTCGGTAGTTTTTTCGCCTTTCCCTTTGGTATAAAGATCATAAGCCAGCTTTAGCCGGTCATAATTTTTATCGCGGTCCATGCCATAATAGCGTCCAATCAGGGACGCAAATTTTACATGTGTGTGTTTCAGTTTTTCCAGGTCATTTTGAATAAACCCATAACCTGAACGCGGGTCGGTGTCGCGCCCGTCGGTAAGTCCGTGAATAAAAACATCTTTCAGGCCCATATCGGTGGCAATCTGGCTGAGTGCAACCATGTGGGAACTGAGTGAATGTACCCCGCCGGGGCCAATCAGCCCGATGAGGTGAACCTTCTTCCGGTTTTCCTTCGCGTAGGAATAGGCTTTGACAATCTGGGGATTTTTCCACAGGGACTTGTCTTGGATAGAGCGGGTGATTTTCACCATGTCCTGGTAAAGAACCCGCCCGGCTCCAATGTTCAGGTGCCCCACTTCGGAGTTTCCCATCTGGCCATCGGGTAGCCCAACATGTTCCCCTGAAGCAAGGAGTTGTGCATGGGGGTATTTTTTTAGCAACGAATCCATGAACGGAGTGGGAGCCTGAGAAATAATATCCCGTTTTGAACCATCACCTATTCCCCAACCGTCGAGTATGATTAGAATTGCTTTTTGCATGTTGGTCAATTTTTAATTTAATAGAATTTTGCCCGCTGGTCTTCTATTTCTGCTTTTTCACGATGAGCATTAAAGGCTTGTGAGGAAGCACGAAAATAGAGGCTTTGCGCCAACCGGTTTTTCTCGTGAGTCACATCGTCATTATTTTCTTTTTTTACATCAGTTACCTGAACAAGGAATACCCCGTTATTTCCTTCCAGGGGAGTTGACAATTCATTATTCTCCAGTGTGGTGGCTGATCCGATAATTTTGGGTTCCATTCCGATACCCGGAATAGATATGGAGCCAAAATGAATGTTTGTGGCCTTTTTTATATCTGTTCCCAGCTCTCCCGCTATGGCGTTCAATTCTGTTTTTCCCTGCATAGCAGCGGTCATTTTCTCGATCAGGAGTTTTCCTTTCTTTTCTTTCAGCACAGCCAGTTCTACTCGTGTTTTTACCTCTTCAAAGCTGGCTACACCTTCTTCCGTTGCAGAAACCAATGTGGCAATAACAAAGCTTTCTCCGAGGTCGAAAATGGTAGATCCCTGGGTGTCGGCAATCACTTCCCCTACTTTTGAACTATAGGCTGCACGAATAACAGGCCGTGAGTTCTCCAGACCGGGAATCTGATGATCATTTTCTTTAACCTGGATAGATCTCTTGTTGAGTTTTTGTTCCTCCACAGCGGCGTCAAAATCTTTTTTTGTCAGGTTTTTCCCTGCGAACTCACTGGCTTTTGCATAAATATTTTGGTATGTCTGGGTGCTTGGAGTCACATTTCTCACGAGGTTAGCCACTTGTACCTGTTTGCTTTCCTTTCCGCGTGCGGTGGTTTGAACCACGTGCAGTCCGAATTGCGACTGGGCAATGGTTACTTCATTGACTTTATTGCTGAACGCAGCATCTTCAAAAGGTTTGACCATTTGTCCGCGCCCAAACCAACCCAGTTCACCACCCTGGATAGCAGATCCCTGATCGGCTGAAAATTGCCTGGCCAGATCTGCAAAATTACTTCTGTTTTCAATGGCTGCCTTCAAACTGTCGGCTAATGCTTGTTGCGTTATTAATTCCTCTTCGGTGTTTACCTGCAAAAGAATGTGGCGGGCTTGTACTGAATCGGGCATCATTTCAACCGCATGTAGTTTGGTCAGGATATAGGCGTTATTTTCGAAATAAGGTCCAAATATGTCATTTATTTCTGCATCTGATTCATAGATCCATGCTCCTGTCTCTGCAGGAAGATCATCTTTCTTGAGCCAGCTGTCATTGAAGGTTACGTCTGAATTGGCATTGATGAAGGAGACATTATCGGTTGCTGATGCAAAGTCAGAAACAATGCCATTGATCCATTTTTCAGCCTGGTCAAAATCCTGTGGTGATGGAGTTACCTGAAAAGTGATGTATTCAATCTTGCGTTGTTTTTCTTGTTGGTATGTATCTTTATTTTTTTCAAAGTAATCGCGCAGTTCCTTGTCTGTGACAACTACCTGGCTGTCGGCCACCGAGTTGTGACGAAGAACGATATAGTCAAAATCCACCACTTTATTGCGGTTATCCAGGCTGTGTTGTGCTTCCCGGTTGGTGACATAGAGTCCTTTCCCAACCATGTTATTGTATTTTGTTTGAATCCTGTCGTCAATAATTTGGTTTTCGAGGTAGAGCCAGTAGTCCCGCTGCTCCGGAGCAACACCTGTTTCCAGGTTTCTCAGAAATTGAATAATTACTCCACGGTCAACCTGTCCGGTATTCGGGTTCCGAAAAATTTGCTGGATGATAGGATGCAGATTGTTTCCCTGGATCATGTCGAAAAGTTCTTCCGAACTCACCTGGATTCCAAGATTTTCATATACTTCACCCATAACGAGGTCATTGACGGTTTTTTGCCAGGTTTGTTCCCGGATTTGAATCCATGTTTGCTCATCCAGCTGGTTCTGGGGGCTGTTCATCCGGTAAATATCACCCAACTTTTCCACTTCCTGCTGGAATTGGGGGTATTGAACAGATTCCCCGTTGATTTCACCCACTTTAAGCCTGTTGCGCTGAAAAAGGGAGCTTCCTCCCTGTAACATATCACCCAGGACGAAGGCGGCCAGTGAAATGCCAATTACAATTGCCACCAATAATCCTGCTTTTGTTCTGATCGTTTGTAACGTTGCCATTGATTTACAGTTCTTATTGCAATTTTTATTTTATTTTTTTGAGCTGCGAAGATAGTAATTTTTATGGATTATTCTGCACATCGATGTAAATGGTGCCCCTGGGATTTTTTATTCTCCAGTTCTGCAGTTCCTGATCCGATTGAAATCCGATTCCTGTAATGATTTGATCGGTACGGATGATTCGCACAAATTCTTCCGTATGAATTCTCCCCACTTTTTCTTCCCAGATCAGGTGTTCGGTTTTCAGCGTATCTCCCTGTGCGTTTGTAGCGATCACATTGTTTTTTGCTTCCCATTTGTCTTCTTTCTCGAACTGCTTTGCATAGTTTGCCTTGATGCTGGAAATAATCCGTTGATGTTCGTCGTACCGGATCAACTCAATTCCCTCCGGAAATTCGGTATAAGAAACTCCATCTGTTTCATAGCTGAGTAATTTGGGAGCTTTTAGCAGGAAAGTCACTTGGCCGCTATCAGTGAACAGGGTTTGAAAATGAGAAGCTTCCATTAAAGGAAGGTTTTCCAGTGAGTTAAAAGCTTTTATTTTTTCCAGGTTATCCTCACAGGCAGAAAAAAGAAATGCAGTTCCTGTAAAAAGAGCTGCAATTCTTAGAAATATACTTCTAACTCGGTTTTTTTTAGAATCTGATTCGGGTTGTTTCATTTATCCAGCCTCCCACCTTGTAGGTTTGTCCTTCTTGTAAGCTCCGGAAGAAAGCTTCTTCCTTATTGGGAAAATATCCTTTGTAGGTTGAAATTTTTTGAGAAGCATCCACCGCACAATCCTGGCTTGAGCGGGCACGTTCGTAATAATCGACCGCTACCCAGAACACCGTTGCTTTTTCAAAGGCATCTTCGCCGAATGAACGGCTTGCTGACACATAGATATCACCGATCAGGATATTTGCCTCGCAGTAGTTTGGCTTGGCTTCCAGTGCTTTGCGTGCATAGCTGCGGGCTTCCTGCAGATTATTTTCTTTGGCAAAGATGAACAGGGCAAATTCATAATAATATTTGGCGAGCAGTTCTTTATCTTCTTCCTGCTGCATAGCTTCGAGGTAATAATTCTTAGCCCGGGCGTCATCGTTACGTTTCAGATACCTTCTTGCCATGTTGAATGCTGCTTCGGCCGATGGTTCCAGGTTGTACAGCTGATCGGTGGCATCAGAGAACAGTTGGCTTTCGTCGCATTTAGCGCTACCCAGTCGGCGTAACATCCCTTTAATGAAATTAATATCATTTTTATTCTCCTCGTATTGAGGGGTCAGGATGGTGATCAGTGCTTCACAATCGGCTGCTCCTGATGCACCAAAGATCTCTTCAATAACTGCCTGAACTTTTCCTGCATCTTCTATTATCTGCTTGTCTTCTGTTTTTTCAAGAATAGCTTTTATCGTTGAATTACAGGTTTCGTAGTTTTTTACCACTGTTTCTTTGGGGATCTCACCGAGCATGAAAAGGGAACGTGTGGTTTGCATAAGTAGTACCAAAACAGGTAATTCACTGTCCCCTTCTTCTTCATTTACTGATTCTGTCAGCCAGTCGTATCCTGTTTTCAGGGTCTCTTTCATATTCCCGTTATCCTGTGCGCGGTCATTGTCCAGCTTGAATTTTAACCATGCTGTAGCTTTACGACCTAAAACAAACCCCTTGGCGTTAAAGTGTTTGATTCTCTTGTCATACATTTTCATCAATTCCCCGATGAGTTTATCTTTTTCTTCCAGGGAAGTTGATTTTTCAATCATGGATTCATACATGTTGGAACCATGGATGTACAGGTTTAATGTAGATTTTGGATATTTATTGTACACTGTTTTCCAATGAGGGAATGCCGATTCATAGTTTCCCTGTTTATAAAATTCATTATATAGTGACAGTTCGTTCATGAAGTCTCTGTCCTGGTCACGAATCAATTCTTCTGCCGTTTTCAGTATAACATCAGCTGATTCGGTTTCATCATCATTGCCGGGAAGTATTCCATCAAAAGCAAAGTCGAATGAGTCTCCTGGTTTATCGGAAATGTCCAGTCTGCTCGACTCATCCAGAAACGTGAATCTCAGCCATTTTGTTTTTACGTCGGCTTCCACCTCATATTTCCCGTCGAAACTGGTCATCATGGAACCGCCACGGTGTGCCTCAACAGTAACTCCCGCAGCAGGTTTCCCTTCGCGGTAAACGGTACCGGTGACCACTCTTTGAGCCAGAAGGGGATAACCAACTGTCAGGGTCAGAGAGGCGATTAATAGTGCTAAGCGAAATATAGCTTTCATAGTTAACTGATATTTTTGTTGTTAATTAATCATATCTTCTTTGTATGAACCAAAGGTCATATAAATTGACACTCAGGTTTATTTTTGCATAATTTTCAAGAACGAGATTATGTTGTTTGGTACCTCTTCTTCCAATTTCGGCCGCGATGTTAATGGTAGAATTAGAACGATATACCGGTAATCCTACTCCAAAAGTTATGCCAAAATCATTAATCTGTTGATTATCAATTTTTAGGTATGATTTTTCATATTTTATTCCGCCACGATATGCTATCCGGTTGAGGAAACTTCGTATGGAAAACTTGTCGGGGATCCATTCCGCTCCGAGTGCAAATTTATCTAAATCAGTTAATATTCGATCATTCTCATTCATAAAATTACTTCTACCGGGAAGAATGGCTTTTGACCAGCTTTGGTGGTAATAGTCGACATTTATTTCCAGGCTGTTTTCCTTTACGTACGACAGCCCTACCCCATAGGTAAGCGGAAACTCAATCCTGCTTCTTTCCTCACTGCTGAATGGTTTAATGGTATCCTGATCGCTTCGTGAGGAGGTGCTTCCGGTTGGAATGGTCAGCGTTTTTTTTGTCATATCCGAATAAAATCCGGTAAACGAGGGTTTGTTTTCCAGGATGATCCCTGCGTTCAGGTGTTGATTATTTTTCAGTGGCAGGGTACCTTGTACTCCCAGTCCAATGTTAAAATCACGCAACCTTAAGTTTTCATATTTTTGATTGTTATAAAAATCGGAAGACTCCAAAAAGTATGTCTCGGCGCTTCGGTTTAACAAGCCAAACATATAGTTAAAGTTTACACCGACTGAAATATTTTTTACCGGATCCACTGCAAATCCAAAAAATGCTTTTGAAATGGAACCTTCCCCGTAGTAATTAAACAGGATATCACCGGCGTTATCCACCTCATCCATAATGCGGACATTATATCCCACATCGGAATAGGGGGTCAATCCCAGGGAGGTAGCCAACCAGTTGGTGATTTGAAAATTCATGGCAAAATACCTGAAATTGACATCGTTGGCGTTCATGCTGTTTTCTTTGGTGCTGAACCGGGAAAAACGACCATGCAATCCAAATTCAAACATGAATACCAGGGAGTCGACTGCGGTATAGGAAGCGGGATTGGCAAGATTGATCTGTTGGTTATTGCGGCTGGCCAGGGAAGCTCCTCCCATAGCGAGAGTACGGCCCATGGTGTATGGCTGAAGGTCACCCAGTCCGTATCGTGAATACGGTGAAGTCGTGTTGTTGTTAAATTGCGCAAAAAGCAAGGTTGGAAACAAAATCAGTCCAACCCATAAACTCCCTTTTCTAAATCTCCCCATTATGTTCTAATATGCGGTTTAATCCGATGGCTATTAAATTGAAATGTACAAAGAAAGAATTTTTTAATTTCTTATCAAAGAAATTGGCATCCCCTCCGGTAATAATAACGATTAAATTTTTATAAAATTCCTTAAATGCATCAATTGTTTTATCCACCTCAAAGACTATCCCGTTCTGAACTCCGGCAAGAATGGCCTCCCGGGTCGATTGGCCGAAAAGTTTTTTCATATTTTTTGTTTTTATCCGGGGCAGTCGGCCAGTAAAATGATGAAGTGCCTGGAAACGCATATCCAGACCGGGGGAAATATTTCCTCCCAAGTACTGGTTTTTGTTATTTATCAAATCATAGGTTATAGCTGTTCCGGCATCAATCACCAATACGTGGTTGCCCGGATAGAGAAAAGAGGCTCCAACTGCGGCTGCAATTCTGTCTTTCCCCAGTGTTTCCGGCGTATGATAACAGTTTTCAATGGGAAGAGGTGTGGAGCCATCCAGTTCCATGAAGGTTTGAAAATGGGTTTGGAGGTATGTTCTGGTGGGTTGTGGATAATTTTTTACGGCCGATACAATCGCCTGATTTAATCCGGGATGCTCCTGGCATAACATGTCGAGATGTGTGGGCAGGAGCTCATCAACCGGCACTGTTAACACTTCTTCATCCCGGTTAAACAGGGAAAGTTTTGTGCGTGTATTGCCGATGTCAATAATCAGGTTCATACTAATCGATGATGCGCTGACTGATATCAAGCGCTTTTATTGAATGGGTAAGAGCACCAATGGAAATATAATCCACACCAGTGGCCGCTACCTTTCTGATCCGTTTTAGAGTCATGTTTCCGGAGGCTTCAATTTTTGTTCTTTTATTGATCAGTTTTACTGCTTCTTTCATCATTTTACTATTCATGTTGTCAAGCATAATAATATCCACATCGGCTTCAATTGCTTCCCTGATCTGTTCCATATTTGAAGTTTCCACTTCAATTTTAATACTTTTGGGAATCTTTGACCGGATAGACTTAACGGCATTTTTTATGCTGCCGGCTACCTGAATATGGTTATCCTTGATCATGACCATATCGTATAGTCCGAAGCGATGATTGGATGCACCGCCTACCCTGACGGCATATTTATCGAGAAACCGGTATCCGGGTGTTGTTTTCCTTGTATCGAGTATCTCTACGTGAAACCCTTCCACTGCCTGAATGCATTTATTGGCATAGGTGGCAATACCCGACAGCCGCTGTAAAAAATTAAGTGCCTTGCGTTCACCGGTAAGCAGTGCCCGGTAATTACCCTTAAATTCTGCAATAATATCTCCGGGACTGACTTTACTACCATCGGGCAGGATTTCATTCCAGATGAGATGCTTATCGAATTTTTTAAAGACCATTTCTGTTACAGGTAATCCGGCAATTATTCCCTCTTCCTTGGCCACAAATATAGCTGTTTTATTGGAATCGGGCGGTATCAGGTTGTTAGTGGTGATGTCACCGTCACCTATATCTTCTGTAAAGGCCATCTCAAATAATTGTTCGGCAGACCTCAATGTTTTTTCATCCATCATTTTTCTCTCTCCTTACTTCAACCAGGTTAATTTTTTGATCTTTTTGTTGTACAATATGAACCGCCCATCGGGGATCTTCGTTTGGAAAATCGGTGCGAATGTGCCCGCCTCTGCTCTCTTCCCGGGTTAAAGCTCCTGTGGCAATCATGGAACAGATGGTAGCACTGTTTTTTATTTTGAGTAAATTGTAGTCGTTCTGAAAATCTTTGAACCTGCTGCTGATCACGCGGAACACCTCCCGTGCTTCTTCCAGTCCCTTTTTATCTCTGACAATGCCCAGGTTATCCATCATTTGTGAAGCAATCTCATGCTGGTACTGGAGAAAAATATTTTCATTCCGGGGTTGAGTTATAACAGGTGTAATCTGATGACTAAATTCAGCAGGCCAGTTGAGTCGGGCAGCTTTTTCGCTGGCTCTTTTTCCGAAAACAAGGCATTCCAGTAAGGAGTTGCTTGCCAGTCGATTGGCTCCCATAACTCCGGTCGATGCAGCTTCTCCGCAGCAGAAAAGCCCCTTGATATTTGTTTCTGCATTCAGGTTTGTTTTTATACCGCCAACGGAATAATGGGCAGCGGGAGAAACGGGCAACAGGTCATTCACCATGTCAAATCCCAGATTCTTCAGGTGGAAATAAATATTTCCAAACCTCGACTTGATTTTTTCCGCATCCAGGTGTTTCAACGACAGCCAGATATGCTTGTTTTCTGAATCCCTGATCTGCTTAAAAATATGATAAGCTACCACATCGCGGGGTGCCAGTTCGGCCATGGGGTGAATATCTTTCATAAAACGTTTGCCTGCATGGTTGAGGAGCCATGCCCCCTCCCCGCGCACTGCTTCACTGATCAGGTATGCCTCTTTTCCCGGAATATAGAGTGCAGAGGGATGAAACTGGATGAACTCAATGTCGGCAACCCGGGCACCAGCTTCCACCGCAAGTGCAATTCCGTCGCCTGTGGCTGTGTGTGGATTGGTTGATCGTGAGTAAATACGTGAAAGTCCTCCGGTAGCCAGTATAACTGCTTTGCTTTTTATCACCAGGTTTTTCCCTGTTCTGAAATCCAGAGCCTGGATACCGGTAATGCGATTGTTATCTTTAAGCAGCTGAACCGCAGCAGTATATTCAAACGGAATAATATTTTTTTGTTCTTTAACTTTTTGAAGGATAAAGCAGGTTAATTTTTTCCCGGTAGCATCGCCACCGGCGTGGAGAATCCGCCGTTTGCTATGTGCTCCTTCAAGCCCCAGTACAAATTGATCATCCTTTTTGTCGAACTCCATGCCCATTTCAATCAGCTCCAGTACCCGTTCTTTTCCCTCGGTGACCATAATTCTTACAGCATCCTCGTCGCATAGCCCGCGGCCAGCTGAAAGGGTGTCCTGCATATGAAGTTCAGGTGAATCGCCAGAACCTATGGCTGCAGCAATACCTCCCTGGGCATAGTATGAATTGCTTGTGTCGAGTTCCGATTTAGTAACAATGGCCACATGGCCAAACTTGGAGGAGTGAAATGCAGCGGCCAGTCCTGCTAGTCCGCTTCCAACAACAACCGTATCATATTCAAGTATTTGCATCAAATTTTTCCAAATGTGCGCGCCAAAGTTACTATTTGTTTATCAGATTCTGTGGAAAAAGAAACGGAGGAATGAGGTGAAGTTATTATTATTTAAAAAAGCCGGATAAATTCATATCCGGCTATTTCGGTATTTACCTGGGTTTTAATTTTTCGTTCCCGGGGATTTTGGGAGAGTATTATTGAATATCAGACCTCTATGGTTGTATACACAAATTTATTCCATCGCAGTTTTTCCTGTAAGCGAATACGTTTGGTCAACTTGCTTTTAATTGTCTGATTCTGGTTTTATCCAGTTGTTTTTGGGCGTATTCCCTGGTAATCGCGAGGTGTTGTTTTTTGTCGGAGGGCATTTCAAACATGGCTTCGTTCATGATGCTCTCACAGATCGAACGCAGTCCGCGTGCTCCCAGCTTAAACTCAACTGCCTTTTCAACGATATAGTTCAGCGCTTCTTCCTCGAATTCCAGCTTAATGTTATCGATTTGGAAGAGTTTTTTATATTGTTTAATGACAGAATTTTTAGGTTCGGTGAGTATATTGCGCAAGGCTGTTTCATCGAGTGGATCGAGGTGGACCAATACGGGCAGTCGACCGATAATTTCGGGAATCAGTCCAAATGATTTTAAATCCTGTGGAGCGACGTATTGCAGCAGGTTTTCGCGTTCAATCCGGTCGACCTGTCTGGCTGCACTATATCCGATTACTTTGGTGTTCAGTCGGTTTGCAATTTTTCGTTCAATTCCGTCGAATGCTCCACCGCAAATGAACAGGATGTTCCGGGTGTCAACGGGGATCAGTTTCTGTTCGGGATGTTTTCTTCCTCCCTGGGGTGGTACATTCACTACCGAACCTTCCAGCAGTTTGAGCAGTCCCTGTTGTACTCCTTCCCCCGACACATCGCGGGTGATGGATGGATTGTCGCTTTTGCGGGCAATTTTATCCAGTTCATCGATAAATACAATGCCGCGTTCGGCTGCTTCCACATGGTAATCTGCTGCCTAGA
>JAQVON010000152.1 GCA_028702595.1 Mariniphaga sp. | reverse complement strand
CCTTTACAATTCCATAGGCGGGGCTAAATTTGTTTATCTGATGGCGAATGATGTGATTAAAAATTATATTTGTAAAAACAGTCAAACTTTTTTTGAGTTTTATTCCAGTTAATAAGGGGTAGGTACATTATACCAGGACTCAATATATTCAAATACGCACAAACGCGTGCTGAAACGTTCTTACGCTCTAAACTTAACTTGACGGCATTCTCTTTGAATATTTTGTCATAATGTGTTTTTTGTTTATTCATTTGTTATAAAAATAAGCTTTTGGGCTTAACTCTATGTCTCTAGGTAAGTTAGTAATTCCAGTCGATGGTATCCGATATTCTGGAGCTTACCCTGCCCGACATTGTTCTACCTCCGGTGGCCGTTGCCCTCGATGGCTGCCAGGACGAGGAGAATGTCTATATCACCTGGGCTGCAAGTCCCGCCAACGATGTGCTGGGTTACCGCACTTTCAGAAAACCGGCAGGTGACGAAGAGTGGCAATCTCTTTTACCCACGTGTTATTTTCTTTTTTTTAGTCCATGGTATTTATTTTAAATAACATGATCGGGGATCACATTTTTATCTTTTCCCATTAATTCAGGGAATAGATATATTCAATTAAAGCATCAATATTGGTTCCACTTTCCCATGGTCTTGTTTTGCAACAGCTGCGGGTTGAAATGTTATTATCGTAATATTCATCCCATGCACCAACAGAATTAAGGGCACTCAACATGGTACGCAATGCATTTTTCTTTAAAGGATGGTTAAATTGAGCCAATGTATATAGAAAAAGACCATAGTCATGACCAATAGAACGAAACTCGTCAATATTTGAAGGTACAATACCTTTTGATTGGAACAAATCCATGCCAGGACCAATAATTTTTTCAATTTCCTTTTCTGTGAACATATCTGAGCCAATATATACAGGCACATAGTTAACAGAATTAAGGATAAACCTTTTTTCATTTAAAATTTTCGGCCTCTCACCGGTTGCAGTTTTGTTTATACAGGCAGGGCAGACATAACGCCCATCTTCTTGCCTTTCGGTCCAGGTAATAATTGGAATTTTCATGGTATGAGTTCTCCTTTCGGCACACCATCCGATACGGAAGCGGGGCAGGTCGGCATATTTTTTTCTCTCCGGGGCATTGGCGTATAAAATTCCATCTTCCATAAAGTTCTGCCTGTATTTTTCTTTGGCTTCTTTAACCACTTTGCGGTACATTTCAATTTTCTCCTTTTCCCATAAATCGTTTGCTGAAACCCAGTTCAGGAGCTTTTCCCCTCCGGTGATGAAAAGCAATGTCGCTTCAGCAGAACCATCATAAAGATCACATCTGAGGGCTCCACCATTAATATAAGTTTCATCTCCGCTGAATTCTACCATACCATTTGCGACGTGTTTAACCAGAACCTCAAATGCCCAGGTCATCATTGGCAACGCACTTTCAAGAAATTTATCGTCATTGGTGTATCTATAATATTGAAAACAATTATTAATCAGGTGGGCAGGATTTTCACCCTCATCATTTTGTAAATTCAACCGGGCTGCATCATTATCCATTCCATCGGCAGTAGGAACATTTCCAAAAAGAGTATATTTTCTGATCCAAAAATCAAGAATAGCTCTTGCTTCAGATAAATAACCCAGTGCCAAAAATCCTCGTAAAACGCCGGACATATCTCTGACATAAGCCATATTATATTTATGCCCGGCCATAACGCCCCCAGATTTTGATTGTTGAGTTTTCAAAGCAATTGAAACACCATCAATTGTATTTAAAAGCGTTTCTTTTAACGAATTGCCGGGAGGGATCATTGATTCAAAATCCAATCTCCTGCCGGAAAAGGCCAGCCAGTAATCCCTACTCTGTTGTAACCAGTCAGTTTCAGGGTGACTTAGCACAAATTCCATCGCCTCTATTGTTCCCGGAAGTGAAGTACTGCTGCCCATCATTACTCTTCCTTTTCCCGGCTTTATTGTCAATGAGAAATCTTTATCATCGGGTTCTGAACATTTAATGTTCCCTGTTGTCAACAGGATTAAGCTAAGTTCTTCAGTGATGTTATTATTTTCAAAGAAAATTGATCCTTTCGGGATGCTGAGCAGCACAGATTTTTCTATTTTGTCGGTAATATCTTTAAAATATCCCTGCAACGGGAATAGTAAAGTGCTCCCGGAAGGAACAACACGAATCATGATTTCTTCTGATACATCAAAATCCCTGAAGAATACATTTTTATCTCCCAGTATATAGTCCGTTATCCGTGCAATTTTTTGTCCATTTGCATACACCGTATGGTACCAGATTGCGGTATTCTTTTCTCTTCTGGATTTTACATCTAACGATTTCGATTGACTCTGTAGATGCATTCTCAGGAAGGCAGGAGAACTGTAAGGACTTCCAAATAAATGAGTAATATCCGGCCCCTGCTCATAAATCAACATGCTGCCATTTCCAATGGAATGGATACTTCCATCTTCATCTCCGTCAGTTGACCAAACTCTGGTTTGAAGACTAAACTCTTGTGAGGACAATGCGAGAGATATGAGAAAAAATAACCCTATAAATATGAGTTCTTTAAAAATTGGTAAGTTATTCATAAGTCATTTCTTAAAATAGTTTTATTCAATCCTTACTTTCCTTCTGCTTACAGTTATTTCAATGTCAGCTTCAGGATATGCAGTAGCTTTTAACATGCTCTCACCCTGAACTTCCGGTATTGCAAGTTCCAGGAAGTAGGAGCCCTGCCCAAATGCCGGAATAGAAAATGATGTTTCTGTTTTGGCAAGTTCTTTTCCTCCTTTATTTTCAAGAGAAAGTACCAGCTTCCCATCCATTCCTTGTTCATAGTCATTGATCAACATTATTTTAAAGATTTTTGTTGTCCCGGATTTCAATGTTGGTTCCCAGAAACTCAGGTTCACCCCCAGCGGTTTGAATGCTTCGCTGACATAGTCTTTAAAATATGGATCCAGTTCCAGGTTCACCACATCGCGAAAGTTATCTGATGTATAAGCGCCGGGGTAACTACAGGTGAGATAGGTAAAATGTTGCACGGCTGCCCATTTGCGGTAAGCCCGGTGGTACTCGGTCTCGCCTGCAAGGTAATATGCCGCGGCTTCAAACCTCTCTTCGGTTGTTGTACCAGGCCCTGCCAGGTAATTGTTGAATCTGTGGTCTGTAAGTGTTGTAGGTGTAC
>JAQVON010000151.1 GCA_028702595.1 Mariniphaga sp. | reverse complement strand
AGGTCGTTCTGCCTGATGATGATCTTTTAAAATTTGGAAAAGGTGATTTTTCGTTCTCTTTATGGATAAAGTGTCCTCCTGCCCCATTTATCCCGGTAATTGTCAGCAACAAAGATTGGAATGTTATAGGAGCTGAACGGACTATCGGATTTGCACTGTACTTGAATTTTTCCACTCTTCCTGATAAAAATTTATGGTCGGTCAACTTTTCTGATGGAAGTCCTGGGATTGGAGGCAACAAAAACTATCAAACATGGAATGCCGGCTGGCATGGGGAATCTCCCACTATTTCAGATGACAAATGGCATTTTGTGGTGGTGTCTTTCGACAGAGACAGTACAATGGATGTATACTTAGACGGAAAATTACAACCCAGATCTCTTTTGTTAACTGAATTAACCGATAATGTTCATGATGAAGAAAATCCTTTTCCAATCACTCTCTTTCAAAATGCAACCAGTTCGTTTTATAAGAATATTTCAGCCTTTCTCGATGAGTTTAGAATATGGAGAAGACCGGTAAATGCACAGGAGGTCGAGAGCTTGTTCAAGAATGGATTGGCCAAGATTGTTGATGATGTTTCCATACAACCACAATACAGGTCTAAATCGTGTGATGTAACGGTATACCCAAACCCTGCAAAGGATATGATAACATTGGAATACAATGCTCAAGAAAATGGAGATGCTTATTTTTTAGTTTTCAATATGATGGGCACACTGATACAGGAGCTTCAGTTCCCAGGCCATATCGGACGCAATCAAGTTGTTTTAGATGTAAGTGGTTTTAATCCAGGTGTTTATTTGGTGCGGACTTTCTCCGCGGGCATTTCAGAAACCGTTCGATTTATGGTACTCCAATAAGATGTGTTATGATTCATATGATTTTGTCATGAAGTATATTTGTCCTTTTTTTATATTTATTCTTGCTTTTACAGGATGTCAGGAATCCAAATTTTACTATACAGAAAAAGGTGTGGTTATTGAATTGCCTGGGAATAAGAGAGGAAGCCCTGCCCAAAAACTGGCCATAGATTTTTATTCTCCCCAGGTTGTGAAAATTGCTGTGTCAATCTCTGATTCAGCGCTAAACGCTCCAAGCGTAATAGTCGATGAAACCGCATGTAACTCCGTTGATTTTGCAATAGCGCATAAGAAAAATCGTATTGAACTCACCTCCGACAGTTTACTGATTGCTGTGGATGCATCATCGGGGGATATAAACTTTTATACTCCGGATAATAGTTTGATCCTTTCAACTACAGGAAGTGATTTTATTCCATTCGAAACTGAATATGCGGGGAATCAGAATCACATCATTCAACATTTTAACTGGACGTATGATGAGGCTCTTTTTGGAATGGGCCAGCACAGGCACGGCGAACTTAATATCCGTAACCAGGAGATTGAACTGGTTCAGGAAAATGTAAAAGTTTCCGTGCCTTTTCTGTTATCTTCCAAGGGATATGGATTGTTATGGGACAATTATTCCCGGACGATTTTTAACGATGTGGGAGATAGTTCATACATCTGGTCTGATATAGGTGATAAAATTCAATATTTTTTTATTCAGGGGAATACATTCGATGAAATTATTGCCCAAAATCGTCAGCTTACAGGGATTGCTCCCCTGATGCCACGTTGGGCGCTGGGATATATGCAAAGCAGGAACCGCTATCGTTCTGAGGAAGAATTAATGGGAGTTGTACAAAAACAACGGGCATTGAGGATACCTGTGGATGTGATTATCCTTGATTATTACCATTGGGGAGATCAAGGATTTGGCTCATTTGTTTTTGACAAGAAGGATTTTCCTGCTCCTGAAAAGATGATTCAAACATTGCATGAAAAGTATCATTGTAAATTATTGGTTTCGGCATGGCCATCCATCACACCTGGAATTAAAAACTGGAAATTATTTCATGATAAAGGCTATTTACTTGATGTTATGGCAGCTTTTGATTCTCAGGTTTATGATGCATATAATCCCCAAGCAGGACAATTGTACTATGAATTGCTAAAAAAATCTTACCTTGATCTGGGGGTTGACGGGTGGTGGTTTGATGCAACTGAACCTGAAGACTGGACCGCATTAATCCGAAGCAAATGCCACCTTGGACCTGCGGCAAAGTATCTGAATGCATATTCCTATTTTAGTATGAAAAATGTCTATGAGAACCAGATTAAGGATAGTTCTAAACGGATATTTATTCTTACCCGATCGGGGTTCAGCGGGCAGCAGAAATTTGGAACTACAGTGTGGTCGGGCGATATTGAAACCAGTTTCGCAGAGTTGAAAAAGCAGATTCCTGCCGGACTTAACCTTTGTATGTCAGGGCTTCCATACTGGACTACCGATATTGGAGGATACAAAGGAGGTAATCCTGCTAATCCTGCTTATCGGGAACTGTTCATACGTTGGTTCCAATACGGTACATTTTGTCCTGTATTTCGTGCACATGGCAGGCGATTTCCGGGAGACAGAACCGGACCAAATGAAATGTGGTCATATGGCACCGAAAGCCAGGAAATCCTTACCGATTTTATCAACCTGCGATACCAATTGCTGCCTTACATCTATTCTCTTTCAGCACAGGTTACTTTCGATGGATACACCATTATGCGTGGACTACCTTTCGATTTCCTAAATGATCCTAAGGTTTATTCCATCACCGACCAATTTATGTTTGGACACGAATTATTAGTATGTCCGGTGACCGACCCCGGAGCTGTCAACCGAATAGTCTATCTGCCGAAGGAGAATCATTGGTTTGATTTCTGGACTGGGAAACGGTATGAAGGAGGTCAGGAAATTATGGCTGATGCTCCGGTTGATATCCTTCCTTTGTTTGTGAAAGCCGGCTCAATTATCCCTTTGGGACCGGAAATGCAATACAGTACTGAAAAACCGGCTGACCCGATTGAACTGCGTATTTATCCCGGATCAGATGCCCATTTTATCTTGTACGAAGATGAGAATGATAATTTTAACTATGAAAAGGGCCAGTTTCAGACCATACCGATTCATTATATCGACAATGAAAAAAAAGTAATTATCGGGCAATCGAAAGGCTCCTTTCGGGGCTGTCTTAAAAAACGTACTTTCCATGTTGTCCTGGTGGGTGAAAGAAATGAATCCGGGCCTGGAAACAGAAGCAGACAGTCAGTAGTTCAATACGTGGGGGAAGAAATAAGCCTACACCTTAGGTAAGGGGTAACCTGATCCTGTTGTCTTTTTTTATGATGGATTGGC
>JAQVON010000022.1 GCA_028702595.1 Mariniphaga sp. | reverse complement strand
TGTGTACAGTAACCGGCACAACTACCAGTTGCTCACTACCTCCAATACCGCTACCTATCGTGATCATTTTAAAGAAAATCATCTCTATAGTATTCTGGTAGGACAGGAAGCCCAGAATTACCGGTTTAGTTCCCTCGAGGGGGAATCTCCAAACATTAACCTGGATATCCCTTATCATACAACAGGTACTCAGGCAGAAGACCAGGTGGGCTATGATGAAACAGAATATACCTTGTTATCGTTCTTTGGATTGCTGGATTATAACTATAATTCCAAATACTTCCTTCAGGCAAGTATCCGTGTGGACGGAAGCTCTCGCTTTGGTTCAAACTTCAAATACGGAACTTTTTGGTCAGTCGGGGGATCCTGGAACATGAATGAGGAGAACTTTTTCAAGAACAACATCTCATGGATTAAACTGGCTAAGCTGCGCGCAAGTTATGGTATCAGCGGAAATAACGATATTGGAAACTACCTGCAGTATGGTGTTTACGGATCCCGGGAATACAACGCTTCTTCGGGTATGGCACCTGATCAGCTGGAAAATCCCAACCTGACATGGGAAGTGAACCGGGTATACAACGGGGGGATCGACCTGAACTTCTTTAACCGTTTGAACGTCACGTTCGATTATTACCAACGTTATACAGAAGATATGCTGCTGGAAGCACGGTTGTCATGGACTACCGGCTTTTCCAACCTGATGCAGAACATTGGGAGTATGAAAAATGTGGGACAGGAAATTAGCATTTTTGGTGATATCGTAAGGCAAAGAGACTTTTCGATCGAGGCCGGAGTGAATTTTGCTCACAACCGCACGGAGATACTGGAACTGGCTGGAGAAGATGAAATTGGCAGCTGGCGGGTACAGAAAGTGGGATATTCCCTTTATACCTATAAACTGCATGACTACGCAGGAGTTAATCCAGTGAACGGTGAAGCTTTGTGGTACGATAATGACGGACTGCTGACCAATAATTACAGTAAGTCACGTCAGATATACCATGGTTCTCCTGAACCAAATTATGTGGGAGGTGGATTCATGGATATGAGATGGAAAGGCTTGTCTTTGGTTGTCAATGTGGATTACAAAGCAGGTCATCTGGTTGAAAATATGAACGAACACCGCTATCTGAGATCTGATGGTTACAATTGGATTGCAAACCAACTCAATACTTCGTTGGACTACTGGAAAAAGCCGGGAGATATTACGGAAACACCAAAACCAACTGTCGGAAATTCCTCCGAATCCAATGCTTTTGAAAATACACGCTGGCTGGAAAAAGGTGATTATTTCCGTTTGAAAGAAATTACACTCGCTTATGATTTGCCCTCCTCTGTCATGAACAGACTCAATTTTATGGACAGGATTCGCGTTTATGCCAGTGGGTATAATGTGTATACATTCCACAGCCAGAATGCATTCGATCCTGAACGTGGTATCGACGGACATGCGTACGGTATTTATCCGACGGCTAAAAACTTCGTCTGTGGTGTTGAGTTATCATTCTAAACCCAAATAATTATTATACAATGAAAGCAATAATGAAAAAAATATTTTTTATAGCCGGGTTATTCATCCTTTTAGCCGGGTGCCAGGATTTCCTCGAAAGAGAGCCCGTGCTGCAGCAAACGTCAGAGCTTACTTTAAGTACATTTGACGGATTGGATAAAGCAACCCTTGGAGCCTACACTTTGCTTTATGGTGTTGACTGGTATGGCGGATATTTTGTCCTCTCTTCCGATATGCGGGGAGGTAACGGAAAACTGAAACCCAATAATGCAGGTTACCAGTTTGATGCCTATACCTGGAATTATACTCCGGAAAATACGGAGCAACTTTGGACAAGTGCTTACACTGCCATTGCCCGGGCAAATAACGTGATCAATGCCATTCCAAATTTCGAAGGAAGTGCTGAAGAGAAGGAAATGCTTCAGTATTTTAAAGCTGAATGTTTATTCATTCGTGCGATCGCTCATTTCGACCTGGTTCGTTTGTATGCGCAGCCTTATGGACACAACAAAACAGGGCTGGGTGTTCCGGTTGTAACTGAAACAGTGATTGCTGAACCTGCCCGCGATCCAATTGAAGAGGTGTATAGCCAAGTGGTGCAAGACCTGAAAGAAGCAGAATCTCTGTTTGGAGATTATAAACGCTCCGGTGGAGCCGATCCAAAGGGATTTGCAACAAAAGAAGCTGCTCAGGCTCTGTTGGCCCGTGTATACCTATATATGGAAGATTGGCAGAATGCAGCTAACTATGCAACGAGCGTGATCAACTCAGGGAAATTCACGATGTGGTCAGCCGCACAGTATGTGCCGGTTTCTGAGAATCCAAACGGTGCCTGGGGGCGTGAAGCAGAAGGCAGCGAAGTGATTTTTGCCGTATATGGAGCCCTCGGTAATTCGGGGTTTCCGGGACAGGAAGGTATTGCTTATATGACCAATCCGGCCTTCCATGGTGATGCCTGTGCATCCAATGACCTGCTGAATCTGTATGAAGAGGGGGACGTAAGACATGACTTGTTTTATTCCGACCCTGACGGACGAGCTGTTTTGGAAGGTTTCTTCTGGACCAACAAGTATCCCAGCAAAACAGGTGACGGCAGTACAAATAATACTCCCGTACTACGGCTTTCAGAAATGTATCTGATCCGTGCAGAAGCTATCCATAAGGGCGCTTCCATTTCTGGTGTTACTTCCCTTTCCGACTATAACATGATCAGGACCAACAGGGGACTGGCACCGAGAACAGGCAGCATTGTCCTGTCAGACATCTCGGATGAGCGCAGAAGAGAATTGTGCTTTGAGGGGCATGTGGCATTTGATCTGGCCCGTCGTAAAGAAAATCTGGTACGCAATGATTATGTGGCGCTTGTGAATCAGAATATCAATTTTCCCGATAACAAATGGGCACTTCCCATACCTAAATCGGAATTTAATGGCAATGAGAATATGGTACAAAACCCATTTTAACAATAAATAGATATTGAAATGAAAAGATTAAGTTATTTTATACTGACCATACTGGCATTGACCACATTTTTTGGTTGTGAGCAGGAAGATATCCTGTTTACGGAAGATATGGCTAATGTGGGTTTTTATGGTTCCACTGCCAGCATGATGGAAGTGGATAAGGACATGAAGGGGAAAGACACCCTTACCGTTCAGGTTTTGGTTACGGCCATGTTAAATGCACCAGCGTGCGAAGTGACTTTTGATGTGGATAACAGCTGGTACAAAGAAATTGACGGTTTTTACTACGAGATCATTGATGAGGATACTACATTGGTGAATCCGGCCATGGAAGGTGTGGATTTTGAGGTGCTTAGCGCTAAAACCCTCACATTTTCAGAAGGGTTTGGGTATGTCCCCGTTGTGGTTGCAGCCATTGATAATAACGACTATGATCCGCTGGGGAATAAAACGATCCGGTTGAAGATTACCGGGAATAACCAGGGATATGATCTCTCTTCGGAGTCGGTGATGAAAATTACCATTATCGATGATGATCATCCGCTGGGATGGTTGTTCGGAGATTATACTTCTGTAGTTACAGCTACAGCCAATGGAAGTCTAAACCATTCGGTAAATATTGCCGCGGTTGACGGTGAAGTGGATAAGGTTAAGATCTATGGAATGGCCGGTTCTGCTTTAGGCCCGCCAATGGCCGATCCATATTTTATCCTGGGATCAGTGAGCGAGGATAATGGTGCAATTACCATCAAAACCGAACAGGAATGGGGCTCCTGGGGTTATGGTCCTGTAAAACTTATCGCCTGGGAAGATGACAACGGAGAAGGTGAAGAAGTGGGTGACCTGATTGGAACCATTGACAGAACAGACGGAGTAAAAGTTACATTCCGTCAGCAATATACTTTCTATATCACCAGTGGTGGAAATGAAGGATTAGGTATCCAGTGGGCCTGGAATGATGATGCAAACCCCAGCAGTCCAACGGCTGTATGGACCAAAAAATAACAATTAATAATTTAAATTATGAAGAAAATACTATTCTATATTTTAGCCATAATATCAACTGGGTTCTCTTTTACCGGATGCGATCCTTTTGAGGAGTATGAATCTTCTGATGTTCTGGCACAACCAATCACTACGTTGGCGATATCTGCCGTGGAGGATTCAAGTTTTGTAGTGGATGTATCAACAAATATGGCTGGTTATATGGGCTATGTTGTTGCCAGCGATACGACCATGACTACCCCGGAAGCCATCACCATCATTGCCGGTTCCCTTAAAGGAGCTTCTGGTGTACACGAAATCAAAACTTACCAGATGGAAAGCGCCGGCGGACAGTCAGCGACCACGGCCAAGCTGATGCCGAATACTTATTACAAGGTGTTTGCTGCTTCCAGCAATGTTGATGGTGTTGAATCTACTGTACAGTCCTATTTGGTGAAAACCGACGATGGTGTTGGTCCAACTTTTATCTCTTCTTCACCCGCGATATCAAACCAGGCCACTGTTGCTGTTGGTAGTGATATTGTTCTTACATTTGATGAGCCCGTGAAAGTTGCGGCGAATAAAAAGTTCATTTTTACCTATTACTATGAAGGGGTAACCGTTGAAACTACACTCGATGAAAGTCATGCTTCCGGAAAGAACATTACCGTGCCTCAGCCACATGAAGGACATGCTGGTGACTATTTCTTCCTGTCGTGGGAAGCCGGCGCAGTGACCGACTTATCTGGTAACTTATGTGATGAAAGAGAAAGTGGAGTGATTGGCGGATCGTTAAACGGAAATTTTTATCGCTTCGAAAAAATTTCTTTTGAATTTGACCTGACCAGTGTTGTCCCGGAAAATGGATCGGTAATTTTGTTGACCGACACCTATATGGATATCAGTTATACATTCCCTGTGAAACTTGTAACCGCGTTAACCCAAAACATGGTGAAGTTTAAATATACCAGTTTTGACGGGAAAGTTGTTAAAGAGGTTTCTGCAACTGAGTATGCTGAAGTGCTCAATAACACTACACTGCGTGTTACATTACCCCAGGTTCCGGAACCTGGTGATGTGATTTCACTTTATCTTGCTGAAGGAGTTTTGCAGGATAATTATGGAAATTTGAATGCAGCTTCTGATTATGAATTGAGCTGGACATTACCCCGCTTTAACATGGAAATGTTGGTTGGAGAATATACAGTGAGTGGCGAATCTGCTTTTGAAGATAATCCTCCGGTTTCTGATGTGGTAACGATTGAAATCAATCCGGAGGATCCCACCACGTTCCTGATTACCGGAATTTTTGAGAGCCTTCTTGGAGCAAGCCTTCCTATGGAAGCAACTTTTGATGCGGCGAATTCAATCATTAATATACCCGAACAGATTATTGGGCAGGATGAGGAAAACATTTATACAGCATCTTCTGACTTAACGTCAGATTACTCTATTAATGTTTCCATTGGTGATGATGGAACGATGACCTCCGACCTTGCACTGAATGTTTACGATCTTGAGTTTAACTGGTTGGGCTACGGAGAGTATGTTGAGGAAGCCACCTGGATCAAAAACGAAACCAAATCAGCTGCGATGAAATCCATCACTTCTGGTTTGGTAACCAAAAAAGTCACAATCAAGAAGTCCACCCGTGGGATGAACTGATTTGTCAATTGAATGAATAGAAAAACCCAACTTGTTAAATGAGTTGGGTTTTTTTATCTTTGTTTTGCTGTTTACAGGTTTAAACAATCAATAAACAACTTTTTTGTATGATTTTTGTTATATGGTAAAGACACAGTTTTAAAAAGTTAAATGTGATTAAAAGGTTTTGCGAATGAAGCGGATTTTACAACTCTTGGTTTTAATATTCACGGTTAATTTTTCCCTGGGGCAACCTGTCTCAAGGGAACAGGCTATTAAGGTAGCCTCTAATTTTTTATTTGGTTCTCCCCGGGCAGTCAAGCAAAACTCTTTTTACACAAATGATAAAAAGTCAGGTATTTATGTGATTAACTTTAAGCCTGAAGGATGGGCTTTGGTATCCGGGAATGAAAATGCCCGACCTGTTATCGGGTATTCATACAATGGATTTTTCCATGCAGAAGAAGCAACCACAAACGTGAAAGATTGGCTGGATCTTAACACCCTTCAATTGGAGAATGCTCAAAGTAATTCAATATGGAGTGATGAGTGGGAGATCCTGGAAGAGAAAAGTTTGCCTGCACTGAAATCTGCTGCTTCTGTCTCTCCTTTATTAAAGACGGAGTGGGACCAGGGAGCCGGATGGAACAGGTTTTGTCCTCCTTATGTAGATGGTCCTGATGGAAAAGCTTATGTGGGATGTGTAGCCGTTGCCATGGCTCAGGCTTTACACCACCTGAAGTATCCGGCCAGACCTTCCGGAAGCAAAAGCTATGCGTTAGCTCCTTATGGTTATATCAGTCTGGATTTTGATAAAGAACCTGCTTATGCATGGCCGAAAATGGCATTAACTGCTTCGGATGACCATAATGCCAGGTTGCTTTATCATTGTGCAGTTGCTGTGGAAATGGATTTTGGTGGCTCGGGTTCGGGGGCTTATACTACCCGGGTTCCTTTTGCTTTTCAACGATATTTTGGATTTACGCCGGCAGTTAAGACTATTTCAAGGTATGAAAATGATGAGGAATGGATTGCTCTTTTAAAATCAGAGTTAGATGAAAACCATGTGTTGATCTATTCCGGTAATCCGGGCACTGGTGCGGCCGGTCATGCTTTTAATATTGACGGATATACAGCAAGCGGGTATTTCCATTTTAATTGGGGATGGAGTGGACGATATAACGGATACTACTCGATCAATAATGTAGCTCCCGGAAATGAAAATTTTACCAAAAATCAGGAGGTAGTAGTTGGCATTTCTCAACCTTATTGGGGCCCAACAGACTTAACGTTAAGTAACATGACAATCAATGAGAACATGCCTGCTGGTACTGTTGTCGGTGATATCTCTGTAACGGATTATTCTCCTGCTGATCAATTCACATTTGAAGTATTTGGCGCACCCTTGTTTATGGAAAGTGGTTATGGCCCTGCAAAATTCTATGAAGAGAATATGCAGCTAAAATCGTTGGAACCCTTAACTGCAGGATCCTATCCTGAAGTGGCCACCATACGTGTAACTGACAGTGAAAGAAATACATTTGAAAAACGTTTTGAAATCATCGTCAGAAAGTTTAATTCAACAAATATTCCTCAGTCCGTAGCCAACAGCACCATCTTTCCCAATCCGGTGAAAAACAGGTTGTATATTCAGGAAGCTAGTGATCTGAAGTATTACCGGATAAGTAATTTAATGGGAGAGGTTGTTTTATATGCTGAGGAATATTCCGACGGTATTGATGTGAGTGGTTTGCCAAATGGGATATATATGTTGGAGTACCTGAGTATTCCCGGGAAGAAGCAATACCACAAAATCATGGTAAGTAATTGATTTGTATTTTGTTTGTTGAAGTCAACCTGTTTCTGGCAGCTTACGTTTCCCTTTTTTTCTTTTTTGCGGCAGGGAATAAGACATTATTCAGGATAAGTCTATATCCCGGAGAGTTTGGATACAGGTTCAGGTCAGTTGGAGGATCACCCACCAGGTGACGGTAATCTTCCGGATCATGACCACCATAAAAAGTCCAGAATCCTTTTCCTTTTTCTCCATGGATGTACCGGGCCTCACGGGCTGGTTTATTTTCTCCCAGGATAAGCACATGGGGTTTAATGACCTCTTTACGGAAAGCTGTGGTTTGCCCCATAAAACCCTTTATCATATTCCTGTGATTTTGGCATAACATGGTTGGTACAGGATCCCATTTTGCAGAGAATTCAAAAAGAGTAAAAAAGTCATTTTCCCGGGGAATATTCCTTGTGTCGGTAACATCGATGTTCGAGAATTCATAAACTGAGGGATTCATTTCCAACGTAAAATTCTGGAAAGCAAAAGTTCTGGAGAAATCAAGCTTTTCATCCGGATTGGGATCTGCAGGGTCTCCGTCAAACATCGGTCCGCAAATATCCACACCGTGTGCAGCCCGTGCAATGTCATAGGTGTCGGTTGCTGCACACATGGCAAACAGGAATCCTCCATTTATTACGTAATGATCAATTTCACGGGTAATAACCGATTTCATCTCTGATACTTTTAAAAAACCCAGTTTCTCCGTTAGTTCCTGATTTATGCTTACTTCCTGTTGATACCAGGGCATATGTTGGTAGGTTCTCCAGAATTTTCCAAACTGGCCTGTAAAGTCCTCATGGTGAAGGTGAAGCCAGTCGTAGTTGGTTAGCTCTCCATTCAGAATTTCTTCATCATAAATTTGATCGTATTCAATTTCTGCATAGGTAAGAACCATGGTAACCGCATCGTCCCAGGGTAGTTTATTTGGAGGAGTATAAACCGCAATTTTTGGAGCTTTGTTCATACTCACAGCGTCCTGGTTTACTTCAGGTTGAGCAATTCCATTCAGTATGGCTGATGCTTGCGCATCGGTTATGGTTTCGAAGGCAACTCCCCTGATCACACATTCGTTTTCAATATCACCATGGTGTTGCATGAGAAAGCTTCCTCCCCGGTAATTAAGCAACCATTTCACTTCCACATCCCGCTGAAGGACCCAATAAGCAATACCATAGGATTTCAGATGATTGCGTTGTGTGTCATCCATCGGGATCAATAACTGTATTCCTTGGGAACTAAAAAATAATAAACCCAGCAATAGGGTAAGGAAAATTTTGACTCTCATGGTTGTATTTTTGAAACCCGGTTTCACACGGTGGAAGGACGTTGTGAAACCGGGTAACTTATAAGTTAAAATCGTACAGTCTGTCAAATATGAATAACCTCATCGTATGCTGCAGCAGCTGCTTCCATCACTGCTTCACTCATGGTGGGGTGGGGATGGATTGTTTTCATCAGCTCGTGTCCTGTGATTTCCAGTTTCTTTGCTACAACAAGTTCAGCGATCATTTCAGTTACGTTCCCGCCGATCATATGTGCGCCCAATAATTCACCATACTTTGAGTCGAAGATCAGTTTTACAAAGCCGTCTTTTTGTCCGGCAGCACTTGCTTTTCCGCTGGCAGAGTATGGGAATTTCCCGACTTTAACTTCGTATCCTGCTTTTATGGCTTTTTCTTCAGTCAGGCCAACCGACGAGATTTCCGGATTTGTATAGGTGCAACCCGGTATATTCTGGTAGTTAATTGGTTCCGGATTTTTTCCGGCAATTTTTTCTACACAAACGATCCCTTCGGCTGAAGCAACATGTGCTAAAGCCGGTCCTTCCACGATGTCGCCAATGGCGTAAATTCCCTCAACGTTGGTACGATAAAATTCGTCGACTTTGACCCGGCCTTTTTCTGTTATAACGCCCATCTCTTCCAGTCCAGTATTTTCGGTATTTGGTGTTATTCCCACTGCTGAAAGAACCACATCGGCCTCAACGATCTCTTCACCTTTTTTTGTTTTGATAGTTACCTTACATTTTTCACCTGATGTGTCTACTTTTTCTACGGATGAATTGGTTAAGACTTTCATTTTCATTTTTTTGAAAGTTCTTTCCAGTTGTTTGGCAACTTCTTCATCTTCGTTAGGCACCAGGGTTGGCATGAATTCAACCAGGGTAACCTGTGTGCCAATTGACTGATAAAACCAGGCAAATTCACTGCCAATGGCTCCTGATCCGACCACTACCATTGTTTCCGGTTGTTTTTTCAGGGTCATTGCCTTACGGTAACCAATCACTTTTTCCTTGTCAATTTTCAGGTTAGGTAACTCGCGTGTCCGGGCTCCGGTGGCCAGGATGATATGTTTTGCTGAATAATTTTTTTTCTTACCAGTACTATCGGTCACTTCAACGGAATTTTTTCCAGCCAGTTTCCCGGAACCTGTAATGGTATCTATCTTGTTTTTCTTAAAAAGAAACTGGATTCCTTTACTCATTCCTTCCGCAACATTGCGACTGCGTTTAACCATTGCTGAAAAGTCAGGCTTAACGTCACCGGTAATGGTTACTCCATAATCGGTGGCATGCTTTGCATACTCATATGCCTGTGCGCTTTTGAGGAGTGATTTTGTTGGGATACAACCCCAGTTCAGACAGATGCCGCCGAGGTTTTCTCTTTCAATGACAGCTACTTTCATTCCCAACTGAGAGGCCCTGATCGCAGCAACATATCCACCCGGGCCGCTTCCTATTATCAATACATCGTAATCCATATTTTTGTTTTTAATGGTGATTTTACTTATTACAACAGATCGTACTTTAAAATGTTTTCAAGTAACCTGTTCCTAATTGTTAATATTGTTTCCTCATATTCAATCCATTTCAGGAGTTGTCAGACTCCTGCCGGTCCATTTGAAAAGACACAAATTTAGTGGATTAATCTGGAATATCTATCCAGCAACTTTCCTGCTGCTATAAAAGGGCTCAGGTTGTTTTTCAGCACCAGTTGTTCAAATTCTTTCAAATCCTTTTTCATCGCGGGGTGTTGGTAGAATGCTCTTTTCATCTGTTCCTGGATTGTTTCATGCATCCAGAAAATGGATTGGGCATTTCTTTGTTGTGAAAAGTATTTGTTATTCATGGTTCGTTTTTTATACTTTTCAATTTCACTCCATATTTCTGTTATTCCTGTTTTTTTTATAGCAGAACAGGTAAGCACCTGTGGTTCCCAACCAGATTCTTTTTTGGGAAACAGATGGAGGGCATTTTTGTATTGCCGGCTGGCCATTTGTGCCTTTTCTATGTTATTTCCATCGGCTTTATTGATTGCAATCAGGTCGGCCATTTCCATTATTCCCCGTTTTATTCCCTGGAGTTCATCGCCAGCGCCGGCAAGCATCAATAGCAGAAAGAAGTCGGACATGGAATGAACCGCTGTTTCACTTTGTCCAACGCCTACCGTTTCAATAAAAATGTGATCAAATCCAGCAGCTTCACACAGGATTATCGTTTCCCGTGTTTTTCGGGCTACTCCTCCCAGTGAGCCGGCTGACGGACTTGGCCTGATGTATGCATGCTTATCGGTCGACAGCTCTTCCATCCGCGTTTTATCTCCTAATATGCTGCCTTTGGAGCGTTCACTGCTTGGATCAATAGCCAGTACAGCCAGCTTACCCCCCTGCCGGGTGATATGACTGCCCAACGCTTCGATAAAAGTACTTTTCCCGGCTCCCGGTACTCCGGTGATACCTACCCGGATAGATTCCCCGCTGAATGGGAGACACCTGGAAATGATCTCCTGGGCAATCTGATGATGTTCCGGTCGTGAACTTTCTACCAGCGTAACTGCCTGGCTTAAAATGGTGATGTTGCACTCCCGGATTCCGTTTACATAATCATCAACCAACAAAAGCTTTCTTTTCTTTTGAAGGAAGCGTTGTACCGAATGGTTGTCGACCGAGTCCGGTTGCTCAATACCATCTTGAACAATTAATGACTTGAATTCAGGATTGTTCTCCATATGTTTCATATTTCCTTTCATCTCAATCAGGTACAAAAGTATCACAATATTTTTGAATTGGAATAAAAAAAGGTGACACCCGTAAACCGGAGCCACCAAGATTATGAATTTATCCGGAGTGTTAATTTTCTGTAGTCACATTGCCAATGATTCGTAATGTGTTAGTTGGTATTTTAGGATCGTTGGTGATGATGGTTATGGTGTTGGTCTGACGACCGCGTTTCCCACGGGAATCAAAAGATACCTTGACCGGGACAGATTCGCCCGGTGGGATAACCGTTTTGGATGGTTTAGCAGCAGTGCATCCGCATGAGGCGCGGATATTTCTGATCATCAAATCTTTTTTCCCTTCGTTTGTGAGATGGAATATATGTTCCTTTTTTTCTCCCTGTTTAATTTCTCCAAAGTCGAAAGATTTTTCCGAGAATGTAGCTACCGGAGCATTGGCCAGTTGTTCTGTAGTCAGGTGTGAAAAATCTTCTTCAATAGTGACACTTATACCTATCGATGCACGGTAATCGTTACTGCCGTTGAGAGATAGATAAATACGATGGGTTGAGTGCCCATAGACTTCCGTTTTATTGGCATCAAAAGAGATGCTTAATTTTCCGATTCCTTGAGCCGGTATTGTTTTGGGTTCAATACTGGCCGACAGATGACCAGGTAATGCGCGAAAATCAACTTCAACAGGTTCCTGGGTGTCATTAACCAACTCCAGCTGTTGCGTTTTTACCTCGGTCTCTTTCATCCGGGAAAAGGTGATGTAATTTGTTTTGGCACGCAGGATGCCAATCTCCCTCGGATATAATTGTGCCAGGGTTTTTTCTTCTTCTTCAACACGACCGGTAATTCGTAAAATGAATGTACTATTCTGGGCATTGGAACTAACCACTACAGTCTTGTTAAAAGCTCCCGGCCGGTTTCGCGGATTGTAACTCACCTGAATTTCTCCTTTCCCACCCGGAGCAACAGGTTCCCGTGTCCATTTGGGCGTTGTACAACCGCAGGATGCTCTGACATTGTTTATGATCAAAGGAGTAGTGCCGTTATTTGTGAAACTGAATGTTGTGGTTTGTACTCCGTCAGACTCTTTAAACGTACCGAAGTTGTGTTCAAGCTGGTCGACAACGATTAACGGCTTCTGTGCTGTGACACTGAAGACTGAACTTAAAAAACTGAAAACCAAGAATAGACAGAGTACTTGTTTCATTTTGAAATGTTTTAATTTTATCTTTTTATTTTCTTACTTTGTTCAGAGCAAATATATACAGGCTTTTTGTATGATGGTGTTAACCAGACTCAATCTATTGTTAAAGAAGTGTTAAAGACTGGTTTGAAGTCTGGAAACAAACCTATTTGTTTAATGAAGATTATATGAAGGGAAAAACTCTGAAATATATCATACTGCTTGCTACAATAACTGTGGCAGGAACTATTTCAATGCAATTCTTTTTTTTGAAAAAGTCATATAGCTATTCTGAAAATCAGTTTAGGGAGATTGTTGATGTCGCACTGAAAGAGGTAGCCTGGCAGATCATGGCTGCAAATGGAAATATTGCCGGTTTCGACAGCATCACACAGGTAAATATCATCGCGAAGGATTGTTATCTGATTGGGATGAATTCCAGAATTGATCACGACCTGCTCAGGTTTCACCTGAATGAAGAATTGAGAAAACATCAGGTCTATACCGATTTTGAATTTGCAGTATATGATCGTGTTACCGGGAATGTTGAAGAAAAAACCCTGATTACTGTTAAGGGAGAAGAAAAAATATCAGATTACTGCTTCCCTGAAGGATTGGAAACTGGTCTTTATTATTTTTCTGTTCACTTCCCCGATCTGGCTCCCTATTTTCATTCTCAGCTATCCATCTGGTATTTTTTTACCGGTTTAATGCTGGTAATTATCTTGTTTTTTGGATATACCCTTTTTGTTATTATTCGTCAAAGACAGCTTTCTCAAATTCAAAAGAATTTTATCAATAACCTTACCCATGAACTAAAAACTCCTATTTCCTCAATTGCTCTTTCAGCCAAAGTAATTCGTGAAGGGAATATAATACATGACCCGGACAGGTTATTTCAATATGCCCGGATCATTCAGGAACAGAATAACCGGCTTTCCCAAAATGTAGAAAAGGTACTCAATATGGCATCGCTTGAAAAGAATAAGCTGAGCCTGAATAAGGAGAAAATTGAATTGATAGAATTGCTGAACGAGGTAATTGAATCATTCAGACAATCAGAAACCGGTCAGAAGGCTGATGTTGAAATGCATTTCGACCAGGATTCTTATGTAATCACGGCAGATCGGTTTCATCTTACAAACCTGTTGATGAATATTATTGAAAACGGCAGTAAGTATTGTGAATCGCAACCCCGTATTTTTATTGATGTTCATCGGCAAAATAACGAATTGAGTCTGGAAATTGCAGACAATGGCGTTGGGATTCCTCCAGAATATAAGAAAAAGATTTTTAAACAGTTTTTCAGGATTCCGACAGGTAATGTGCATGATGTAAAAGGATTTGGTTTGGGTCTCAATTATGTGCTCAAAATTGTTCGTGCTCATAAATGGGATATTAAAGTTTTCGATAATCCGCAGGGTGGAAGTATATTTGCAATTTTAATTTCTCAGAAAAATGAGTGATGTAGTAAGACTTTTATTGGTTGAAGATGACGAAGCGTTGAGTTTTATCGTAAAGGATAACCTGGAACAGCATGCCTTTGTGGTAGATGTTGCCGGAGATGGTCAGGAAGCCATAACCTGCTTTGACCAAAACCGGTACCACCTCATTATCCTGGATGTAATGCTTCCTAAAATTGATGGATTCAAGGTAGCTGAGTATATTCGGTTAAAAGATGAAGATGTTCCGATTATTTTCCTGACAGCACGTTCAATGACTGAAGATAAGATAACAGGGCTGACACTGGGCGGCGATGATTATATTTCGAAACCATTTAGTATGGAAGAGTTGTTGCTGAAAATTCGCATATTTTTAAAGCGTAGTCATTCCCTTACATACGGAAGTATTCCTGCACAAAAATCAAATCAGATCGGCCGGTTTCTTTTTCTTCCCGATGAACTAACACTTTCCCTTGATGGAGAGGTGCGAAAACTCACCCTGAAAGAGATGGAGTTGATTCAGTTTTTTTCCGAGAATATGAATAAGGTATTAAGAAGAAATGAAATATTGGAAAAAGTATGGGGATCGAATGATTATTTTCTTGGACGAAGCCTCGATGTGTTTATTTCACGCCTGCGAAAATATTTTAAACCTGATCCAACGATTAAAATTACTAATCTACATGGGATTGGATTTCGGTTTACGGTTAAAAAATCAGAAAATCTTAAGTCTTAATGAAAGAAATGTAAACATAGTTTGGAAGAATTAAAAAAACAGTTATTTTTGCAGTCCGAAAATTTGAAGGAATAAATCTCAATTATACAATTCAATATT
This sequence comes from Mariniphaga sp., assembly GCA_028702595.1. Taxonomy (GTDB): domain Bacteria; phylum Bacteroidota; class Bacteroidia; order Bacteroidales; family Prolixibacteraceae; genus Mariniphaga. Next base: position 33,849 of record JAQVON010000022.1, on the reverse strand, counting down.
GAGAAATGCCTTTCTGGTTTTCGTAAAAGTATTGGGGTACTGTGATTTGCGGATGAACCAGACAGGACCTTTTTTTGGGGCATAAAAATTCGTAGCATGCTACCCACAAAAAATATGGAGCAGGGTTCATTTTTTGCAATAAGTTAGTTTAATTAGGGAAAAATTTTAATCAAATGAAGAGGACATTTCAGCCATCAAACAGGAAAAGAAAAAACAAGCACGGTTTCAGGGAAAGGATGTCAACTGCCAATGGCAGAAAAGTTTTAAAAGCCCGTCGTGCCAAGGGGCGGAAAAAGCTGACCGTTTCTGACGAGCCCAGGCATAAGAGATAATTTGTACCATATATATGGACAGGAGGAAAGGTAAAGAATTTCTATTCTTTACCTTTTCGTGTATATACAAATCGTTTCTTTAGGTTTTTCCCTTATTTTTGTCTGGTAGTTTACTAACAATTTTTGATGATGAGTTTATTCCGGTTTTTTTCCAGCAGGCAATTTTTATATCATCTGATCGCTGCACTTTTTATCTTTGTTATACTTCTGTTTATAACGATGAAGGGGTTGGAAAAATACACCTTACATGGTCAATCACATCCAGTGCCGGATTTTTCAGGAATGTTCCCTGCTGAAGCTGAGCAATTAGCCAGGGATCATGACATGAGAACCGAAATTGTTGACTCTCTCTTTTTGAGTGACGCCGACCCGGGTGTTGTGGTGGATCAGATTCCAATCTCCGGACATGGAGTAAAACGGAACCGGACAATATTTCTTACTATAAATTCCACCCTCCCGGAAATGGTTACTTTACCTCAGTTGACCGATATTTCTTTTCGTCAAGCACAGGTAATCATTGAAAATTCCGGCCTGCAAATTGGAAAAATTAATTACAGGCCCTCGGAATTTAATAACCTGGTTTTATTCGTTCAACTGGATTCCATGAATATTTATCCCGGGAAACAACTGCCCAAAGGAACTCACATTGATCTGGTCGTAGGAAGGGAATTAGGAAATGGGACGACCTTGCTTCCCAGTTTGAAAGGACTGACACTGTTGGATGCGAATGAGGTGCTTTCCGGTGCTCAACTCAGTGCAGGAGTAATACTTTATGACGGGTCGGTGCTCACCTCCGAAGATTCTTTACAGGTCAGAATCTGGAGGCAAAGACCTGATCCGGAAGTTGTTTTTGAAGTCCTTCCTGGCTCTTCAGTCGATTTATGGGTAACTGTTGATTCTTTGAAATTGAGTTTTTTAACCGTTCCGGAACAGCAGTAAGCGTTATGGAAGAGTACCTGTTTGAAAATGAAGGCCAAGAAGAGGGCGTGGTGTATGAACACTTTCGCTTAAAGGTGGAGCCCGGGCAATCCATCATTCGAATTGATAAATTCTTGACAAACAGGCTTGAAAATGCATCGCGAAGCCGGATTCAGGCTGCAGCAGATGCCGGAAATATTCTGGTGAATGAGGTTCCCGTGAAAGCCAGTTACAAAATTAAACCACTCGATGAAATCCGGATTGTTTTGGATTTTCCCCGCCACGAGTTTACTATTGTTCCCGAAGAGATACCTCTCAACATTGTCTTTGAAGATGATCATCTTATGGTTATTCATAAACCGGCAGGTATGGTGGTGCATCCGGGACACGGGAATTATTCCGGAACACTGGTTAATGCTCTGGCCTGGTATTGTAAAGATCTGCCCCTATTTAACGGGGAAGATCTACGACCGGGCCTTGTCCATCGAATCGACAAGGATACTTCCGGACTATTGGTAATAGCCAAAACAATTGTGGCAAAAAATAATCTGGCACGACAATTTTTTGAAAAAAAAAGCGAAAGGTTATATCATGCATTGGTGTGGGGTACTCCTCCAGAGAAGCAGGGTACCATAACCGGAAATATTGGCAGGAGTCATAAAAACCGGCAAGTTTTTACCGTTTTTCCTGAAGGTTCTTCTACCGGCGAAGGCAAACCTGCTGTTACACATTATAACGTGTTGAAACCACTGGGCTATGTCAGTCTGATTGAATGCCGGCTGGAAACCGGAAGGACCCATCAGATCAGGGTACATATGAAATATATAAACCATCCCCTTTTCAATGATTCAACCTATGGCGGTGACCAGATTCTGAGAGGAACTACCTACGCCAAATACAGACAGTTTGTGCAAAATTGCTTTAAGTTGCTGCCTCGTCAGGCTTTACATGCTAAAACACTCGGTTTCTTCCATCCGGTAACCGGAGAAAAAATGATGTTTGACTCGGAAATCCCCGACGATATGGCTGCTGTGATTAACAAATGGGAAAACTATATTGCCAACAGAAATGAGTAGAAAACCTAATATAGCAATTGTTTCCGGAGGGGATTCATCAGAATTCGTTGTTTCGGTAAAAAGTGGAGCGCATGTTTTTCAAGCTATTGACACCCGGAAGTTCGTTCCCTGGCTGGTACAGATAAGAAATCAGGAGTGGAACGTGATGGAAGGGGATCAGATTGTTGCTGCAATCGATAAATCAAATTTTAGCTTTCTGATGAACGGAGAACGTATCCATTTCGATTTTGCCTATATCACCATTCATGGAACTCCAGGTGAGAACGGAGTATTGCAGGGATACTTCGATTTATTGAAAATCCCTTACTCCACCTGTGACATTCATGCTTCTTCCTTAACTTTTAATAAATGGTACTGTAACCATTTTTTGAGAAGTTTTGGGATAAAAATGGCCCGTTCGTTCCTCCTGACTAAAGGTTCAGTTGTGGAGGCAGAGAAAATTATTAAAGACCTCGGATTGCCACTTTTTGTTAAACCTAATGCGGGAGGATCCAGCTTTGGTGTAACGAAGGTAAAGGCAGTTCATGAAATTCTGCCTGCATTGGAAAAAGCCTGGACCGAAAATGAGGATGCCCTGGTGGAAGAACATATCGATGGTCATGAGTTTACCTGTGGGTTGGTAAGGATTGGAGGTAAGAAAATAATTTTTCCCGTGACTGAGGTTATCCCCAAAAATGAATTTTTCGATTTTGAAGCTAAGTATACTCCCGGTTCTACAATTGAAATTACGCCCGCACGGTTACCATCATCCTTAACTGAACAGTGTCAACTTCTTAGCTCGGAGATTTATGACCTGTGTCGCTGTGCTGGAATTGTGAGAATTGATTTCATATTAAAAGAAAAAGATTTCTACTTCCTGGAAGTGAACACAACTCCCGGAATGACAGAAACGAGCTTTATCCCGCAACAAATTAAAGCTATGGGGAGTACTCTGACAGAGATTACTACCATGCTGATTGAAGAGAAACTCCGGGAAACTCTGCATCAATAAATAAACAATTGTGAATATCGCAGGTTAACAACTATATGGATGGAAATTTGATTCCCCCCATCCAATATTTGTATTTTTATTGTTTGAAAATAAATTGAATTGAAAAACAGAGATACGCATGGCCGCTGAAAATAACAGAAAAGGATCACCCGGAACCCGACGACAAACAGGGATGACAATTGATGAGATCAATGCACAATATGGCAAACTTCCTCCTCAAGCCATTGAAGTAGAGGAAGCTGTTTTAGGTGCCCTGATGCTGGAACGTGATGCCTATGTTACCGTAGCAGATATTATTGATACCGGAAGTTTTTACAAGGAAGAGCATCAAAAGATATTTGAAGCCATCAAGGAGCTTTCTTCAAATGAAAAACCTGTCGATCTGTTGATGGTTACCCAGGAGCTAAAAGACCGCAACCAGCTGGATGAGGTGGGAGGCCCTGGTTTTATTACCCAACTTACCCGTCGTGTGGCATCTGCTGCCCACATCGAATTTCATGCACGCATCATTGCTCAAAAATTTATCCAACGGGAGCTTATTCGGGTTTCTTCCGAAATCCAGGCTAAATCATACGATGAAACCCTCGATGTAGATGACCTGATAGATTTTTCGGAGTCCTCACTGTTTCAAGTGGCGGAACGAAATATCAAAAAAGAGACGGTTCCAATTAAGCCGATTTTAAACGAAGCCATTATACAAATTGAAAAAGCCCGCCAACAAAAAGACGGGCTAAGCGGTGTCCCCTCAGGCTTTACTTCCCTCGACCGGATCACTTCCGGCTGGCAAAAAACTGATCTCGTTATTGTTGCTGCCCGGCCTTCCATGGGGAAAACAGCTTTCGTTTTAAGCATGGCCAGAAATATGGCAGTTGACCATAACCGGCCGGTTGCCGTTTTCTCCCTTGAAATGTCATCGATCCAACTGGTTAAACGACTTATCTCTGCTGAAACAGAGTTGGGTAATGATAAGCTGAAAACCGGCAGATTGGAGAATTATGAATGGGAACATCTTAACCGCAAAATATCAGCACTCGAAAAAGCCCCGATTTTTATTGATGATACCCCGGCTCTTTCTATCTTTGAATTTCGGGCAAAATGTCGCCGACTGAAAATGCAACACGACGTTCAGGTGGTTATTGTTGACTACCTGCAGCTCATGACTGCCGGAACTAACATCAAGGGAAGCAGAGAACAGGAGGTGAGCGCTATTTCCCGATCCTTGAAGGCTATAGCCAAAGAACTGGATATTCCAATCCTTGCCCTTTCCCAGTTAAACCGTTCCGTTGAATCACGGGAAGGAAAACGACCCCAGTTGTCTGATTTGCGTGAATCAGGTGCAATTGAACAAGATGCCGATATCGTTACATTTATTCACAGACCTGAATATTACGGAATCACTGAAGACGACTCCGGAAATTCTCTCATCGGTGTGGCCGAAATTATTATCGCTAAACATAGAAACGGAGCTACCGCTGACGTTCATCTTGCGTTCAAAAAAGAACTGGCAAAGTTTACTGATATGGAAACACCTTTCCAGGAAGGTTTCGGCTCTTTTCCAGGTGGTGCCAGAACATTTAGCTCAAAAATGAATGAAGATAACTACGATAATCAGGCCAGGGAACCTATAGCGAATGATCAGAACTACGGACAAATGCCGGCTTCTAAAGATGACGTTCCCTTTTGATATTTATTCATAAATAGATCATAATTATCTAAATTATTCTGTTATTTTTGTTCATTCTGGTTATCGATTTAAACGGAATTAGATAATATTTAATTTTTATTCTATGAGACGACTAAATTGGCAAGCATTTATAATTACCCTTTTAAGGATCGTGTTAGGATGGTTCTTTCTCTATGAAGGGATTTCTAAATTGATGGCAGGGAGCTGGAGTTCAGCGGCATTTCTTGCCGAATCAAGATGGATTTTTGCACCACTTTTTCATTGGATGACGGAGAGTGCCGGTATAATCGCTTTTATCGATTTCGTGAACACCTGGGGTATGGTTGCCATCGGAATAGGTTTGATCCTGGGGTTGTTTACCCGTTGGGTTAGCGCCTTTGGTGCAACTTTACTGCTTATGTTTTTTCTTGCCTATCCTCCTATTCCTGGCTATATGATGGGTGTACCAACCGAAGGGAGTTATTTGTGGGTGAACAAGAATTTAATCGTTTTTCTTATCCTGCTGGTTTTTGTCTTTATCTCTTCCGATTATACGTTTGGTCTCGATCGTCTTTATACGAAATGGAGAGAAGAAAAAGCCCGTCCGCCAGTTCCTGAATTTGAAGCAGCAAATCAACCCGGAATGGAACGCAGGGAGGTAATCCGAAATTTGATTTCTGTTCCGTTTATTGGTGCATTTGCTTATGCTTTGTACAAGAAAAAGAACTGGGACCGTTTTGAGGAAAAACTCCTTGAAGTGGAAGGAATTGATGCCAATACCAGTCCTACATTACTCTCTTTTAATTATTCAACACTCAACGATTTGAAAGGACAGGTTCCCAAAGGCGGGATTAAGTATACGGATAAGTCAGGACGTCCTGCCATTTTTGAGCTTAGCCGGTTGATCATGGGAGGAAACCTGATCGGTGGCTGGACCCATTCACGTGACCTGATCTATGTGTCAAAACTGGTGAAGACATACCATACGGATGAGAAAGTTGCACAAACCCTGGCTCTTGGCGAGAAGTGTGGTTGTAATGCCATTATTTCAAATCCTTCTCATGGCAGGATTTTTCAAAAATTCCGGCGTGAGTATCGCAGCAATATGAAGTTTATTTCTGACTGCGGGATTCAATTGGATTTTCAAAAGGGAATAAAAATGTCACTGGCAGCTGATTTTGATGCACTTTATTGTCAGGGGGAAATCACTGACCGCTGGACAAACCCGAATTACGATGACGGAACAGGACGAACACTGGATCAGCGTATGGAATTGATCCGGCAGGGACTGGAGGAAATTCGCAGGCACGGTAAACCTGCAGGAATAGGTGCTCATATGATTGAATCCATTAAAGTATGTGTCGATTACGGATTAAAACCTGATTTCTGGGTCAAAACACTACACCCGCTCAATTACTGGTCGGCTGAAGTGGATACAGAAAGAAGATCAATCGGCCAGCAAGGTTACCGGGATAATATCTGGTGTTTTCATCCGGAAGAAACGATTGAATTTATGAACAACCTGGAAGAGCCGTGGATTGCATTCAAAGTTCTGGCTGCCGGAGCTATCCATCCCAACAAGGGATTGAAATATGCCTATGCCAATGGTGCAGACTTTGTTTGTATGGGTATGTACGATTTTCAGGTAGTTGAAGATGTTAACTTTGCTCTTGAAGCATTAGCAGAGACCGGAACACGCCGGCGCCCCTGGAGGGGTTAGACGAAATGCCTGTATAAAGTTTATTCGGTATTGTTTTGTTCTTCCTGGTTTTTCGACCGGTAGATAAATGGTTATTAGCATGGTATTAACACGCAGACAAACCTTGGGGACACTGATCGGTAGTGCTTTATATACTGCATTTTACCCTTTTGTTGGACAGGCAAACGAAACAGAGAAAGTACCTTCCGGGAATCCAACAACCTGTAATTATGCGCCTCCAGGTGAATATATTAAGGATCATACCTTGGTCTTCCATGATGGTTGGTGGCACCTCTTTGCTATTAGTGGAACACAGGGTTACTATCATGGGTATAACGGAAACGAGGAGACTTTCTCGTGGAGTATTAGCAAGAACCTGGTAGACTGGGAATTTCGGGGACATGTGATGCATCCCTCATTAAGAAAAGGAACCTTTGATCAGCACGAGGTATGGGCACCATACTGCATAAAAGCAAATGGCAGATTCTATATGTTTTATACCGGAATTATTCACCCTCACCGTCCGTTGGAATACAGAAAGCTTGGACATGACCATCCCTGGGTTGCTGAAGGGCACAAGGAAACTCAGGGATTAGCCATATCGGACGACCTCACTGACTGGGTGAAGACCGGCAATCCTGAAACCGGATTGGGTATTCCCGGAAGAGACTCATACGTTGTCAGGGATGAGCCAGAAAACAGATGGTTGCTGTATAGTACCGGTCAGGGAACACAAATTGACGGAAAACCCGTTGATACGGTGCTGGTGTCCCGTTCGGCCGACCTGTTACACTGGGATTATATTGGTGTCTGTGCAGTTTTTCCCAAGCTTAATCCTGATAGAAATTATGGTTATACCGTAGAGTCGTGGAAGATTATGAAAAGCTGGACAGGTACAACGGAAAGTATTTCAGTTATGAAACATCCAATCACTCAAAAATGGATATTGATGGGAAACTGGCAATATGTTATCTCTGATAATCCTATTGATTTTAAAACCGGGGAAGTAAAGTATTATGATCATACCCTGGATGGGAAAATTATAGATATGGGATTTGCCTGTGAAATGATTCAACAGAATAATAAGTGGTACCGTAGTGGTGTAATGGGTGAAAGAGATCATTGGCGACTGGGGTTTACAGAAATTGAGTGGGTGAGGAACGGAGCTTTTCAAATAATTCAACCCAGTATGATCACGAATAAAGCGTAAGGGAGAATTTTTTTTTATTCAGATGTTTGTGCTTAATAATAAACTTAAAATAATTCAGATGATCGCAATTCACAACCGAATTCTTTTTCTACTCGTAGCAGGAATTAGCTTTTTCTCCTGTTCACAAAATGAAAAATACCTGGAAATGCAGGTAGAAGTATACCAGGATAAAATGGAGGGAGCCTGGATTGGTCAAATGGCAGGAGTTGGTTGGGGTCTTCCCACTGAGTTTGATTTTGTTGACTCCCTTATTCCTTCCAAAAATGTTCCGGTTTGGGATAATAACATGATCAATCAGCAGGGGAATGATGATTTATATGTTGAAATGACTTTTATGTCCAGTATGGAAAAGTATGGGTTGGATGTATCCATCAGGCAGGCAGGAATTGATTTTGCCAACACGGGGTATACCCTGTGGGCTGCCAATCTTCAGGGAAGGAAAAACCTAAGGTATGGAATAGCTCCACCTGAATCGAGCCATCCGGAATACAACAAAAATGCCGATGATATTGATTATCAGATAGAAGCCGATTTTAGCGGGATTATTGCACCAGGTATGCCGAATGTGGCAATAGAGCTGGGAGAGAAGTTTGGCCGATTGATGAACTATGGTGATGGCCTGTATGGTGGGCAATTCGTTGGTGGCATGTATGCTGCTGCATATTTTAGTGATGATATCTATGAAGTGATTGAAGCAGGATTGGCATGTATCCCGGAAGAGAGCATTTACAGCCAGTGTGTTCGCGACGTCATTCAATGGTATCAGGAAAATCCCGGCGATTTTGAAAAAACATGGAACCTGATCATGGATAAATACTTCAGAACACTGGATCATCAACCCTTCGCCCGTGCAAACAAGGAGGTATGGCCGGGAATCGATGCCAAAATTAACGGTGCCTTTATTGTAATGGGACTACTTTATGGCGAAGGTGATATGGAGAAAACCATTGTCTATTCCATGCGATGTGGCCTGGACTCAGATTGTAATCCTTCAAATGCCGCAGGGGTTTTGGGCACTATGATGGGATATCAGGCCATCCCTGAAAAGTTTAAAGTTGGTCTGGATCGGAATAAGAAGTTTTCATATAGTGAGTATACCTTTACAACTCTTCTGGAGGTTTCAGAGAAGTTTACTCGTGAGTATATTGTAAGAAACGGAGGTGAAGTAACTGCTGGTAAAAATGGCCGGGAGGTTTTTAGAATCATTAAACAGCAACCTGTTCCATCGGTATTTCAACCTAGCCATCAACCCGGGCCATTCGATCCGGATAACAGATATACTGCAGAAGAGATGGATCAAATACTCGCCTGGTCGGAAAAACATTTTGAGCAGGTTGTTCAACCCTTCGGAATCTCCCTTGATGTGCAGCACTGCGGAAAAGGCGTAAATCCTGGATTGATCGATTGGAATGGAAAAACCAGCGTATTGCCTACCGTTCCAATGAGCGATAAAAGAAGTGTCAGATTGAGTATAAAGGAAAAATTAACTAAAAATGCCCGGGGAAAGAAACCCTGGTTTGTGTTTCATGCAGGGCATAATCCGGAAGAATCATGGAAGCTTTCCTTCAGAAGCGGCAGCATCAGGATGGATACCCTGGTGGGTACACCAAACAGTAAAAATGGTTGGATGAATTTTGAAGTTCCCCTTTCAGAAGCTGATGAAATCAACATTGAAATGCAGGCTTCAGTTGCCGCCGATGTTGCACTAAACTACTGGAGTAATTTTGAAATAATTTATAAATGATCGTTTCATTATACTGTCAGTAGAAATATTTTTATACATGCTGTTCATATTCAAGAGAACTTTCCCGGTAAATATTCGTAATTTAGTAGATAATAAACCTTTTGAAATCATGAAACATGTTTTTATTGACCAACCCAAAATGAGGAATAACAGGTTCCGGCTCCCCTCAATCCTGATTTTTTTCCTGATGTTCATGTCTATATGTTCAGGGTTGCATTCACAGTCCCTGAGCGGCGAAAAGAAAGACGCCCAGGAGATTTACCGGATAGTTCCGACTGATGATTTTGAAATTACCGGAAAGGGGGAAAATAAAAAATGGAACAGGGCAGACTGGCTGCAGCTTCCCCGGAGAAGGCCGGTTATGGCAGAGAATTCATTATCAACCCAAATGAAAGCCATGTACTCTGAAAATGGAATTTACTTCCTGTTTATTTGCCAGGACAAGGTGCTTTCTTCTACGATGCTTGCCGATTTTCTGGATCTTTGGAAAGAAGATGTTGTAGAGGTTTTTCTTTGGACTGATGAAGAACTCCCTTTTTATTTTGAATATGAAATTTCACCCCTCGATTATGAGCTGCCACTTCTGATTTCCAACGAAAACATGGAACTTCTCCGTTGGCAGCCTTTTTACTATGAAGAAAACCGGAAAACAAAACATGCTACCTCTGTTCAGGGGGGACAGAAAAAAAGTGGTGCTGAGATTAATAGCTGGACTGCTGAGTTTTTTATTCCCTATAAACTGCTCAGCCCGTTGAAAAATGTCCCTCCCAAAAAAGGAACAACGTGGAGAGCAAATTTCTACAGGAATGATTACGATTCAGGAAGCGCTTCCTGGTCGTGGAAGCCCGTCGAAAAGGGTTACCATGAATATGATAAATTTGGTGTGGTTTTATTCGAGTAGAACTTAACCTGATTAAAATGATCCTACTCGTTTTATCATTCGTCATTTGTCATTCATTTCGATGGTGCTCCTCTCATATTAATTTTTCTCGTTTCATATAACATAGGGGATGTGAAGTTGATAAACTGAATGTCTGAATTCAGGAGGTATTGTTATGCAATAGTTGAAATGTTGCCTGTTTAAAGATTTGAATTTTGTGGGAAAAAGGTTTTATTTGTAATAAATTGAGATATACATGTTAAAGTCATCAGGAATCAAATGGTTTTTTTTTCTATCCTGCATGTTTTCTTTTCTATCCAGCAGGGCTGACTGGCCGATGTGGCGGAATGATTATCACCGGTCAGCTTCTACACCGGAAGGGTTGTCTCCGGAGTTGTATCCTCAGTGGCAGGTAAAATATTCACCCCGGGTGCCGGTTTGGGATGATCCGTTAAATCAGGATTTGATGAAATTCGATGAGCATTTTGAGCCGGTTGTTGCAGGAAATAAGATATTTATTGGTTTTAACGATCAGGACAAGGTAGTAGCTCTAGACCTTCATTCAGGTGAGGAGTTATGGCAATTTTATGCCGATGGGCCGGTAAGGCTTCCGCTTGCTGTGAACCGTGATATGCTCTATTTTACGGGTGACGATGGGTATTGCTATTGCCTGGATACTGCTGACGGTACTGTGGTTTGGAAACGACTTCTGGCACCGTCGGATCAAAAACTTTTAGGGAACAAACGGATGATTTCTATGTGGCCTGCCCGTGGTGGAATTGTCATTAAAGATGATGTTGTTTATACTGCAGCAAGTATATTTCCTATGATGGGAACCTATATTTACGCCTTACATGCTGGTTCTGGAGAGGTGATTTGGAAAAATGAGGGTACAGGAAGTAATTATATTCTGCAACCGCATCGCTCACCGGCATTCGCTGATGTAGCACCACAGGGACCTTTTACCATCAGTGGCGATATCCTGCTGGTTGCCGGAGGCCGGTCGGTACCGGCTGCGTTTCATCTTAAAACAGGAGAACAACTGTATTATCACCTGGCTGCCAGTGGTAAAACAGGAGGAGCTTTTACCTGTGCAAACGACAAGGTTTATTTCAACCACCACAGGGAAAGAGAAACCTGGATGTACGATTCCAAAACGGGAGAACGGCTTTCTAATAAAGCAGGTAATTACCCTGTAGTTGACGGAGATACTATCTACTTTTCCGGAGAAAGAATCAGTGCTGCTGTTTTGGATGAGGATAAAAATCTTCAATTCATCTGGAATACAAATATTGCTGCAACTTCCGATATGATCAAAGCCGGCAATTTTTTATACGCCGCCCATGACAGGGAGATAAAGGCCATACGATTGAAGCCGGGGAATGAACCTGAATGTGCATGGAACTATACTGCTCCGGAAAATGTAACCAGACTTCTTGCTTCCAACGGGAAACTGATTGCAGTAACTGATCAGGGTACCATGATAATTTTTGGAGACCAACCGGTTAAACAGATTTCCGAGTGGGTGGGCGATAAATCTTCCCGGAACTGGAATGTGGGTAAAGCCAGGAAATTAATCCGTTCAACGGAATCCATTGAAGGGTATTGCCTGATAGCCGGCAGCAGTGATACCCGGCTAATAAAAGGAGTTTTATCGGAAACCGGTTTAACTGTTGTCGTCATCGAAAAGGATAAACGAAGAATTCAGTTGCTTCGAACGTATTTCAACCAGGCCGGTATTCCCGCCAACCGGTTATGTTTTATTCCTTTTGAAGGTGATTTTTCTAAACTTCCTAAATATTTTTCTTCACTTACTGTGCTTGCTGATCCTGAATACCTTGATTTTCGCGATCAGGATATGATGAAAAAGCTTTATGAAACCACCCGTCCTTATGGCGGAAAAATTGTTATTTATTCCAAAGGAGAGAAGCAAAAACAGTTGGTTCGCAGTTTCCGTGAGTTGGATCTATACGGAGCAGACATCAGTGAGGGAAAGACTTTTTCTGAAATTACCCGGTCAGGTCCCCTTCCTGGTGCAGCTCCCTGGACCCATCATAATGGGGATATTGCTAATACTGTTAAATCAGAAGACCGGCTGGTAAGGGCTCCCCTCGGGATTTTGTGGTTTGGTGGAAATTCCAATCTGGACGTTCTTCCTCGCCATGGACACGGCCCAGGTGAACAGGTGATCGACGGACGACTGATCATTCAAGGAGTGAATAGCATCAGTGCAAGGGATGTATATACAGGAAGAGTCCTGTGGAAGCGGGAATCAGAACAGCTGAAAGAAGATAACTGGATGGTCTTTTATGATGAAACCTATGATGAGGAGAACCCACTGAATCCAAAATACAACCAGGTTCACCTGCCGGGAGCTAATGCCCGGGGAACAAATTATGTGGCATCCAGGGAGTTTGTATACCTGATTGAAGGAGACAGATGCAGCGTAATTGATATAACATCAGGTGAAACAGTAAAAACTTTTACTACAGGTGATAAGAATACCCAAAAACTGGGGTATATTGGTGTTTATGAAGATTTGCTGATTTTAGGAAGTAATTTTGCTGAATACGAGGGCACAGAGAATGATTCCATACGGATAAAAAATCCAAAATTTACGAATTACGATGTGACAGCAAGTCGGGAATTGGTTGTATTGAACCGGTTTTCCGGGGAAAGACTATGGAGTATAAAAGCTAACCACGGATTTATTCATAACGGGGTGATAGCAGGTGACGGCATCTTGTTTTGTCTCGATAAACTGCCGCAATACCTCGAAACAAAGTTGCGAAGAAGGGGAGAAGTGCTTCCTGAGGGAACGAGACTCCTTTACCTGGATGCGAAATCAGGTGCAATAGTTCATGAGGAAAAAGCTGATATATTCGGTACCTGGCTCGGATACTCTACCGAATATAAACTGCTGCTTCAATCTACGCGCCCATCACGAGATATGCTGAACGGAGAGGAAGGGAGAAGAATGATTGTATATGATGTTAATACGCGCAGTAAGCTATGGGACAAGGAAATGCGATACTTGAACCCTCCCATTATTCATCACGATAAAATTTATACCGAAGGAGCAGGATACAGGCTGCTTACCGGTGAACGTTTAACAGAAAAAGATCCGGTAACGGGTGAAGATATGGAATGGGGATTTAAGCGTGAGTATGGATGTGGTTTTGTTGCAGCAAGTGAATACCTGTTGACATTCCGGTCTGCCTCTGCAGGTTTTGTAAATCTGGATGCTTCCGAAGGAACTGGTAGCCTGGGAGGCTGGAAACCCGGTTGTTCATTAAACTTAATTGCGGCCGACGGAGTGCTGAACTCTCCTGACTATACACGGACTTGTCAATGTCCCTATCAAAACCAAACTTCCCTGGCACTCATCAACATGCCCTGGATGACCTACTGGACGAACAGTAACTACAAATGGAACGGGAACCCAATTAAACAACTGGGACTTAATTTTAATGCTCCTGGTGACAGAAGCTCTGATGAGCAGGTGCTTTGGTTTGAATACCCTTCAGTTGCCGGAATGTCTCCTGAAATCCAGGTGGTTATGGATACAATGAACTTTAATGCAATCAGAAAAGAGCCTTTGTCGGTCTTGTCAGAAAAAACTCCCTGGGTTAGTGCCAGCGCACTGGAGGGAATCAGATCTCTGGAAATACAACTGACAAAAGATGATGCTACCCCTGAGTCATTTTATACGGTAAACCTTTATTTCGCTGAACTGACTGAGGCAAAACCGGGAGAAAGGATTTTTGATGTTTATGTTCAGGATGAACTGGTGATCAGTGATCTGGATATCGTGAGGGAAGCGGGAAAAACCGATAAAGAGATTATTAAAACATGCTATAGTGTTCAGGCAGGTGAAACGTTGAAAATTGACCTTGTTCCGGTTCAGGGGAATACATTGATATCGGGAATTGAATTGGTACAGGAGAATTTAACTACATATCAGGATATTTATGAAGATTAGAGGATTTAGAATCGTATGGTTTGCTGCAATCCTCAGCATGGCTTGCACAACTAAAGTATCCGAATGGTTTTTATTAAATGCTGTACCCGACAAGTATATTTTAGTATATTACCACAATGGCCAACATACTGATAAGGTAAAGTGGCAAAATAATGAATTGGATAATGAAGCCAAAGTGGCAAATGTCCTTTTCCAGCCTATACAAAAAGAGGATGTAAAAGAGCCATATTATGCCCTTTATTATAATAACAGGTTACAGGCTGAGTACTCCCGTTATGATTCTCTCCGGACACTGTTTTCTTCCCCGTTAAGAAGAGAAATTGCAGATGAGCTGATGGATGGGAAACTGTGTGTGATGCTTTTTTTAAAAACAGGCATCCCGGAAAAGGATGAAAGAAGAATGGAGATCATTCAACACACGATTTCTTCTTCACCTTTCCGTGATGTGATAACCCTAAAGGAGCTTGACAGGAATAATTGGGAAGAAAAGCATTTTGTGTCGATGCTGCTTCAGGTTGAGAGCGACCTGAAAGAGATACAGGAACCGATGCTGTTTGGCATATTCGGACAGTTCAGAGCACTTGAACCTTTATTAGCTAATGGTATATCTCCTGAAAATATCAACCTGATGATTGATTTTCTAACGGCCGATTGTAGTTGCCTGATCAAAGATAACCTTCCCGGTATGAGTATCCTTTCTGAAACATCGTGGGAAAATCCAGAACCCGCTATGGTGAATAAAATTCTTGATGATAATCCTGCTTTGTTGCATCATTGATGGAAATTGATCACCCATGAAACAGGATACCATTGGATATGATTCATTAGAAGCCAGACCCCTTCCTAAATGGCTAACCGATCAACGTGACGGACTGAATTACTATCAACCTGAAATGCCCAAAATGATGGAAGATCATTCATTGAACATAGCCGTGGTTTCTACCGGTGCTATAATTATTATAACTTTGCTGCTGTTCACTGCATATTTTATCTGGAAGAAAAGAAAAAAAATCAAATGAATCCATTTAAACTGGTAATCAAAGAGCTTTTTTACAGGAAGATAAATTCCCTGGTGATTTTACTGACTGTCATAGTCGCTGCAACAGTATCAGTGGCTGTTTTTACCCTGAGTAAGGCCAGCGAGAATGAAACCCGTAAGATTATGCGGGAACAGGGACTAAATCTTTATATTTTTCCCAAAGGAACCAATCTGATTGATTTTTTTTCCGTGAATAACACTCCTGCATTTTCTGAAGATTATGTAGATGTGCTGGCTGATTCAAAGACTTTTGATGCTGTCAGGCATCTTACCGGAATACTTCAGTTAAAATACCCCGACTGGATCGATCCAAATGGATCACGGCATCAGATTGTTGTTAGTGGGTATAAGGATGAGGCTGTTCAGCGGTTTTTAAATAAGCAGGAAACCATGGGATTTGATGTGGAGCCGGGAACGGTGCATGTGGGAGCTCTCCTCTCGGTGAATATTCCGGAAGGTGAACCTTTTAGGATTCTGGGGAAAGACGGGGAAGAGCATACTTTTGAAATTGCAAAACGACTTATTGAAGGTAAAGGAATACTAGATCAGGGAGTTGCATTCCACCTGGCCGATTTACAACAACTTTTAGGTATGGAGGGACAGATCAACAGAATTGAGGCTTTGGGTTGTGTTTGTCATGATGGAAGGATCAAAAATGCCAGAATGCAGGTACAATCCATATTCCCGGATCTGGAAGTTACCGAAGTGGGAAGTATTGCTGAAGCCCGCGAAAACCAACGACTCATGATGAATAAATATGGTTCATTTCTGATTCCCTTTGTGGTACTTGCTTCTTTGCTCATTTCTGGTCTGCTCTTTTATGCTAACGTAAATTCACGCAGGTATGAAATGGGAATTTTCAAAGCTACTGGGAAAAGCAATTCCTTTATCGTTTCTATCATTATCCTGAAAGCATTTTTAATCGGACTGGTTGGTAGTATCACCGGTTTTTTTGCCGGAAGTGGAATATCTGAGTATTTCGGGCAGAAAATATTTAGATTTACCGCCACTGATATTGAACCCTTATGGAATATTTTCGGTTTTGCGGTTCTGATTTTTCCTGTTTTATGGATGTTGTCCAGCTGGATCCCTGCCCTTTTGGCAACACAGGTCGATGCCGCAGGAATATTGAGTGGAGAATGAATTTGAAACAGATAAAGAAGGTTAGTCTTTGATGATCGCCAGTTGTTGCTGGCTATTGAATATGATGTTATGTTACAATTTGAAGGTATAACAAAAAGATATAAAAAAGCAGGAATTATCTACCCTGCTCTTGAGGAAGTGTCCATTCGGATTGACAAAGGTGAATTCGTCACAGTAACCGGTCCCAGCGGATCGGGAAAATCTACCCTTTTGAATATTGCCGGTGGACTGATAAACCCCGATTTCGGTAATGTTTATTTTCATGAACAGAATATATACTTGTTCAACAATTCTGAATTCGATGACTACAGGAAGCGACACGTCGGATATGTTTTTCAACAATTCCACCTGATACCTTATCTTACTGTATTTGAAAATATTAGAATGGTTTGTTCAGGATTGACTGTTGCTCAGCAAATAGATAGCTATCTGGAGAAATGTTCTTTACAGCCATTAAGGAACAAGTATCCTTCAGAATTAAGTGTAGGAGAAAAGCAACGGACTGCCTTTATCCGGGCAATCATTAACCATCCTGATTTGCTTCTGGCAGATGAACCTACCGGAAACCTGGATCCTCTGAACAGTCGCATTTTGATGTCATTAACAAAAGAATTTAACCAGTCTGGCGGAACGGTCATACTGGTTTCACACGACCAGGATTCCAAACAGTTTGCCAGTCGGCATATTACTCTTGATTCAGGAAGATTAATCTCCGATCAGAAGATCACTTAAACAATTGCATGTATTCACATAAGAATCCCACAAGTGATATGTAGTACACATTATTGGGGTATATACAGAAACTGGAGGGAGCCTGAAATATATTATTATGATCATGTTAAATTACGGTTTTAAAAAATTATTTATTCTAACATTTTACGGTATACTGGTGTTAACTCAACCTGCTTTTTCTCAGGAAGTTTTTCATGTCAGAGGGTTTGTACTCCATGCCAATACAGGTGACCCGGTTGGCGGAGCGAATATCTCTGTTTTAGGTACAGCCAGAGGATCAGTATCTGATCATGATGGATTCTTTGAGCTACAGCTACCTCCAGGAGAGTTTAAAATTAGTGTCACCTCCGTTGGTTTCTCCGATGAAGAGATTATAGTTCTTGTTCCTGACAGAACAAAGGAGATGTTAAACATTAAGTTGATGCCCAGACAACACGAAATTGAGGGTGTTGATATCTATGGCAGGTTTGACCTGCCTGGCAGGGATACTTCCATCAACCGGATTCCTGTTTCGATATTACCTGCCATGACTACTATAACTGCTGCCGATATTGAAAAACAGGGAGCAGTAACATTAGTTGATGCCATGAAATATGTTACCGGTGGCTGGACAGAAACCCGTGGTCGTAAAACAAAGCAGTTTTTCTCCCTCAGGGGTCAAAAATATCCCTATCCCGATTATTCGATCGACGGAGTCTGGCAAAGAGAGTTTGAAGAAACAGGTTATTTTTTTTCTGCCCTGGACATAGAATCGGTGGAAATTGTCAGATCCAGCAGTGCCCTGGTGAAAGGATTGTCAGGGCTGACAGGGGTGGTTGATGTGAAAACTAAAAAACCAGAACGCGAAACGGTTTCATTGCTGACCAGATACGGAGAACAAAACAACTATTTTGCAAATTTACAATATGGAAATAAAATAAATGACCTTTCATTTCAAACATCAGCCTCATTTTTTGGAACAGATGGCCCTGTCGGAAAAAATGGGAAGGAACGGTTACGGAATTTTCATGGAACTTTCAATTGGCTGGCCAGCGAGCACATTCGTATCGCGGCAGGAGCTACATATATAAGTGGATTACGACAGCTTATGACTATTGATGATGAAATTGGGGCTCCCAATATAAAAAGCAGAAAAGAAGAATACGATCCGGTTAACACGCTACTGACCTATGTGAAGATAAGCTTTCAGGGTAGAAAAGGTGCACAAACCGACGTGCAAACCAATTACAGCTACCGCGATGTTGACTATTATACTTTTAATATTTCACAGGAATCAACCACTTCACATGAAGAAAACGATTGGGAGTATGGAGTGAATGTTTTACACAGTCAGCCTGTTAGCAAAACCAATACATTACGTTTGGGAGCTCTTTACAACCATTGGGTTGCTCCGGAAGGGAAACGTTATTATGTGGGCCGGAGTTGTGATGTTCATACCTTTTCAGGAGTAGTAGCCAGTGAACAGAAAGCAGGGAAGTTTTTATTCGATGCCGGTTTCAGGATGATTGGAGGCCATATTGTGGAGTGGGGAGGATTTGGGATTGAAGGAAGTGCTTCCGGTTTCGGAAATGTAGCCCCAATAGAGGATCAGGCTGCTCCTTTTGAGTGGCAATCGGTTCTGGGAGCAACTTATTTGTTTTCAGAGGTTTCATCTTTGCATTATAACTTCTCAGGAGGAACTATCGCCCCCAGAAAAGGAAGTCTTACTGATGCCGGTGCCCGGCCTGAAAGCGAAAGCCGGTTTAATCATGAACTTGGATTCAGATATCATCTGGCGGGGAAAGCAGAATTTACTGCAAACTCTTTCCTCACCAACCGGAATGATGCTATCGATTATAGTGGAGAAACTGTTGTCACAAACAATGACCTGGTAATGGAACTTTATGAAAACCTGGATAAAAGAAGTTACGGAATGGAAGCTTCTGCAAAAATTAGTATTCCTGGAGTTTATAGCGATGTTTTTGTTAACGGACTGGTTATGAAAGGAGAAAAAGAATCAGACGGCAGAATGCAGGAAGACAGTCAACTGCCAAAAGTAATGATCAATGCCGGATTCCTTTTTGATCATTCTGATTTTGATGCTAGTCTGTTTGTTCATCATACTGGACCATATACGAATAACCGGTTTGTTAATCCAGCATGGGTGCAGGAGCATGGTAATTTTCCACTTGGCGATTTTACAACGGCTGATCTGACTGCCGGATATACTTTAAAAGGGCGTGTGGCAACACGATTTTTTATTGAAGTGAAGAATGTACTGGATAAAAAATTTATGACTGTAGCCGGATACCCTGATCCGGGAAGATTAATTATGGCCGGCTTGAGAATTAATTATCACTCCAACTAAACATTTACATTATACATGAAATTTATTGAGGCCATATGATATAAAAATATTATATTTGCACCGTTTTTAAAATGGACCTGTAGCTTAATTGGATAGAGCACCTGACTACGGATCAGGAGGTTAGGGGTTCGAGTCCCTTCAGGTTCACCTTACGGGACAAATTCAAAATTGATGAGTTTGTCCCGTTTTTATTTCCTCCTAATTCATTGTCCATCAATTGAATATATTCTATGGCTTCGTTTATTCTTGTGGTTCGAAAACGAATTCCGTCAAATGTGAGTTTTTCCGGGAAGACCGAACCAATGATTTTTCTTTTCTGGGTAATGTTGCCATTTTCGTATAAGGAGTCAAGGTTGGAAATACTGCTAATCGCCTTGTCCCATAAGGGTTCTATGTTTTCAGAATCACTTATGGAGCCAGTTAATTTCGCTTCAAGTCTGGTAATTCGGGTTTCAATTTCAGATTTCATTATGCGGTAGTCTTCAGCCTCAATATCTCCACATAAAAGCAATTCCCTTGCTTTGGAAAGGCGTTTATTTTCTTCCTGCAACTGTAGCTTTATTTGCTGGATATCTCCCTTTTGAGCTTTAGTTTTTTCATTAAAACGGTTCACGATAACTTCTTTATACAATTTCAACTTAGGGATTGGGCGTACATATTCGCCTATTTTATCAACAATTTTTTTGTTCAGATCAGTTGCACTGTGCCTGAAATCACAACCTCCCGTACAATGATAATAGTGATAATATTTCGTCCTTCCTTTTGATGCACTCCCCGACAACAGCCGTCCGCACTGTGGACAGATAAGAAACCCCCTTAATGGCAAATTATCATCGACAAGTATTTTTGTCCGCTGAATCTTTTTTCGCCCGTCAAGTACATCCTGCACCCTGTAAAACAAGGTTTCGGTAATTAAAGGCTCGTGCTGGCCGGTTACAAAGTAACTTTCTTCATCTTTGTATTTTGGGATAAATATCTTTCCGCAATAAAGTGGATTTCTGATTGCCAGCCAAAATGCGTTCTTACTACATTTTAATCCTCTGGATTTGGCTATTTTCCATACTTGCTCCGTATTAAACTGTTCGCGGGCGAGTTCTTCGAATACCCATTTCATGATCTTTCCGGTGGTCTCTTTCGGCGCTATATACTTTTTCCCGGTTTCAGAAACTTTATTCGCATACCCTATTGGGGCACTCCCCATCCACCTTCCTTCTTTCTTTGCACGGCGCATTCCGTGAAAGACATTCAGCGCCCTTCGGTCATTTTCCACTTCCGGAGCTGCCAAATAAAAAGCAAGCATCATTTTATTTTCAGGAATGGATAAGTCCAACGGTTGTTCTACTGCTTGTGGCTCAACACCCAAGTTGCGCAGCGTACTGATCATTTGATAGGCATCTCCTGCATTTCGGCTAAACCTGTCCCACTTGGTAAAAAGAATTAAATCCGATTGGCCCCGTCGTTTACGCAGTTCGCCCAATAATTTTGTCCAGGCCGGACGTTTGAATGTTTTAGCTGAATGATCTTCAAAAACTACTTTGCGGACCTCGATATTGTTTATTTCACAATACTTGGTCAGCCGTTCTTCCTGGTCGCGCTGGGAGTAGCCTTTATCTGCTTGTTCATCGGTACTGACACGAATATATAAATCTGCAATTCTCATGATAAAATTATACTTGTCCCTGTAAATTTAAAAAATTATCCCGGTGTATCCAGAAATTGTTCAACAACAATCTCTGCCATTCCGTACATGAAATCAAGTATAACTTTTGCCTGTTCTATGGTAACATCAATTCCATCTTCTTTCAAAAGTTTAACTGCCCGTTCAGGTGAAATTTTATGTCCGCCTTCACAATCCATTGCGTTTCTCCTGATATCCGGTCATTAATTTTTGTCCATTATTTTTCATGGTTCATTTGCCTTTCCCATAAAAGTAAGGCACGTCAACTAACGATTTGTGTGCCAATCATGTGATGACATTTTATGTCTTGATAATGGCAGCTTTTGGCGTAAAAACCATTTGTTCAAATTGCAATTACATTGTGAAATCGCCGGATGTTTACAGTTTAGTTTTTACTGTGCTTCTCTCCTGTAATTTCTTCCCCTTAAGCGGTGTATCTGGTGCCCCTGAGCGACCGTATTCAGGTGCGAAAGTATTTTCGTGTTCTTAACGCCGACGCAAATTCAAGCCTGACGGTTTTGTGAAAAATCTTCCTCTTTCCTTTCTGATGAGTGTATTTCCCGCAAAAAATTTGACATCGGCTAAACACTACTTTCCCATGCCCCTGAAACACGGTCACTCCTCACCGGCTCCGATACGGCATAAAAAAAAGGTCAGAAATTATGAGAAGCACAGTAAAAAATAGGAAACAACGATCCACCTACCTTCCAACCAACATAAAACTGGTTGTGAAAATCGCTCTGATAGCATTGGGTTTCTACGTTTGGGGAACAGGGTTTATCTGGGTGCTGTTGGGTTTATACCTCAGTTGGGCAGTTATCAAACAACTGGCTTCCTGTCTTGTCTCCCTTGTCGTTCTCGTAATCATTCTGGCTTTGCTGGTTTCATTAATCTTTTAACAGTTAAAACAATGGCAAAGTATTATTCATTATTCGGAAAAACGACCACCGATACCGAAGGACAGGTGGTGAAAGAAAATCAGGTTGTTATCGGGTATGGTTATGCGATGAGCGAATTCCGGTATGTGGTTTATAAAGTGGAACACATCAATAACCGGGGTTATATGTACCATTTAATCAATACTGACACCAAAGCTATGGACAGGACCGACATTATAAATCCCTTGTCCAAAAAATTCGGCATTGGCAGGTACTACGATGATATAAAACCGGAATTTATGGATGCTTTTGAAGTGGCTATTCTCCTTCAGGAAGCACAGGCGAAAGCAAAGACAGAGGAGGACGAAGCGGAAAAAGAGCGGATAAGGATTAGCGAAGTAAAACAGGTCGGTCGCAAACGCTTTGCCGAAATATTCCCGGAAACGGCACAGGCAGTTATTGTGGCAAGGTTGAAGCAGGACGAAAGCGACATGCAGACCGACTATTTTGCAAGCAGCACACAGCGCACCGTCATTTTAGGTTTTTCCACACACAAAAGGGACATTTTTTCGGAGATGCGCAAACACGCCTCTAATTTCGATGAAACTGCTTACCTCTCGGAATTCAATCAGGATTACGAACATCGGGAGAAATACAGCATGGGTGCAGGTTACTATCTGGGAGAAAGCAAATATCACGGGTGGATAATTGAAAAAATGCCTGTATATGACCGTTCCCGAACGATTGAGGAATTCGCATACATCGCAGGCAACGAAGAAAACATTCGCATAAATAAGCCTGACGAAACACCGCCAGATAAGCCCAACTTGGAAGACAAAGCCAATTGTACGATGGTGGAATATTCAGCCAAAGCGGTCGCTGTTTTCGGAAATACCAAGCCAATTAAAGACGAACTCAAAGCAATGGGCGGACGGTTTAACAACCGATTGACTTTTAAAGGCGAAAAAATCGCAGGTTGGATATTTCCCAAGTCAAAAGAACAGCGTTTAGCCTGCTATCTCGGATTGGATTAACACATTTTTTTCAAACGGGGCAGCAACCCTGCCCCAGAATACCACAAAAACATGAAAGCATCAAACCATTTTAAAAATACCATCAAAGCATATTTAGACCAACGGGCAGAGAGCGATGTATTGTTCTCGCTCCAATATTCCAAACCTGATAAGAATATAGACGATTGTCTAACGTACATCCTCAATACAGTTCAAAAATCGGGGTGCAACGGCTTTGCCGATGAAGAAATCTATTCTATGGCGGTACACTATTACGATGAAGACAATATTGATATTGGAAACCCTGTCAATTGTCAGGTAGTGGTCAACCATATTGTTGAGCTTACCGAAGAAGAAAAGCAACAGGCACACAAAGAAGCCCTGCAAAGGGTTCAAAACGAGGCTTATGCCAAACTCACACAAGCTCCTAAAAGGGTGAAGAAGCCCGAAACAGCCAATCAACAATCACTATTTAACTTTTAAGATATGAAACCACGCAATAAATTTCAAAAACAGGTTTTGGCATTAAACAACAAACTGCCAGCCATTACCGAAACCCAATATAATTGGGGCTACCGGAACTGCATCGAACACATTGGGCGCAGGACGAAAAAGGGAGTAATAAACTGTCTGGAGTGTGGGCATTCATGGACAGATACGGCAGCAAAAAAACATTGCACCTGCCCGAAATGCAATACAAAACTAATTGTCAAAGATACAAGGCAACGTGTGTTCGATGATTACCAATATCTCTGTATTATTGCAGCTTGCGAAGGGTTTCAGGTATTACGATTCATTTACATCGATTACAAGGCAAAAGTCGGGGAAAAAGCACGGTATTATCACTCGGAGGTGGTACAACGCTGGATAGCCCCTGACGGTAAACATGCAACAATGGCAAGGCTGAGGCCAATGGGCTTTTTCGTCCATACTTGGAGTTTTCACAGTCTGCTCGAACTTCGCCATGAAAAACCGTTGTACAACATTACTCCAACCTGTGTTTATTCACGGCAAAGACTAATCCCCGAAATTAAACGAAGTGGTTATCCCAAACAGTTTTTCGGCTTGACCCCATTTGATTTTTTCCGGTTCCTGCTCGTAGAAAATAAAGCCGAAACTTTGCTGAAAGCAGGGCAAACAGAGCTTTTCAAATTCTTTGCGCTCAATAACCATCGGAACATCAACAATTACTGGGCTTCCATCCGCATCTGCATTCGCAGCAACTATAAAATAGAGGATGCTTCCATGTGGTGCGATTACATGGATTTGCTCCGGTCTTTCGGCAAAGACCTGCACAACGCCAAATATGTTTGCCCTGCCAACCTGCAAAGGGAACATGACAGGTATATGAGGAAAAAAAGGGAACGCATAGAACGGGAACGCTGGGAAGAAGCCAAAAAGAAGGCCTTGGAAGATGAAGCTGAATTTCTGAAAATGAAATCCCGGTTTTTCGGTATCTGCTTTACGGACGGACTGGTACAGGTAAGAGTACTTGAAAGCGTGGAAGAAGTCATACAGGAAGGTGATGCCTTGCACCACTGTGTTTTTACGAACGACTACCACCTGAAAACCGATTCGCTTATCCTTTCAGCGCGTATTGATGAGCAGCGATTGGAGACCATTGAACTATCCCTCTCAAAATTGCAGGTACTCCAAAGCAGGGGGCTATGCAATGAAAATACAGAATACCACAACAGGATATTAAGGCTTGTGAAAAAAAACATGCCCCTCATCCAAAAGAGATTAATAGCTTAAATATTAATAAAGTTGGGAAATTTCCCTTGAAACAACGAGAAAAATAAAGATGAAACCGACAGAAGTAAATAACAGCATAATAGGAAAACGTTGCAAGTGCATTTTCACCGGCATGATGGTTACAGGAGTGATTGAGGAAATTACAAAAGACCAACACGCAGCGCATGTAAAAGTACGTTTCGATGAACCGCACGTTTGGGGTAATGAACAATTTGAATACAACTGGTCGTTTGCCCGTCTTTCTGATGGGTTTGGGTCACTCCGGCATCTGGAAATTATTGACGACAAATACCAAACTATCAGGGTAACTTTCTCGAAAACCATCAGGGAAATAGACCGGGATTTTGTCAGGGACTACACCAAATGCCAAAGGGTCAACCTGAAAGAATGGGTTGACAACTACGAATCTTCGCGCTTTACACAAATAAACGAAGTGTGTGCCATTATTACCACCGGGGACATGAGTTACCTTAAAAAGTGGCTGGTTGAAAACACCCTGGTAAAATCAATTGAAGAATTAATCTAAAAAATCAGGAACAATGAAAACCAACGATTCAATTAACGATAATGGGTGTTCAGCCTGTGAACAAGGGAATGAAAATTATACAACATTTCGTCCGGCACACCACCAAAATCAAACATTTTACCAGTACGATTACCGGCACACAGACGGGGAACTGTTTTCTACTGAAGCGCCAACTTTGGGAGAGTGCCGGAGTCGTCGCGATAAATGGCTGGCTAAGAGGAATGAAATGTATAAACTCTTTATCGGGTTTCGAAAGTTAGGCGAATTTGATTCCATACTGGAAGCCAAACAATTTGCTGATAACAGCAATTTTAGTGGAGTGTTTACCTTACTGGGCAACAACTATTCGGATAAGTGGTATGTATCTAAAAAATTATTGGGACAATGAAAACGACGATAACCGATATTACAGGAGCAAGCATTGAGGTAACGGATTTGGACAAAGCAATTGAGCAATGTAAGCTTTGCAAAGACAGTCCGTACAAAATGCCATCGGGACAAACGGTTGGAGAAAACCACAGACATATGTTATCCCAACTTGAGAAAGTAAAACAATCAAAGTAAAACTGACGGGCGGGTTAGACCGCCCGTTACTTTTTCCATGAGCCGATAACCATAGCGGGAGAAAAAGTAACAAAAAGCCCTTCAACGGCGGTTGCTCTCACATTTTTTATCAAGTTAAAAGCTGATTATTTCCAAAACTTATAGATAGGAAATGATATAAATGCTTCTTTGTCTTGCTCGCAAAGCTGTTCAAATTGTATTCTTGCTACTTTATAGTTTTCAAGCAATAAATTAGCTCCTAACTTGAACATTAAACTACTATTTTCATTCTCTGCAATTTCATATAGCTTCCTGTTTTCTTCCGTCGTGAGTTCTCTTACTCGTTTTATTGTTTGTAGATAATTAATCATTTTTATTTCAGCATGTAAATTATCTGCACTTTCATTTAGAAGCCAGGAAGCTATCTCCTTGGCTGTGTTAAGAATCTCAATAGGATGGTCAGTATGTTTGTCATAAGCAAATAATAGATTTAGTAAATCATAATTTGCAGCTTCAAATATGTTGACATCCCTATCATTCAAGTCTTTATATGACGGAAGCATTTTTGAAAGATCAATATTTGACAATTCAATATAATCATCTGGAGATAATACTGAGTAGTGGGATGCGAAGTATTCTGTATTACCTCTCGCAACTTTAAAAATCCCCTTATAATCAAAAAAATTGTACACGTTGTATAAGGATTTCTTTTTGTCAACGGCATCCAAAAAGAGTAAAATTTGAAAGTTTGACATACTTTTATGAAGTAAATAACCGGTGTGTTCTCCATCCAAATTAATGTGAATGGCTTGCTTGCCGTTAATTGATTTCATTAATAGAAACAACTCCTCTAAACTCGAGTTCGAATCAATATTTCCGATATCAAAATCTGCCTCAACATGCAATGATTTCCAAAATTGATCAATACGTTTATATGATTCTAATTCCTTTTTAGCTGAAACGATGTCAAATGGCGTCTCAGCAACCATTTCACCCAAATCCACCTTTTTGTTTTCTCCAAAAACAATCACACCAGTTTCAAGTATGCTTATTATAAAATTTAGATCCTTAATTCTATTGCTAAGCAAACCGGTCAGTTTGTAATCCAGTTTGGCTCCTCTCCCGTTCTTTATAAAAACCAACGTCGTACTTTCGCCAAACCGGATGGTTATATCATCTTTTGTTTGTGTTTCGGACATATAGTTGTCGTATCTATCCCCATTAACAATAATTGGAGGAAATCCATCTTTGGAAACTACTGACATGACAGAACACAATTCAACAGGGTGAAGAATAGGACTATTTGCAATTTTTGCATACCAATAGACTTCATTGTTTAAGAATGTCTGGATAGGGGATGGAAGCTTCTTTTTAGGCAAAAAAATAGTCAGACTTGATGTGATTTCTACAATGTCATTACTTGACAATGTCCTCAATTTAATTGGAGGGATATTACTAAAGCTATGTTGTTTTTTACTGTCCTGATAAAAATTATAAAAAATAGTTTGATTTGAATATTTATCTCCGGGAAGTCTTTTAAGTTTAATGACCCGCGAATTCTGATTTTTATGTCCCTCTATGTAATTGCCGATTTTTAAAGGCGTTAATGCATCATAAAATACCTTTCTTTTGCTTGGATTATTTTTATTTATTAACACGACAAAATAAATCGTACCCCCATCGTTTTTATAATTAACCAGGTCAGCCATATCAACAGAGAAAGAGCATTCTTCTCTATTGATATTATCGGCCATTTCTCCTTTAACTTGAACGGTAACTTTACCGATAATATCCTTTTTATCAGTCCTATTGCTTTTATAGATTAAAACTTCACCATCCCATGAAGGAGTTTTATCATTCTCCTTAATAAATTGACTAAGGGTATCTGTCATCGACAAACTGTCTTTGACAGCTATCGTTGCCCAATCTTCTATTTGCTTGTTATTGTATCTTTTTCTCATTATTAATTAGTAGCATGATAGATATTGAGTATAAAAATAGGATGATTTTCTATTTTATAATAACAGATTATCGGAATGAATATTGATTGTAAATCAAAAATTTATATTATAATCTTCTGAATGCTTTAGAATCTCTGACTGTTTGTACAAAATTTTTTCCTTAATCCGAATAATGACATCCATTTTTCTGTTTCATCTCTAGCTTCATCCAGCAACTGGAATAGTTAGGCGTCCTGTTAAATTTCAATCGAAATAATGTTGCTCCATTGAAGGAAACAACCGCAAACAATTCTTATATTCCATATTGTCGAGATTTTCGTCTTTGAAATCTCCGTTTTTGGTAAGGTTTTTTGTAATTACCGGAGCCATTTTGGCCACACAAAAATCTGAGCCGTAAACGATATGTTCAGGGGGGGCGAACATTTGCAACGGTCTCAGTGCATATTCGCCAGATACCAGAGCAGTATCAAAATACATTTTTCTCAAATGTTGCAAACCTTTCTCAGGCTTCCCTTTAATTAAGAAGTCATATAAACTCCTTAACACAGGAGGCTTTTTGTCTTTTTGTGCATACTCTATCATTGCTACCCGCCAGGCCAAAAAAGGAAGGGTGCCCCCGCCATGCGAAAGGATGTATTTGATATCCGGGTACCTGTCGAGAGTGCCCGAATACATCAGGTTAGCAACTGTTCTTGAAGTATCAAAAGGAGCTTCAATAAGGGCATTGGGAAAATCTAAGCCCGGATTAAACTGCTCTCCGGGGTCTGTTGGATGGATATAAACAACAGCTTTTTTTCTATTTAGTTCTTTAAAAAACGGTTCAAACAATTCATTGCCAAGATATTTGCCATTATAATTTGTCATTAAGCAAACCCCTTCTAAATGAAGCTTATCCAAAGCATAATTTAATTCCTCGATTGAGGCATCGGGATTTAATAAAGGGATAGTTGCAAAGCCTCCAAACCGCTCTGGATATTTAGTTTTTATTTCAGCAATGGTCTCGTTTGTCATACGTGATAATTCTTCCGAAAATCCTAACGGAAATTTAATGTCAGGAAAATATACTCCCGGGGCAGTTATGGAAAGTATCGCCATTTTGATGCCGTTTTTATCCATAAGCTTCAGGGAAGTTTCAGGTGTCCATTTCGGGAAATCAACACCTAAAGTATTTTTGACTCCCGCATTCATTAAAGCATCAACATAATTTTTGGGAAAAATGTGATGATGTACATCAATTTTTTTTGTTCTTTTCATAGCTCTGTCTTTTATATTTATATGGACAAAATTATCGATCAACGTGTTTTGTGTTTTATCACCTCACAGAATTTTATTGTCATTTTACACACTGTGTTTTATCTTTGAAATAAAATTCCATATAAAAAATGAAGCTACGTTATAATTATTATGTCCAGTCGCTTATTAGTCTTTTAAAGTCTAATGGAGTAGAAACAAAAGATGTTTATGCCCTTATCGGAATACCGGAGAAAATGAGAAACGTAGCAGATTTCGAACTCTCAATTGAGCATATTCATTTTCTGACCTTATATGTAAAAGAAAAAATTGGGATTGAACATTGTGGGCTGAAAGCATCGAAACATATCGACTTTCAAAAAACAGGTTTCTATGGTCCTTATGCACTGAGTTGTCCTACACTGAAAGATGCTGTTTCACGGATTTATGCTGTTCATAAAGAATTTAATAATTTATTTGACTATGGAATATCCCCGCAGAAGAAAACAATTTGTTTTACATATAATCTGGATGCCTACTGGGAAATGAGATATCCTGAAACGGCCAAAGAAATAATCGAGTTTGCAATTGCTAACGGGGTACTTTCTTCGCGGAAATTAACAAGACAAAACATCCATCCCGAAAAAATAGAATTTAAGCACCGGAAGCCGCAAGATATGTTGTTATATGAAGATATATTTGGATGCCCTGTCTGTTTTAATAAAACTTCAAATCTTGCGGTATATCCCAAAGAAATCATGGATTATGAAATTCCGACCTATAATCCTGTTTTACTAAAAATTTTGGATGATTTTTCAAAGAAAACCGTACAGGAAGAAGCCACAATCCAAAATTTTACTTCCGAGGTAAGGAATGCCGTAATTAAATTATATCACCATAACATACCCAAAGAAGAAGATGTTGCCCTGCAAATAAATACTTCAAAAAGTTACTTACAAAAAAAGCTGCAAAAGGAAGGTTCAACTTACAAACAAATACTTTTGCAGGTACAAAAAGAAATAGCCCTGAGCTACCTTAAAAACGATAATGTTTCCATCAAAGAAACAGCCTGGATGCTAGGTTATAACGATGTTAGCAACTTTTACCGGGCGTTCAAAAAATGGACAGGGGAAAATCCAAAATATTTTAAGAAATAAAATATTTTACATTCAATAATTATGAATAAGATGCAGCT
The DNA here is from genome assembly GCA_028702595.1 of Mariniphaga sp. Classification (GTDB taxonomy): domain Bacteria; phylum Bacteroidota; class Bacteroidia; order Bacteroidales; family Prolixibacteraceae; genus Mariniphaga. The sequence goes on along the minus strand of JAQVON010000022.1, from coordinate 3,314 downwards.
AGTTGATTTAAAACCGTTGAGACCAGAGAATTTTGAACCATTTTGCAAATGGCTTAATGATTATGATGTTATCAAGTATTCTTTATCAAAATTTAAAAAGATAAATACACAGCAAGAAATAAAAAAATGGTATTCTGAATTATTTGAAGAAAAAAATGTTTTTCAATTAGGAATATATCTTAAAAGGAATAATCAGTTAATTGGATATGCCGGAATTTGCAAAATATCAAAGACAAATCATTCCGGAGAATATTTCATTTTTATTGGAGAAAAAGAGTTCTGGGGAAAAGGAATTGCGACAGAAGTAACAAAAGAAATAATTGAAGCAGGTTTTTCCAGACTGAAATTAAACAGAATAATGTTAACTGTATCAGAACCTAATATTGGCGGAATGAAAGCGTATAAAAAAGCCGGATTTAAAGAAGAAGGAAGATTGAGACAAGCAAGTTACAGGGACAGCAAATACCACGATAAAATAGTAATGTCGATTTTAAGAAAAGAATGGATAAAAGAAAAAACCACTGATTGATAATGACTTATAGGTCGAATTGAAAAAAAATAATACAACACCTAAAATTTACAATTAATGAAAATATCCACAAAAAAAATTTATCATTACGAGATGCAGCAATGCCAGTCGGCATTGCTTATTTTGAAATAGTGTCGGTAGAATTTTTTTCCAACAAAGTTTAAAAACAAGCATTTTCTTGTCAATGTCCATATGCCGTTAAAGAACGTGCCTATTTATTATTGAAGCATGATATAATGCCCCGCTTTTTCCATTAAATCTTGAATCATTGTAAATCTTCACAAGTAATGATGCATAATCCTCTAATATTTTCACTGATTCCTGTGACAAATTACTTGTTAAAATTCCACAACCAAGAATTCCCGGATTGATTTTTATGGCATCTTCCTGTATCTCATTTAATATCAATTCGTCGCAAGTTAATTTTATAGAGCTTAAAGATTTAATCTTGCTGTTTATCAAATCATTAGTCTCATTTTTCTCTCTTATAGTGGAAAATCCATACCATAAAAAGCATTTGATTCCCATAGCTGAAGCCTTGATAAATCCATCAATATAGCTGTCTCCATTTTCATTTGGTTGGCCAATCAAATAAGGATCAATATGAACAAACGTTTTTGTATTTAATAAAGGAAGCAGGTTGATGAACCCTGTAACAGAATCCATTAATTTTGTTTCCACCTTGTTCGATAATCCTAAATCAGCTACAGAATCATTTATAGATTTTATTGCTTCAGGATCAAGATCAAAAAAGATATATTTTTCAATGGAATCTTGAAGAATTGTCATTATTTGACCACATGAGCCTAAATATCTATTTTTATCATAATACGGTTTTATTAATCTATAATAAGTTGATTTTTTTAATTCTTCAATCCTTTCAGATTTTTTTATAAATAGCCCTATCCCGTATTCCTGTTCTGGTGAATTTTCAATCTTATAATCAAAATAGGCAGAATTTGTCTCAACATAAGTTGAAAAATCTTCTATTTTGACAATATCGCAAAGAGGTAAGTGTTTCCAAATATCTCCTATTTTTCCAAAATGGTTGTATCCCATATTTAAATTTCTAATGAATACTTGTGCTACAATATATTGGCATTCAGCCTTCTTAATAAACTTAAGCTTTAATAATCAATCTCTATCGGCTTACAACAACAAAAATCGTAATCTTATAAAAAACAACAAACTGTTTTTGTAAAAAGTACTTGTACTACTTTTTAGGCGTTTAGAAAATTGATTTTATGAAAGATAGATACCTTAATTCTCATATTGAACAATATCCCTCATTTCTATAGTTAATGGCAGGCGAAAACCCAGCCAGGCGGATATTGCAATTACTCAAAAACTGAAAGAAGGCTGCAAAGCCGTTGGTCTGTTGCTCATAGACCATCTGATTATAACTGGTGAAGGATACATGAGCTTCGCCGATGAAGGGCTGTTGTAGCCCCTTTTTTGGTCAAACACACAACGGTTTTTTGCCTGCTTTTAAGCTCAGTTCTTTGTTGAACTAAACCCGCTTTCGCGGGTAGCTATTTCAAAAGTACCCGATTCTTTCTATACTCGAAAATTATTAACAACAAAAATTTTTGATTATGAGAAAGAAATCGGATTTTACTATTGTTGAGCAGGCTATCGTGCTTGTTCCTGAGTTTGAAAAAGTTGTCCGCAAGCTGGAACAACAGGTTACTTTGCGCGGACAGAGCAAAAGTACATTAAATAATTACATCCGCCGCATCGCGTTGTTTGTGGTCCATTTTGGCAAATTGCCCGAACAAATCGACCCGGACGAAATTAACGAGTACCTGGCTGCATTGGCCCGCGACCCCAAATCGCCTTCGCGTAGCAGCTTCAAGCATATGGTTTATGGGTTGCGCTATTATTACCGCCTGCTGGGAATGAATAAAAAAGCCATTGCCCTGCCTTCGCTAAAAGGGAATACCAAACTTCCCGTTATCCTGAACCAACTTGAGTTAAAGGAACTTTTCAGCGCCCCAACACTACTGAAACAACGGATAGTGCTAACTTTGATTTACTCGGCCGGTCTGCGTGGTCAGGAAGTGATTAACCTGAAAATCTCCGATGTGGATTTTCAACGGAAAACCATTCACATACGGCAAAGCAAATATAAAAAAGACCGCATTGTGCCACTTGCCGGAAGTATGGCTGTGGGGCTAAAAAAATACTTGAAAGCAGAAAATCCACACATCTGGCTGTTTAACGGGAAAGAGCCCGATGGCCGTTACAGCGTGCGCGGCCTGTCGTGGGTGATGCGTGAAAACCTAAAAAAAACATCCATTACCAAAGAGGTAAACCTGCATTCGCTGCGTCACTCTTATGCCACACATCTGCTGGAACAGGGGGTCAATATTGTTACCCTGAAAGAGTTGCTGGGCCATGCCGATATCACCACAACCATGATTTACCTGCATGTGGCGCAATGCCCGCTGATAAAACCGCACAGTCCGCTCGATACGCTTTATAACTACCCCAAACATGCGGACAAAGTTTGAGCTGGCTGATGTGGTTAACCGGTTTTACCCCGGTTTGGCTAATAAAACAAAGCTTACCCCGCTGCAAACAAAAGTGCTGAGCAAAATCGCTGTTTGCCGCACTGCCGTTCTGGGCGGACACGAAGAAGCCTGTGAGAACTGCGGGACCGTACGCTATAGTTACAACAGTTGTGGCGACAGGCACTGCCCTAAATGCCAGGCTTCCCGGCAGGCATTCTGGATTGACGACCTGGTGCGTGGCACCCTGCCTGTAAAACATTACCACATTGTAT
>JAQVON010000150.1 GCA_028702595.1 Mariniphaga sp. | reverse complement strand
GGATAAGATGGGAAAGGTGATTTTCTCTATGGGAAAAAAACATGAGCACGTCCATATTACGAAATAGTAAACTTTTTTTTCCAGGGTAACATGCCTTAATTTGCACATCAGGCATGGTATAAGGATTTTATAATTGCTGTTTGCAGTTTGTTAAAAAAGATATGGCCAGTTATTATTTCACAACCGGGAAAAGCTATATTTTCGAAAAGAAAAAAACAAACTATTTGTAATGAGTGGATTTTTTGGTGTGATTTCAAAAGCTGATTGTGTCTCTCCTGTGTTTTATGGGACAGATTATCATTCTCATTTGGGAACCAAGCGGGCAGGATTGGCATTTTATAACCAGGAAGATGGCTTTCAACGGGCAATTCACAGTCTGGAAGATGGTTATTTTCGTACCAAGTTTGAAAGTGATCTGGTTCATTTTTCGGGTAATGCAGGCATTGGTGTTATTAGTGATACCGAAGCACAGCCCATTGTTGTAAATTCTCATCTGGGAAAGTTTGCTGTCTCCACAGTAAGTAAAATTGGAAATGCCGATGAGCTGGAAGAAATATTTTTGAAAAGCCACCGGACTTTTTCCGAAACCAGTCAGGGAAGTGTAAATGCAACGGAACTTGTAGCTATGCTTATTGCTGATGATGAAGATTTTGTGTCAGGAATAGTAAATATTTTTAATAAAATTAAGGGTTCCTGTTCGTTACTTATTCTTACCGATAATATGATCATTGCAGCTCGCGATAAGTTAGGGCGAACTCCTGTGGTTATCGGGAAAAACGGGGATGGTTTTGCTGTTGCCTCTGAGACTTGTGCTTTTTCTAATCTCGACTATGAAATAGATAAATTTTTGGGTCCTGGTGAGATTGTCAGGATTACTGCCGAAGGATATGAAACCATTTATCGTCCTCAGGAGGAAATGCAGGTTTGTGCATTCCTGTGGGTTTATTACGGTTATCCACCTTCCTATTATGATGGCATTAATGTGGATGAAGTTCGTTATCGCTGTGGTGCTGCATTGGCAAGGAAAGATTCTGTGGAAGCTGATTTTGTTGCAGGGATTCCTGACTCCGGACTGGGACATGCCATCGGTTACAGCAATGAAAGAAGAATTCCATACATGCGGCCTTATGCCAAGTATACTCCAACCTGGCCTCGAAGTTTTATGCCACAAAACCAGGTCACCCGTGAGTTAGTCGCAAAAATGAAACTTATTCCTAACCCGGCGATTATTAAAGGGAAAAGAGGTGTTTTCCTGGATGATTCCATTGTGCGTGGTACACAATTGAAGGATAATACACGTGATTTATATGACGAGGGAATTAAAGAGGTGCATATGCGTATTGCTTGTCCGCCACTCCTCTTTCCCTGTGAATTTTTAAATTTTTCCAGATCGAGGAAAGCACTTGACCTGGCCACCCGAAAGGCAATCAGTCAACTGGAGGGCAAAGAAGTTACGGATGTAAATAATTATGCAAATCCTGAAACAGAAGAATATAAAAGCATGGTAGAACGTATCCGGAAAAATTTAGGATTGACTTCTTTACAGTTCCAGTCTTTGCCCGATTTAGTAGAAGCTATTGGATTGCCAAAAGAAAAAGTGTGTACCCATTGCTGGGATGGTAGCAGCTATTTTTAAACGGGTTGAACTTTTTTTGGCTGGAACGAACGAGAACCTATAGGGTCACATGGATTTTGTTTTGATTGGGTAAAATTGATTTCAGGATATGGATAAAAAAGAATTGAATCAGATGATACGGTTTGTTTTTCTTTTGCTGCTGATGTCTGTTATACAAGGATGCAGCCTTCCCGGCCGGCAATTGCCTTCACCTTCAGGTTTGGTAACAGAGCTGCTTCGGGCACCTGACCAGGCTGTGGTGACCAATCCGCATCCGGTTTTCGGATGGATTTTCCCCTCAGAGGGGATTTCCCAGACCGCCTGCCAGCTTCTGGTAGCCTCTTCTCCTGAATTGCTGGAGCAGAATCGGGGCGATTTCTGGGACAGCGGAAAAATGAAGACAATAAATTCTGTCCAAATCGTTTATCGGGGTCAGGATCTGCAACCCAATGCTTCCTATTGGTGGAAAGTGAAAGTTTGGGGAATTGATCGTTCTGAAAGTTTGTATAGTGATCCACAAATGTTTAATACAGGTAATTTTCGAAGGACAGAAGAATGGCCGGGACAAAGTATTTGGGTGGAGAAAAATACAGGGCAATGGGTTGCCGAAAATAGGCAGATGGCCACTTTTAAACGCATGAATCCATCTCTATTTGAAAGGACCGGCACCCATAACTGGTTTGCCGATTTTGGTAAGTCAGCTTTTGCAACCCTAGAGCTTCAGGTAACTGCACAAAAGAGTGGCACTACCCTGGAGATTTTTCTGGGGGAACGGTGTAATCCTAATCTGACAGTTCACAAAAAACCCGGAATTTCCAATATAGGTTTTTTTAAATACGAACTTGGTTTGAAGGAGGGAACACATACCTATCAGGTAGAGATACCGCGTCACGATGCTCGTTATCCACACAGTCAGAAACTGGCCCCTTTTTATCCTGAGGTACTTCCATTCCGGTTTGTTGAAGTGAATGGCTCAGATGGGATTACAGTTGATCAACTTACACAAAAAGCCCTTTTTTATTACTTTGATGATGACGCCTCCCGGTTCAGCTCATCCCATGAAAACCTGAATAATGTTTGGGAGCTTTGTAAATACACGCTGAAAGCGACTCCCTTCTTGGGTGTCTATTGTGATGGCAACCGGGAACGTATGCCTTATGAGGCAGATGCCTATATTCAACAGTTGGGGCACTACTCGGTTGATCGCGAGTACTCTACTGCCCGCTATACCATTGCATTTTTATTATCCCATGCAAGCTGGCCTACTGAATGGCAAATGCACACTGTGCTGATGGCCAGAGAACATTATATGCAAACTGGCGATACCCGGCTGCTGGAAATGTTTTACGATGACCTGAAAAGGAAAACGCTCATAGATCTGGCTCATGAAGACGGTCTGATCAGTACTCGAACGGGGATGGTTACCGAAGAGTTCCTCGAACGCCTTCACTTGAATCGTGAAATGCAGGATATCGTTGACTGGCCGGCTGGAACACCCATAGGTCAAAAGCAGGCTCACATGGCCGGTTCCACTCCCGAAGGTGAACGTGACGGTTATATATTTACTGATTTCAACACGGTGGTCAATGCTTTTCACTATTATGCGCTGAAGTGCATGACTGATATTTCCGCAGCGCTGGGGAAAAAGGAAGATTCTGATTATTTTAATAACCAGGCAGAAAAAGTAC
>JAQVON010000081.1 GCA_028702595.1 Mariniphaga sp. | reverse complement strand
CCGTACTAAATCCCTGAAAAATTCTAAACAATAAAATATTCATAATCCATACCCAAAGAGTACCGCCCAACACACCAGTATATTCATACCATTGTACCATCTTTATATCATTGGCAAATCCGTTACTCAGGTTAAGCCATGGCCATTCAATATCCCAATGAAAATGGAAATATTCGAAGGAAATCCAAAAAACTACCAGTGCCACGTATCCCAGTGTTGATTTAAACCGTCGTCTGGCGATATGACCCAACCACCACACCAGCGACATCAAAAGGGAGTTTGCTATAATGGCCAGGATTGCTCCGGGCAGGGTTGCCCAGCTAATCCACCAGGTAGTCAGCGTATTCCAGATTAAAAAGGCAAGAAGTGTATACCACCAAAATGTTACTTCGCTATATTCGTGTTTTCTTTCCACAAAATAGGCATCAAGCAAAAGTAACGGTATAAAGGCAATAAACAGGGTCCAACCCGGAAGGCCAAGCCAGGCCAGACTCAATAAAATACCGGATAAAACCGAAAGAAAAATGCGAAAAATCCGACTCATCTTAACTTAAATTTCGGGCAAAAATTTTCCCTTTATTTTTTCGCGTGCGCTCAAGAATAAAATCAATCTGGCCTATCATTAATCCTCCCCACCATGCCTGGTTAACAATGATTGGATCACCAACCCGGTTTTTCAGGGTGAGTGGTTCCTTTAAATAGGTATGGGTATGCCCACCAATGATCAGATCAGTCATCGAAGTCTCAGCAGCCAGCTGCTGGTCACTAATCTTTTTACCCTGATAGCGAAATCCCAGATGCGACAAACAGACCACCAGATCACACTGTTTTTCATTTTTCAAAAAAGATTCCATCTCAACTGCAGTTTTTAGCGGATTGAGGTACTCAACATCTCCATATTGCTGTTTATTAACCAGTCCGTGCAGCTCAATGCCGAGTCCATAAACTCCAATTTTTACTCCTGACCGTGCAAATATCTTCCAACGAGGGAATTTGCCGGCAAGCAGAGTATGAGAAAAATCGTAGTTTGAATTAATCAGGGGGAACCTGGCAGCAGGTAATGAATCACTCAGTCCCTGCAATCCGTTGTCGAATTCATGGTTCCCGATTGTCCCTGCATCGTAGCCGGCTTCACTCATTAACTTCAGCATTAAATCACCACCGAAATAATTGAAATAGGGAGTTCCCTGGAACAAGTCTCCGGCATCGAACAGCAGAGCATTTGGATTCTTTCTCCTGATCTCTTTCATCAGACCGGATATCCTCGATAACCCTCCTTTCCCTGCATAGCGCGGATTAGAGGCATCAAAAGGTTCAATGTGAGAATGAATATCGTTTGTATGTAAAATAGATATCCTGACGAAATCATCGGCAGCAAGCAAATCTTGTGGAATCGCTCCCAGGGCGATACCTGCGGCACCGGTGCCCATGGTTCTCAAAAAAAATCTTCTGTTCATCTGTTTCATTAATTCATTTTAGGTAATCCCTAAGTTTTCCGGAAAATCTACCGGAATCATTTAGCTCATTAAAAATGTTTTTTTATAGGTATTTCCCTCATTCTTATCGTTGTTTTGGCAAAATATGCAATCTGTCAATATGAAATTCTGCCATCAGTTTTTACTGCAATAACCTCACCTCTTTCGTACAGGTATTCCAAATGAGAAATAATCACATCACGAATTTTTCTTTCGGGAGAAAAATAACCTGTTCGTTTGCTTAGAACTCCATCTCCATCACCCCCGGAAGCAATATAGTCATTGGTTACCAACCAGTATTTTGCATCCAGATTGATTGGTTTTCTTCCTACCCATATCTGGGTTGCTTTATTACCTGAGATCTTAAAACGCACACCTCCTACGCTATCACCTCCACCTCTGGCAATCTGATCCAGAAATTCTTTAACCTGATGACCTGAAATCTGTAAAAAAACAATTTCATTTTCAAAAGGCATCAATTCAAAAATCTTTCCAACGGTAATCTCACCCCTGGGAAGAAAGGTACGTATACCTCCATAATTAAAATATGAAATATCAGGTTTAAAATCCTTTCCGGAGATTTTTAATAATTTTTCACCTTCAATAAGAAGTAAATCAGCTAAAAAGTTGGTCAGACCACTTTCCGGCTTATCTTTCACCATTTCTTCGGCACAAACAGAAATTACCCGAAGCATATCTTTTTCAAGTATCTGTTTATACGGAAGATAAGATAATACGAGCTGGCTATCGACGGGCATAAAAGAATCAGATACAATCTGATTTCTGCTCTCAACCGTATTTTTTGCATATTGATTTCTGCAAGAATAAAACAGAAAAAAAGAAGTTATTAACAATGCATAGGTGATAGATCGTTGCATAAAAAATAAATAAATAAAAACGAACAGTTATTTTAGCCTCAAGTTTGTTATTCAAATCAAAAACAGATAACAAAGAAATATGTTTTGGCCAAAACTACCAATAAAAAAAGATACCCGGATTCTTTTTATCATTTTTTTAGCCGGTATCCTGCTTCCCTTTTCTCTGAGTGCCCAACATACCGAGGTGGTTGCAGAAAAAGGAGAGGGGATTTATCGTTTGCTTACCCGTTGCGGATACCCAATATCACAGTACCTGGAACCATTTATTGAGTTGAACAAAGCCCGGCTTGGGCCGGACAATACACTCTATGCCGGAAGAAAATACAAATTACCCCTTCGCGGGGATGAAAGTCAACAGGATGCAAGCGCTGCATCACCAGCCAAAACTCCTCCGGCAACAAAAACCCGGCGGTATGAAATTTTCGGGAGCAACTATCAGGATGTAGAAATCGTTGACGATCAGTTGAAAGGTGCGGTTTATCATCTGGTAGCCGGCCATGGAGGTCCTGATCCCGGGGCAGTTGGGAAATATGGTGACTGGCAACTTTGTGAAGATGAATATGCCTACGACGTAACCCTGCGGCTGGCCCGGAATCTCATTCAACATGGTGCAACCGTATATATGATCACACGTGACTCCAATGATGGAATTCGCGAAGACAGCTACTTAAAACCCGATAAAGATGAAATCTGTTATCCTAACCTTCGAATCCCGCTGAACCAGACAAAAAGGTTAAAGCAACGAACAGACGCAGTTAATAATCTATATCGAAAGCATAAAGGAAGCTTTCAGCGCATGGTTGCCATTCATGTAGACTCGCGAAGCCACGGGGAAAATATTGATGTATTCTTTTACCACGACAAAAGAAGTAATACAGGGAGAAAAGCAGCCAGAATTTTACAGAAAGTTTTCCAGCAAAAATATGACCAGCATCAACCCGGGCGAGGCTATAACGGAACAGTTTCAGACCGGAACCTGTATGTAGTGCGCAATACCTTGCCGGTTGCAATTTATATTGAACTGGGAAACATCAATCATCGACGCGACCAACAACGATTTATCATTTCCAGTAATCGACAGGCTCTGGCAAATTGGATGTTTGAAGGATTCCTGGAAGATTTCAAAACAAATAAATAACTGGATTTAGCAGATACCCCAAAAAACATTGAAAACATATCCAATAATTTTTCCCCAAATACTTTGAAAATTCATAATAATATTATATATTTGTAATGCAATACGTCCTGTATTGCTTGTGTGTTTGGGGGTTAACATTAATAAAGGACAGCTGTTGAGCTGTCCTTTTCTTTTCAGGCATCCCCATTAACTTAGCTCTTCCTCTAAAAATTTTGCTGTATAGGAATTCGTTGCACGTGCTATTTCTTCCGGTGTACCGGCACATAGAATTTCACCCCCATTTTTTCCACCTTCTGGGCCCAGGTCGATGATATAGTCAGCCACTTTAATCACATCCATATTGTGTTCAATAACAATAACCGTATTCCCCCGGTCGACCAGTTTATTGAGGACACCTAAAAGCACGCGGATATCTTCAAAATGCAAACCTGTTGTAGGTTCATCCAGAATATACAGGGTCTTTCCGGTATCTCGTTTTGAAAGCTCTGTAGCCAGCTTTACCCGTTGTGATTCACCTCCGGAAAGTGTCGTTGACGATTGTCCCAGGGTAATATAGCCAAGACCCACTTCTTTCAGGGTTTTCAGTTTGGAAGCAATGGAAGGAATACTTTCAAAAAATTCCACTCCCTCATTGATGGTCATTTCCAGTACATCACTGATTGATTTTCCTTTATACCTCACCTCGAGGGTTTCGCGATTGTATCTTTTGCCATTGCAATTGTCGCAATGAACATACACATCGGGTAAAAAATTCATCTCAATCAGCTTCATCCCTCCCCCCTGGCATGATTCACAACGGCCTCCCTTCACGTTAAAAGAAAAACGACCGGGCTTATACCCTCTGACTTTTGATTCGGGGAGTCGTACAAAAAGATTTCGAATATCGGAAAATACACCGGTATAGGTTACAGGATTTGAGCGTGGTGTCCGACCAATAGGGGATTGATCCACCCGGATTACCTTATCAATATTTTCCACTCCGGCTATTGACTTATAGGGCAATGGATCCTGTACTGACCGATAGAAAATCTGACTTAAAATGGGCTGGAGGGTTTCATTGACCAGGGATGATTTTCCGCTCCCTGAAACACCTGTCACACAAATAAACGTTCCGAGAGGTATTTTGATGGAAACATCCTTCAGATTGTTCCCTGTACATCCCAGAATGGCAAGATATTTCCCATTGCCTGTCCGGCGGGCAGCAGGAACTTCTATTTTTCTCCGGTTGTTCAGGTAATCAGAGGTAAGGGTTTCCATTTTCATCACATCTTCCGGTTTTCCTGACGCCACCACTTCCCCCCCGTGCCTGCCGGCAAAGGGTCCCATATCGATGAGCCAGTCGGCATGCAACATGGTTTCCTTATCGTGTTCCACCACAACAATGGAATTCCCGCTATCGCGCAAGCGTTCCAATGCCTCAATAAGTCGCATATTATCGCGATGATGTAACCCAATACTCGGCTCATCCAGTATATAAAGCACATTGACCAGTTGAGATCCCATTTGTGTTGCCAGCCTGATCCGTTGTGACTCTCCCCCGGATAAACTTTGTGCCGGCCGGTCAAGTGCCAGGTAATCAAGACCAACGTCCAGCATAAATCCAAGCCGGTCACGAATTTCCTTAATGACCTCGGTACCGATGGTACGCTGCCTGTCAGTCAACCGGTCTTCAAGCCCCTGAAACCATTCATTCAATTCATTCAGATCCATCTGTGCCAACTCGGAAATATTTCTGCCATCAATCTTAAAATGAAGCGAGTCCTTTTTTAAACGATGGCCATGGCACACGGGGCAAATGGCTGTTTTTACAAATTGATTGGCCCAGTGTAAGGCTCTTTTTGCCGTATTTTCTTCCCGCTGACTATCAATATATTTCACCACTCCATCGTAACTCATCATATAATTCATACTGCTACCCAGTGGTGTATTTTTGAGCTGAATCCTTTCATTTGTACCAAACAAGACTGCCTGCAATCCTTCTTCCGGGATCTTCGCCACAGGGGTCTTTAAGGTAAATCCGAATTTTTCTCCAAGTGCTTCTATTTGCCAAAATATTAATGAATTGCGATACAGCCCCAGCGGAGCTATACCTCCTTTGGCTATGCTTTTGCCGGGATCAGGGATGATTTTTTCAATATCAATCTCCGTAATTCTTCCCAACCCGTTACATTTCGGACAGGCACCCTGAGGGGAGTTAAATGAAAAATTGTGGGGCGCCGGTTCATTATACGAGATTCCGGTTGTGGGGCACATCAGCAGGCGACTGTAATATTTAACCTGGCCCGACTCATAATCCAGAATCTGTAGCACTCCTTGCCCATGTTTCAAGGCTGTTTCAACACTACCTTTTAAACGCTTGTAAACCAACTCATCCACCTCCAGCTTATCGATCACCATTTCGACAAAGTGATTCTTGTAACGGTCAACACGATGATTGTGTTTTATCTCAGTAATTTCCCCATCCACCCTGACATGGAGAAATCCTTTTCTTCTGATCTGTTCAAACAATTCCCGATAATGACCCTTTCTCCCTTTCACAACAGGGGCAAGGATAAAAATTCGCCTGCCCGAAAAATCCTGAAAAATTCGCTGGATTATTTTTTCTTCTGAATATTTCACCATTTTCTCCCCGGTGTTGTATGAGTAGGCCTCAGCTGCCCGGGCGAAAAGTAATCGCAAAAAGTCGTAAATTTCCGTTACTGTGCCTACTGTTGAACGGGGATTTCGACTGGTTATCTTTTGCTCTATAGAAATAACGGGACTCAATCCGGAAATTTTATCTACATCGGGGCGCTCAAGATTTCCGAGGAAGGATCGGGCATAAGCAGAAAAAGTTTCAATATAACGTCGCTGCCCTTCAGCATATAAAGTATCAAATGCCAGGGATGATTTTCCACTGCCACTCAAACCAGTAATGACCGTAAGCTTGTTCCGGGGAATTTCAACATCAATATTTTTAAGGTTATGCTCCCGGGCACCATGAACAACAATTTTATCTTCCGGTTCAAGCACCTCTTCCATAACCTGGGATTCCTTGAATAATCTCTCCTGTGTCATTGTAATAATTTGCTCTTCCAAAATTGGGTTAATCCCTCAATCTTCAATCAATAAGAATATAAAATGATACAATTTAACGCACATACATGTATTCCCATCAGGTTCATCCTGCTCCATGAAACTGCAACATGTAGCTTTCCCCGGGTTTAATCCCTCTGAACCTTAGATTCACTGCTGTCAGACTTTAATACCTTTCCAGCAGAGGAATTTTTACGGTATAGGATTTACCACCGGTATTGGTTAAAAAGTTATCACGCAACCAGGGATTTAAGTCCTTTAAAAGTTTATAGTTTATTCCTTGTTGAATAGCGAAATCTGCGAAATTTTCTATTTTTCCAGTTATAACTATCTCGCGGGCAGGCACTATGGGATATCTTTCATCTTCAGCAATATAAAAATTGTAGTTCTCCGGATTTTCCATAATGAGTTTCAGAGCGATGATCCGGAAGAGATATCTACCGGTTTCCTCTCCAAAAAGGATATCGTAATATGAGTTATTTTTCTGCCGGTTCATTTGGCGCTCCACTCCAGCCATTCCCCCGTTATAAGCAGCAGCTACCATAGCCCATGATTCATATTTTTGGTATGCTTTCCATAAATAATCACAAGCAGCATAGGTCGATTTTTCCAGATGATAGCGTTCATCCACCTCCTTGTTAACCTCCAGCCCGAATTCCCTGGCAGTGCCCTGAAGAAACTGCCAAATACCAGCAGCTGATGCAGGAGAAAGTGCACGCGGGTTGAAGCCACTCTCCGCTAAAGCAAGGTATTTAAAATCATCAGGAATGCCTCGTTCTTTTAGAATGGGTTCAATAACCGAAAAATATCGCGGGACAACCTTTAAAAATCGAATGGTTTGTGAATGGAAATAAGAGTTTACCAGCAATTCCCGGTCGAGTGATTCCCGAATATCATAGCGCCATACCGGTACCGGCTCACCGGCAAAAGAAACCGTATCAGGTATATTCACCGCTGTGTATCCTGCGGAGACAAGAGTTTCCGATCCTTCCGGAATATGTGTATCTGATCCTTCAGGCTCTTCATTTGCTGTAGTCCCCAAAAAAATAAATCCTAGAATACTCATTTTTACTAAAATAATAGCCGGCAAGAAATATCGCCACCTTATCTTTTTCTTGTCCATTGTAAATCTGTTTTAAAAATCACAAAATTAAACTTTTAGTTGACGGGGACAAACGATAACAAAAAGCCAAGGAGTATTCAAATACCCAGCAGCAATTGCTCAGGTTCAACACCCCCGGACATCAGTCGAAGAGGGTTTTCAATCAACTCTTTCATCCGAACCAAAAAGCCAACTGAATCTTTTCCATCGATCATCCGGTGATCGTAGGATAGCGCCACATACATCATGGGCCGGACAACAACTTGTCCGTTCCTGGCTATCGGCCGGTCAGTGATATTGTGCATCCCTAAAATTGCCGATTGTGGCGGATTGATGATCGGAGTAGATAGCAAAGATCCAAAAACCCCACCGTTTGTAATCGTAAAGGAACCTCCACTCAGCTCATTGACTGAAATTTTTTTATTCCGCGCTTTTTCGGCAAGTTCCTTAATTTCCAGTTCAATTTTCGGGATCGTTTTGCTTTCGACATTTCGGACAACCGGTACCATCAGTCCTTTGGGTGTAGATACTGCAATTCCCACATCAACATACCGGGGAATGATGATATCATTTTGATCGAACCGGGCATTTACAATAGGATGAAATTCCATGGCTATTGCAACAGCTTTGGCAAAAAATGACATGAATCCAAGCTTAAAACCATATTTTTCAGTGAACTGCTGTTGGTATTTTTTTCTCAACTCCATCAAATAGCCCATATCCACTTCATTAAATGTGGTCAGCATGGCTGTTTCATTCTTTACAGCAACCATTCGTTCGGCCAGTTTCTTCCTTAGAGGGGACACCGTTTTTCTTTCCTCTTCCCTTTTATATCCGGGATTCTCACCCGTCGTGGATGACGAAATTTCGGATAAAGCATCCAATGCGACCTCTACCTCTTTTTTTCCCAAACGCTTTAATCCTTTGATGATTTCCCCGACCGACACACCTTGCTCCCTCATGAGTTCCCTGGCAACCGGAGTGATCTTGATCCGGTCTTGTTCAGCCGGTTCTTCCCCATCTTCCTTTGATCCTTTCACAAAGCGATCTGCCTCATTTTCTTCAGACACACTGCTTTCTGGATTCCCTGTTTCATTGGTTGGTTTCCTGCCGGTTTTTTTATCGACTGCCTCAACCTTTTGTGCTTCTTCTTGGGGCATTACATCTGTATCGATGGTACATATTACTGTACCTACCGCTATAGACTCCCCTGTTCCTGCACTGATTTTTACTTGTCCGGATTCGGGTGACACGATGGTCAGAGTAGCCTTATCTGATTCCACTTCAGCAATCTCCTGGTCTTTCCATACAACTTCCCCGTCGGCAACAAGCCAGCTGCCGACTTCCACTTCACTTACAGATTCGCCCGGGCTGGGCACTTTCACTTCAACGATCATGAGTTATACGTTTTTATTGGCAACAATTTCCTTCACATCAAAAACATTATCTACAATCTGATTTAATACCCGGGTGTGAATCTCCATCAATCCAACTGCCGGGCTTGCACTTTCGGGCCTTGCCACTACTTTCATGCCCAGGCATTCAAGTTTCCGGCTGAGCAGCGGCCATGCACCCATATTCTCCGGTTCATCCTGAGCCCAAACCAGGGTTGTAGTGTTATATTTTCGAATGATCTGGTTGATCTGTCTATTCGGAATAGGATAGAACTGTTCCAGGCGTACGATGGCCACATGTGAAATCCCTTTTTCCAGTTTGTATTTCAAAAGATCATAATATAGCCTGCCCGATGTAAAAACAATTTTTTCAATGGTTTGCGGATCAGCAAACGGATCATCAATAACTTCCCTGAAGCCTCCGCGGGTAAAATCGTCAATAGCAGAAACAACCTGCGGATGGCGCAAGAGGCTTTTCGGAGTAAAAACGATCAGGGGAAGTCGCATTTTCATTTTCACCTGACGACGCAACAGATGAAACATATTGGCCGGGGTGGAAGGCATGGCCACCTGGATATTATTATTGGCAGCCAGCTCAAGAAACCTTTCAATCCGGGCACTGGAATGCTCCGGCCCCTGACCTTCATAGCCGTGAGGCAAAAGCAGAACCAAATTATTCATCATTCCCCACTTCTCAAATGCAGAAGTAATATACTGATCGATAACAACCTGTGCCACATTATGAAAATCGCCAAACTGTGCTTCCCAAATGGTCAACCCGTTGGGTTGAGCCAGGGCATATCCATATTCAAATCCCAATACGGCATACTCCGAAAGCAAGGAATTGAATACATGAAAAGAAGCCTGATTATCTGAAACATGTTTAAGCGGGAAATATTTCTCATCGGTTCCCTCTACCACAAAGGAAGCATGTCGGTGGGCAAAGGTGCCACGTTCCGAATCCTGGCCACTCAGGCGTACCGGATGACCTTCAGCAACCAGAGTGCCATAAGCCAGTAATTCGGCCATGGCCCAATCAAGACGGTGATCAAAAACCATCATCCGCCGGTCAGATAAAATCCGGTTTACCTTCTTGAAAAAAGTCAGATTATCAGGAAGCGTATTAAATTTTTCAGCTGTTGCCATCAGCATATCGGCAGAGACCCCTGTGTCAACCGATTGATCGAACATTGATTTACTGGGCATTTCATAAGATTCGTACTCGTTCAACAGAAATTTGCGAATTTTAAGTTTTTCAATTTTTTCTGAAGCTTTGTATTTTTCCTCCAGGAAGCGATCGAAATTGCGAATTTCCTGACGGGCTTTTTCCTGTGTCATAACCCCCAGTTTCTCTAGTTTTCCGGCATAAATATCACGAGGATTCGGATGTTTTGAAATCACTTGATATAACAACGGCTGGGTAAACCGCGGTTCATCCCCTTCATTATGGCCATACTTCCTGTAGCATAAAATATCAATAAACACATCGGTTTGAAATTTCTGCCGGAATTCCATTGCCAGTATGATGGTATACACCAGAGCTTCAACGTCATCTCCATTCACATGAAACACGGGCGACCGTGTCACCTTGGCAACATCGGTACAGTATGTACTGGATCGGGCATCGAGATAGGAAGTCGTAAAACCTACCTGATTATTGATGACCAGATGTATTGTTCCACCTGTTTTATAACCTTTTAGCTGCGACATCTGTATGGTTTCATAAACAACTCCCTGTGCCGCAATTGCGGCGTCACCGTGTATAATAATGGCTGCAGCTTTGCTGTAATCGCCATGATATACAGACTGGATACGGGAGCGAACCATTCCCTGAACAATAGGGCATACCGTTTCCAGATGAGATGGGTTTGGCATGAGCTTCAGCTTCACCTTTTTGCCAACATGGGTGGTCACCTCATCCTCATAGCCCAGGTGATATTTTACATCGCCATTCCAGATATCTTCTTCATATTCTCTCCCGTAAAACTCCTTAAATATATTTTCATACGGTTTAGCCAAAATATTTGCCAGCACGTTTAGTCTGCCACGGTGCGCCATTCCCAGAACAAACTCCTCAATACCGAGTTCGGCTCCTCGTTCAATAATGGCATCGAGCGATGGGATAAGGCTTTCAGCGCCTTCCAGTGAAAAACGTTTCTGTCCGGGAAATTTTTTGTGGATATAACTTTCAAATCCAACTGCCAGTTTCAGGTGATAAAAAATATCTTTTCTTTCCTCTTCTGAAAATTCCCGGGAGTTGCGGCAACTCTCCATTTTTTCTTTCATCCACTCCACAACCTCCGGCTTACGCATGTAAACATATTCCACTCCAATAGAGCGGCAATAGGTAGCTTCCAGATGCTCCACAATGTCACTTAACCTGGCCGGCCCTATCCCTATGTCATTCCCTGCCTGAAAAGTTCTATTCAGGTCCTCTTTACCTAAACCAAAATTTTCAATGTCAAGAGTAGGTACATATTTTCTGCGTGCTCTCACCGGATTAGTCCGGGTAAATAAATGCCCTCGCTGCCGGTATCCATGAATCAAACTTAACACTGCAAACTCTTTATTCATTTCAGTACCCGTAAACCCGGAAGGTTTAACAGGAAAACCTGCGCGAGCCAGCTCAAATCCAGCAAAAAAATGTTGCCAGCTTTTTTCCAGCGCATCAGGATTTTTAAGATAAGTTTTATACAGGTCGTCAATCACCTCGTTTTCGTGGCTCCCCACCCAAGAAAATTTATCCATTTTAATTGTATTGTCCAGTAAATGTAATGAAAACAACTGAACTTTTCGAATGTTTAAAAAAGGAAAATTTCCTACTCAAAACTGTAGTGTTTCCGTATTTTGGTGTGTATATCCCAGACACATTCAAGTCCGGCAGGAAAAACCAGATAGTCTCCGGATTTTATAGTTAAAGAATCGAATTCAGAAACAATAGTTGCGGAACCTTCAAGGATATAACAATGTTCGGTTTTATCATAAAACCAGTCGAATTTGTCTTCATCGTGCTCCCATACCGGCCAACCAAAAACTCCAGCTTCCTCCAATTCTTCCTGTTCGGGTTGTTCAATCTCTATTCTCATATTTTTTTGTATTTTTGCAAAAATAAAATATAACTTCAGATTCAAATTAAAACAAAATAAAAATTTTATCCTTTCGTTCCTTCATAACAGAATCTGCAAAAAAATTAAACCTTTTCTGATTCCATGCGTAAAGAATTATTGAGCATGAACAAAACCGGACACTACGCATACGTCTGATTGCCAATGATGGATAACAAATGTTAAATTAACCGGGGCAAAGCAGGTATGATGCAAAAAAAAAATTGATTCATTGTAAAAGTTAGAACAAATTATTATACTTGCACCAGATTTCCAACTGATTCTCGTCTCCACATAATTTGTTCCAAACAAATAATCGATTTTAATTAATCCACAAAAAAAATAACTATTTTTTAAGATGTACGATATTTTAGAATTAAATAAAAAGCTCGTTCCTGAGTTACGTGATATTGCTAAGGAACTAAAAATTAAACGTGTTGAATCATATAAGAAACAAGATCTTATATATAAGATACTCGACACTCAGGCCATACAGGAAGCTGAAAAGAAGGTAAAAAAGAATACTTCCGGAGAACCTTCAGGTCAGAAAAAAGAAGAACGAACGGGATTTAAAAATTTTCTACGTAAAAAACAGGATCCGCCAAAAGACAACAAGAATTCGGGAGAATCAACAGAAGAGAAACCAAGGCGTGGCCGGCGTCCCCACCATGAGCGGCAAATTATTGAAAAGAAGGTGGAACAAGTTGATATACCCCCTACCCAACCTGCTAGTTCTGAAAATTCAGTACAGTCACGCCAGGATCAAATAAAAGCCATCATCAAAGGATTCAGCGAAAAGTCAAAAAAGGCCAAAGAAAACGACGAGAAACCCAGGATTGAGAAGAAGGAGGTCAAGCAGCAAGAAAAGCCAAAAGCCAAAATATGGAAGCAGGAGAACAAAAAAGAAAATAAAGAGACCGAACCGGTTCCTGCTGCTACCACCCCAAAACCAGCTCCGGAAGAAATGAAAAAATCTCAGGAAGCTCCCAAAATCATTAAAAAAGAACCACGCGAACAGCGCACCTTTCACCCCAGGCAACAAAATGGAAATCAGCAAAACGGAAGAAACGATTCCGACAAGTTTTATGAGTTCGACGGGATTGTTACCAATACCGGAGTTCTGGAAATAATGCCTGATGGATATGGGTTTCTGCGTTCTTCTGATTTTAACTACCTGAACTCTCCCGATGATGTATACGTGTCGCAATCACAAATTAAACTTTTCGG
>JAQVON010000021.1 GCA_028702595.1 Mariniphaga sp. | reverse complement strand
TAACAAAGTTGGTTTACCTTGCTTTTTTGCTTGTTTATCTCAATATTATAAAGAACTCTTGTTTCCCTCGTGATGAGAAATTATTTCTTCTCTTCTTTTCGGGGCGACAAAGGTAGAAACTCTTTTCATTTTGCCAAAATATTTTTAAAAAATATTTTTAAAAAAAACCGCTGATCGTAACGAATAAACTACTGTTACACGATGAACGATCCTGAAAATTCATCCCTGTTGTCAATTCAATTTTGTATAGAACTTCGCTCTTAAAGCGGCTGCAAAAGTAACGGGCATTTTTAATACAACAAACTTTTCACAAAATTTTTTTTCAATATTTTTTTTCCCGATTCTAATTCACTAGTGATCAAACATAAAACAATTAACATCAATGTTAAG
This sequence comes from Mariniphaga sp., assembly GCA_028702595.1. Lineage (GTDB taxonomy): Bacteria > Bacteroidota > Bacteroidia > Bacteroidales > Prolixibacteraceae > Mariniphaga. The sequence continues at coordinate 49,314 of JAQVON010000021.1, read as the reverse complement.
TAAATAAAAACCCAGAGAACAATAATTCATACTGTAAGAAAGAAGTAGACAACCGACCAGGCTTCCATAACCCAATTCAGCGAATGAATTCAAAACCTGCTTCTAAAACCAGCTTCATGCTTTCATGCCATCAGCTTATTCTCGGAAAACACTTTTATTTTCCGGTAAATTTCTATTATCCTATCATTCTTGGGTAAACTATTATAGATCTTCTCCAGAAACCTGTTTTTCAAAACTTCTTCAAATGAAAACCTGAAATGAATATCATATACCCAGGATAGTTGCATAATTTTAACATCCACATCACTTTTAACCAGTTGCTTTGACACTAGTTTCCCCCCAAGCACCTCTTTCGCAACTTCAGCTGAAACCTGACTGGCCAAAGGCAAATCCCAGGTAAGCGTGTGGTTGGGTGGCCGACTTTTGTCGGAATAATATTCGGTCAACACTTTAAATATATCAAGCTTGTCGGCATCACGTAAAATACGAGTATACAACAATTCCTCCGAAGTCAGACTTGTGGGTATAACAAACTTATTATGTAGCTGTATCGCCTTATAAACCAGCCGATTCACTTCATCGCTCCATTCCTTGAGAATTTCCTTCCCGGTTAACACTTCAACGCCATAATCTGCATGATCAAACGATTCTGCATCATTCAGCGTATTGTGTTTCAACAACTGGCCAAAACGGCCAATATCGTGAAAGATACCTGCCAAAACAGCTATTTGTACTTCTTCCTCACTCAAATTCAGATACTTTGACAAAAGGAGTGCATTCTCTGCTACCCGGATGGAGTGGTCTTTTTTGATTGAAAAGTTATGTTGCTGTAGGGGCGTTAATCCGGTAAATGAATCCACATACGACTCAAATATCTTCATTGAGGACTTCATCCAATCTTCCATATATTCCATGATGTAAATGGACAAATTTAAGGAATGTTCCGGTTGCCAGCTAGATAATAGCAGATATTTTTCAACAAAACCAGAAACAGTTAATAAAAACAAAATCCATATAAAATAACACAGGATTTTTTCTATTTTTGCCCTTCCAAAAGATTAAGGCCCCATAGTTCAATGGATAGAATGTCAGATTCCGGTTCTGATGATCTGGGTTCGAATCCCGGTGGGGTCACAAAAGCCGCTGATTTTCAGCGGCTTTTCTTTTGGTCATACCCGAATTCATACCCTGTCAGATTTCCTCAAACGAATTTCTTGTACCTTTTCAAATACAAGCCATAAATGAACTTTACTGTAAAGAAAAACATTTTATCTGGAAAATTTAAAAACCAACATACAATCATTCAATGAAACCAATTTTCAGTATATAATCCCATTTGTTATAAATGGCTCTAACCTGTTTAATTCATAAAAAATATTTTTGAATTGGTAAAGTGTTATTTGCAAATGATTTATAATACAGATGAACGAAAAACATTTTTCACAAGTGCGTTTATTTCAATGCATCTGCTTCGTTGCGAAACCCTTGAAATAGATAACTATGCCTGCGGGTTCCGGCGCCTTGCATCTGCATCAAACTAAACGCATGAATTAAACAGGCTAAACAACATATATAATTTCTGATTTTATAATGTCGATTTGTTATAGACTCACAAGTCTCTGATAATGAATTCAAAAATTTATAAGAATTTCAAAAAAGATTATTTTTTACCGTAGGGCTGATAAGTTCCGCTGATCACCCTTTTCACTGCCTCCAGGTGGCCAAATCCATACTTGACATCAGGCAACAGGTATCCCCCCTCTATCCATTCGTTCCACGAAAAAACAGAGATAAGCCGGGGTTGTTCCGGGTGCTCATCGCAGTAATCCTTTGCCTGCTGCAGGAAGGCAGCAAAACCTTCGGGCGACTTGTTGTAATGCACCACATGCTCCTTCCCTTTGTGCGGAAATCGCGGAGAATCGTCCCACCCGATTGAAGCATTGGGGAAAAAGGGAATGGAAAGCGCTTCATCCCACTTCCTCCGGCGCTCCGCCGACTCCACGCCCCACTGTATGTAATCCTCCGGATGCGGTCCGCCCCAGTTGTATTTGGTCACGCTGTTAACTCCCAGTGCGTTCATATTCCCTACCAGATTGTCGTTCGGAGCCCCGTTCCCGATCATCTGAAGATGCAGGTCCGGGAACCCGGCCTTCCGCGTCTCCTCCCTGAAATAATCAATGGCCTTCCGCGTTTCATCCACGGTCCCGAAACTTTTGATCAGATTGCCCATGCTGAATATGGAATAGACCGGACAACCGTCAATCTTAAAGTAATTGGGCTGACTGAAGTAATTTTTAATTACCCTTTCCACGATGATCCTGAAATTCTCCTGGTCCACCGCACCCTCCCACATGATCGAGGCGTCGTCGGTAAACTTATGGACGTTCCAGTAGTTCCGGCGCACATCGTGATTAGCCCACATGAGGTAAAATTGCATCTTATCCCTGTTTCTGGCTTTCAGGAACCCGTTGTTTAGCGAACTTTCCAAAAAGGGACCCTCGTCGAACCAGTACCAGTCGAAAATGAACACATTCACCCCATGATCGGTGGCCGCATCGATCCACCGCTCCATCACTTGCGCATCATCGTCCGGTTCATATCCCCAAAGGGGAACCTTGGGTTGGTAGTGCCCCTCGTAGCGAGGTGTACCCTTTTTGATGATCTCCCACTCACCCGTTCCCTCCGGCCAGAGCATGTCACCAAAACGCGCATCGTGATGACAGGAGGGCCAGATGTAAGCAGCTACATAGTATTCCTTAGTATCTGAGGAATTCGTATTTTCTGTTTCGCTGCATGCAAAAAACGAAACAACAGCAACAACTAAAAAAAAATGGTTCAATAATTTTTTCATGATCTAACCTGATTAATTCATAAACCTAAGAGACTGTTTTGATTTTGTTTTTTAGAAATATTTTGATCTGTTTTTTGCTCAGACAAGTCAAAATTGACGCGAATAGCCATTGCAATTTAAGAAAATTTTGCAGCAGTATGAGTGAAAAAGACGCAAAATAGAATAATTGGATAAATTTAAAACAGTCTCTTAGTCTCCATGTTTTTTCTAACATTGCTACGGGATGTTTGTTTTTGTACACACTGAAAATACTGATATTTCAGCTATTTTTAGGTAACAAACTCCCTTTTTTCATGAATAATTCAGGATTGGTGTATCAATTATCAAAAAATGTTATAAAACATTAAATTATTTTTTTTGGTTTAATCGGTTAAGCATATATTTGATGTTATAATAGAAAACAAATTGAAAGGTATTTCTAACAGTTTTTAAGCGACATATGGCAAAAAAGGTATCCATGAAAGATATTGCCGAAAAGGTGGGAGTCTCCACAGCTCTGGTTTCTTATGTGTTAAATGGGTTAGAAAAAGAGAAACGGGTGGGACCAGAAGTGGTAAAGAGAATCCATCAGGTAGCTAAAGACTTGAAATATAAGCCAAATCAGATTGCTCGCAGCTTACGGAGAGGTTCTACAAATACAATTGGACTTATTGTTGCCGACATTTCCAATCCATTTTTCGGGCAGCTTGCACGGGTAATTGAAGACGAAGCAGCCGAATCAGGTTACACAGTCGTTTTTGGAAGTTCTGATGAAAACAGTGAAAAATCTGCTACATTAATTGATATCCTCCTTAACAGACAGGTTGACGGATTAATAATAACACCTTCTGAAGGAAGTACCGAACAAATAAAAATGCTGTTGCAGGGAGATATTCCTGTGGTTTTAATGGATAGATACCTGCCTGACATTTCAACCAACCGGGTTGTTCTTGATAATTTCAACGCTACCTATACAGCTGTAAATTATTTTATTTCAAAGGGATATAAAAAAGTGAATATGATTGCCTATAAATCTTCGCTGGTACACATGCAGGAACGAATACGGGGATATCAGGAAGCGATGAAAGACAATGGGCTGGCAAATGAGGTGGTTGTGAAAGAAATAAGCTATAGTCACGCCAAAAGTGAAATGGAGAAGGTTATGGAAGATCTGCTATTGGATAAAAAAATAGATGCTTTGCTATTTGCTACTAACGCATTGTCCATTTCCGGGCTGTATGCCATAAGAAAACACCATATTAAAGTGCCTGAAGAACTGGCGGTGATAGGATTTGACGGACATGAGGTCTTTGATTTTTTTCAACCGCCACTAACCTATATCCAACAGCCACTTGAAGAAATGGGGAAAGAGTCGGTTAAAATACTACTCGACCAGATTAAAGGATCAAGAAAAAAAGTACAAGTTGAATTGACGCATCGATTGATTGAACGGGCTTCCTGTTTATGAATAAATTCAACACGATGCTTAATCGATTAATTAAAAATATATAAATTCTAAAACGAGTAAAACTATTTTATACACATACAATCAAGATAAAATTATTTGAGTTCCATCATATACTTTAATCAATAAAAAATAAAACGATATGAGTAATAGATTGATAGGCCGGTTACCCAAAGTCGGCATTCGCCCGGTTATCGACGGCCGGGAAAGAGGAGTACGTGAATCGCTTGAGAAACAAACAATGGACTTGGCTAAATCTGCAGCAGATTTGATAGAAAATAACCTTCGCTTTCCATCAGGAGAAAAGGTAGAATGTATAATTTCTGAAACCACCATCGGAGGTGTTGCTGATGCCGCGAGATGTGCCGACCAATTTGAACGTGAAGGGGTTGGTGTTTCCTTGACAGTAACTCCGGCATGGTGTTATGGTAGCGAAGTAATGGATTCAGACCCGTTGGTTCCCAAAGCAATTTGGGGATTCAACGGCTCTGAACGCCCCGGGGCTGTTTACCTTGCTGCGGCCCTGGCAGGTTATACTCAAAAAGGATTGCCTGCTTTCAGTATTTACGGACACCACGTCCAGGACGCTGATGACACATCTGTCCCGGAAGATGTAAAGGAAAAAATTCTGCGTTTTGTAAAAGCCGCACTAGCTGTAGGACAGATGAAAGGAAAATCATACCTGTCCCTGGGATATACATCAATGGGTATTGCAGGTTCGATGGTAGATGCGAATTTTTTTCAGGATTATTTCGGAATGCGAACGGAGTTTGTCGATATGACCGAAATCCACCGGCGTGTTGAAGAAGGAATTTACGACAAGGAGGAATTTGAAAAAGCTCTTGCATGGACCAAAACCAACTGCAAAGAGGGTTTTGATAACAATCCTGAAAAAATACGACATTCAAAAGAGCAAAAAAACCAGGAATGGGAAATGGTCGTTAAAATGACGCTGATCATTCGCGACCTGATGATAGGAAATCCCAAATTGAAAGAAATTGGATTTGAAGAAGAAGCCAAAGGGAGAAATGCATTGATAGCAGGATTTCAGGGACAACGTCAATGGAACGATTTTTTCCCGAATGGTGATTTTTCCGAAGCTATTCTTAATTCTTCGTTTGACTGGAATGGAATTCGACAACCATTTATAGTAGCCACCGAGAATGATTCGCTCAATGGCATTTCCATGTTAATGGGACACCTGCTGACCAATACCAGCCAGATATTTTCGGATGTACGCACTTTCTGGAGCCCTGAATCAGTAAAGAGAGTGACAGGTAAGGAGCTGAGTGGACTTGCCTCACAGGGAATCATTCACCTGATAAATTCCGGATCAACAACTCTGGATGCCACGGCACAGCAGCGAGACAAAGACGGCAATCCTGCAATGAAACCCTTCTGGGAAATCACCCAGACAGAAGCGCAGGCATGCCTCGACAGCACCCAATGGTGCCCGGCCAACCTTGGGTATTTCAGAGGAGGGGGTTTTTCCTCTCAATTTAAAACCTCGGGGCAAATGCCGGTGACCATGTCGCGCGTGAATATTTCCAAAGGACTGGGGCCGGTGTTGCAAATTGCCGAGGGATGGACAGTGGAACTACCGAAAGAAATTCATCATGTACTCGACAAACGAACCGATCCCACCTGGCCCACAACCTGGTTTGTTCCTCGAACCGACGGGAAAGGGCCGTTTAAAGATGTCTATTCTGTGATGGCAAATTGGGGAGCCAATCATGGTGCCATTTCCTACGGACATATCGGAACAGATTTGATTACCCTGGCTGCCATCCTGCGAATCCCGGTGTGCATGCACAATGTGCCGGAAGATAAAATTTTCCGTCCTAGTGCCTGGAACTCCTTTGGGAGCGAACCGGAAGGGGCAGACTACAGGGCTTGTGAAACTTACGGACCTTTATACGATTGAAATTCCCAAAATACCTGAATCAAATGAATACAACAATTATTAAAATAATGAAGTTGACATGGGCTATTCCCCTATTTATTCTGCTAGCCTGTACCTCTTCAGGACGTAAAAACTTAAATGAAGTGAAAAAAAAATTAAACGGGTTCGAAAAGGGAACTTACGGATATGATTTGGCCTTTTTAAAAGAGAATAATATAGAAATTATTGAATTAACAGATGCCAATTCAAAAGCCAAAGTGCTCATTTCCCCTGGTTACCAGGGAAGAGTGATGACATCTTCAGCCAATAAGGATCAGGGAACAAGCTTTGGCTGGATTAATTATAAACTGATAGAATCAGGTGAAGTTAACAACCAGTTCAACCCGGTTGGCGGGGAGGAACGTTTCTGGCTTGGACCTGAAGGTGGACCTTTCTCCATCTATTTTGAACAAGAGAAAGAACAAATTCATGAAAATTGGAAAGTGCCTGCAGTAATCGATACAGAAAAGTTTGACATTAAAATGCAAGACCCTGGCAGTGTAACATTTGAGAAAAAGACTTCACTGATAAATGCTTCAGGTACAAAATTTCTGTTAAATATTGAACGCACTGTTAGGCTATTATCGGGTGATACGCTTTTTACGCTGTTCAACATTGATTTTCCAGCGGATATTTTTGATGTAGTTGCCTATCAATCAGAAAACACAATAACCAATAGGGGTGAAAATTCCTGGGCTAAAGAAGAAGGTCTGTTATCCATATGGATATTATCCATGTTTAATCCTTCGCCAACTACCACTGTTTTTATTCCATATAAAACAGAGGCAGAAGGACCGGTTGTAAACGACGAATATTTTGGGAAAGTACCCTCTGACAGGCTAATTGTAGAACCTGGTACTGTTTATTTTAAAATTGATGGAAAATACCGCAGTAAGATCGGCATTCCTCCGGAGAGGGCAACAAACCTCTGTGGAAGTTACGATTCAGAGAAAAGTGTTCTTACCTTGGTCTGGGGATCACTGCCTGCAAAACCCATGGACTATGTGAACTCAACATGGGGCAATCAGGAAGATCCATACGCAGGGGATGCCATCAATGCTTATAACGATGGTCCTTTGGAAGATGGTTCCATCATGGGACCATTTTATGAGATCGAGACGTCTTCCCCGGCTGCAAAACTGCAACCCGGCGAGTCACTCACTCATATTCAGCGAGTGGTGCATGTGCAGGGAGATCCAGTGGAAATGGCTAAGCTTGTTAAAGAACTTTTCGATCTCAACCTGAATTCTATAGCCAACAAGTTCAAATAAAATACTCATCTATTTATTAGACTATGGAGAAACAACAGATTATACCTAAAGGAATTGTTTGGCCATTTATTCTTTTGACTACATTATTTTTTGCCTGGGCAATACCCAATAACATGACCGACACGATGCTGGCAGCATTCAAACGGATAATGAGCCTTACCGATTCCAAAACAGCATGGATTCAACTAGCATGTTACCTGTTTGGGTACGGAGGATTTGCCATACCAGCTGCCCTTTTTATCAAAAAATACACATACAAGTCTGGAGTGCTTCTTGGACTCGGATTATATGCGCTGGGAACGTTTATGTTCTATCCTGCAATGCTTACAGCCGGTGTCAATATAAACATCAGCTTTATGATGTTTTTGCTGGCACTCCTAATTCTTTTTGCCGGGTTATCCATTTTGGAAACATCAGCCAATTCGTACGTGTATGCCATCGGACCTGAACAAACCGGGACACAACGCCTCAACTTTGCACAATCGTTCAACCCGTTTGGTGCAATTACAGGCGTAGTATTGAGTCAGGTATTTGTCTTGTCGCAACTGAATACATTAAGTGCAGATGAAAGGGCAGCTCTTCCTCTTACTGAGCTGGTTAAAATTCAGGGAACGGAGTTGAATGCGGTAACTACTACATATATCGGCTTGGGCCTTGTTATGGTGGTTATTCTGCTGGCCATTTATTTTACACGGATGCCATATGCTAAAGAGGAGGACAAAAAACTTGACTTTAAAGGCACCCTCGCAAGATTAATAAAAAACAAAAATTACGTATGGGGTGTAATTGCCCAGTTCTTTTATGTAGGGGCGCAAATTGCAGTGTGGTCGTTTATAATTAGATACGCTATGCAGCAATTAAATCTTGAACTTATAGTAAATCAATTAGGAGACAACGCTGATCCTGAAAAAATAATATCAACACTCAGGGGAGTTGAACCTGTTGCAGCAGGATTTTATAACTTAAGTGAATGGCTGGGTATTAAGGCCTTTTTGCCAAGAACGCCCGAGCAGGCAGGTGCAACATACTACATTATTTCGCTTATTCTTTTTGTACTTGGCAGGTTTATCAGTACTGGGTTAATGAAATATATAAAACCAAGAAATATATTAACATTCCTTGCTTTACTTGCTATTGTTTGCAGTATTATAACAATTTATGGTAAAGGATGGATTGGAGTTTATGCTCTCATGGGAATATCCGGATGTATGTCGTTAATGTTTCCTACAATTTACGGATTGGGTATGAAAGGTCTTGGTGACGACACAAAAATGGGCGGAGCTGGTATGGTAATGGCTATAGCTGGTGCCGCTATACTAACACAATTACAAGGCATTGTTTCCGACCAGTCTGGCAGTATTAAGTTGGCATACTGGGTACCCGCTGTTGCATTCATGATTATTGCCTATTACAGTGCAGTTGTCACACGAAAATACTTAACCTAAAAAGATCGACATCTCTCTGGTTGGGGGTCACAAAAGCCACTGAATTTCAGTGGCTTTATTTTTATGCAAACCACTAATCAGACCGTCAGGCTATAATCGCAAATACATCCTAAAAGGATTTTTTGTAATATTGTAGAAACAAAAACTGATGAACGAAACGTTTAAAATATACCCGATTACAGCGAAAGAGGTTAGCCAGATCAATTCCGCTCCCAATGAGCCACACCAGCATGATTATGAAGAGCTGAGCGTGGGGATTGAAGGACAATTGGAACACTTCATTGACTATGGCTCAACCTGGACTCATCCCCCTTACACCAGTTTTGTTACCAAGGGGAAGGTACATCGGGTTCAACCGCGATTGAAAGATGATCAGTTTCTTGCTTGGGTGATCCGGTTTCAAAGTGAATTTATCTCTGAAATCATCTTCCAACTCTATGGCTTTTATCATGAACAGGCAAACATTGAATTTGAGCAGGGATATTGTTTCAACAGGATAAATATTCTTTGTGAAATGATGTTCCAGGAATACCAGCAGAATAATCCAGACCTGGCTATCATCAGGCATCTGTTGCAAGCCGTATTTATGATGATTGAATCACAACGAAAAAAAAATTTTCCGGATACTGATACAGAATGGCTTATGAAAACCCAGGGGCAAACCTTTAAAAATTTTCTTGCTGTGCTTGAAGAAAACTTCAGAAGACCTGTTAGCGTTTCATTTTATGCAGAAAAACTTTTTATGACTCCCCGAAACCTAAACATGATTTGCCAAAATATTCTTCAGCAGAGTGTTTCCGAAATAGTTGAAACCCGGAAGCTTACTGAAGCAAAAAACTTGCTGATCACTACGGTTAAAACAATTGCTGAAATTGGTTATGAGTTGGGATATAACGAAAAGTCATATTTCACCAATGTTTTTAAAAAGAAAACCGGACTTTCACCTTCAGCGTTTCGTAACTCAATGAAAAAACTTGTTTCCTGAATTTACAACTGCTTTTCCGAAAAATGTAACCATCCTGAACTTAACTTCCTGTATCTTTGTGCTATAAATAATAAAAATTAAAAAATTATGGCAACAACAAAATGGGTACTTGACCCTACACACAGTGAACTGTTATTTAAGGTGAAACACCTGATGATAACCAACGTTAAAGGTGAATTCAGATCGTTTAGTGCAGTAATCGATGGAGAAGATTTTACAAAAGCCCCCATCAAGGTAAACATCAACAGCTCATCCGTATTTACGAATAATGATGACCGGGATAACCACCTGAAAAGTGGCGACTTCTTCGATGTGGAAAATCACCAGGAGCTTACCTTCGAATCAACTTCAATTGAAAAAGTTGACGACGAAGAATATAAACTTAAAGGAATGCTCACAATTAAAGGCGTTTCAAAAGAAGTTACTCTCGATGTTGAATTTGGCGGAACCAATAAAGACCCCTGGGGAAATGAAAAAGCAGGTTTTTCTCTTTCAGGAAAAATTAACAGAAAAGACTGGGAATTGAACTGGAATGCGGTGCTTGAGTCAGGTGGCGTATTAGTCAGTGATGAAGTTAAAATTCAGTCGGAAGTGCAATTTATTAAGCAAGTCAGCTGAATGGATTATCAGTGTAAGTGGAGAAAGATAAACAATCCCCTAAACAATATTGGGGAAACGACCATATCCTACCATCAAAAAACAAATACATGAAGCTGATTATCAAATTATTAGAGAAATCAAACACAGATACTGCTCTTCTGTTACTTCGTATCGGTGCAACGTTGATGATGCTGACCCATGGAATTCCTAAACTCATGCAGTTTTTTTCAGGTGAGCCCATCGCCTTTGCAAGTGTAATGGGAATGAGTATGGGCATGTCTCTTGCGCTGGCCATATTCGCTGAAGTAATATGCTCGGTATTCATATTCCTTGGACTGGGAACCAGATTGGCAACGATACCACTCATTATTACCATGCTGACAGCAACTTTATACATCCATGCAAATGATCCTTTTTCAAGCAAAGAGTTATCTCTTTTATATGCCTTGATTTTTATTACTCTGCTATTAACAGGTGGAGGAAAATATTCTATTGATTACATGATTTCCAACTCATTTAAAAGGAAGACCAAGGCAGCGTAAACAGTCAGGACACAATTGGATATTTGGCAGAATGAATGAAACCCCTTCGATGTAAGGTAATCTCTTATTTTGTCGTTAACAGGAAAACTATGAAACAGGAAGAATTAATATTCAGGAATGAATCCCTGAAAAGTACAGGGAAAATGCCCGTACTGTTCCTTGGTCATGGCAGTCCTATGAATGCCATCGAAGAGAATGAATTTGTTCAGGGATTTCGAAAAACAGCCCAATCGATTGAAAAGCCAACGACTGTATTGTGCATATCAGCTCATTGGGAAACGCGGGAAACGTGTATTACCGCCATGGAGTATCCACGAACCATTCACGATTTTGGTGGTTTTCCGATTGAATTGTTTGAGGTGAACTATCCGGCAATGGGCAACCCTGTACTGGCACTGGAAATAAAAGATCAGGTTCAAACGACAGTAATTGGAATGAATCAAAACTGGGGATTTGACCACGGTACCTGGTCGGTATTGAAACATATGTATCCTGAAGCTGATGTTCCTGTCATTCAACTGAGCCTGGATTATACCAAGCCCCCTGCCTGGCACTATGAACTGGGCAAAGAGCTTTCAGAGCTACGGGAACGTGGGGTGTTAATTGTGGGCAGTGGAAATATGGTACACAACCTCCGCAGAATTGCATGGGATCAATTGAATGCTGATGAATATGGATATGACTGGGCAATAGAAGCCAGCGCGAAAATGAAGGAATTTATCCTGGACAGAAACCACAAACCTTTAATCAACTATTCTTCACAAGGAAAAGTGTTTCAGCTTGCAATCCCAACCCCGGAGCATTACTTACCGCTGCTCTATACACTGGCATTATGCAAAAATAATGAAAAAATTGAAATTTTTAATGATAAAACTGTTGCAGGTTCATTAACCATGACCTCGGTAAAAATCGGATAAAAATTGCAGGAGCATTTCTTTCATGTCTTTTGAAAGTGTATCATTCAGCAAAAAATCATTTACCTTTCAGCGTATCTCCTGATGTATTTATCGTATTCCATACAATGTATACGTGTATGACAGGGAACTGTCAAATCAATCGCTGAAAGTGTCCGGAGATCATGTCAGTCTGCCGTTTTTATCACCTCATTTGATAAGCCATCAGTGAGGTTCCCCTTGAAATATAGAGAATTCCGTTGTGCATGACCGGATGTGCCCATTGTTGTCCGGTTCCATTTGTCACCGCTGTGCGGCTAATGATTTCAAAATTTAAAGGATTTGGTTTTACCAATGCCAGCTCTCCTCTCTCGTCATAGCAATAGAGCAATCCATCGGCAGCAATGACAACTCCCATGGTCAATTCGGCCGACATGTACATCTGTTTTCCAGTTTCCCAATCCAGGCATTGCCAATGCCGGTTAGTGTGTCCACAGCCATAAATATACCCATCAATCAGCACAGCCCCTCCCATGCGATTATCAAAAGCTTCACTGATCCATTTCTCTTGGACAGAACTCCCGTCGGCATTCAGGCTAAGCATTACAGCTCCTTTACCATATCCGCTGAAGCAAAACAGGCTACCCTCAAAAAAAAGTGGTGTATTTTGATGTTCCAGTCGTCGGTTAGGCCAATGAAATGTCCATAGCAAAGTTCCATCGTCGGAATCTATTCCAAGTATATATGATTCTGTATGTGTAACCAGCAGTTTCCGGGCAGGAAGTTGAATCAGTAATGGTGTACAATAAGCTGCCTTATCGTGCATCCCATCGGCTCTCCAAAGAAGCTCCCCTGAGAAACGGTTGAGAGCGACCACACTCTGGGCATCGCCACCGGGAGTACAATAGAGTTTATCACCGTCAACTACAACAGTTTCATTAAATCCATACCGGTTCAATACGCCATTTAAATCGTTAACCAGATGCTTTGACCAGAGGATTGATCCATCCCTGGTTTGCATACAAACGAGTTTTCCTCTTCCGCTCAAAAAATATAACCGTTCACCCACCACCGTAGCAGATGCCCTTGACCCAGGATAACTTTCAAAAAATTCAGGCCCATATTCGACACTCCAAACCAGCTGCCCTTCCATGGTCAGTTTAAACATATATCCTGTTTTATCCATCATGGAAGGAATATAAATATATCCCCCGGCAATCGCCGGAGAAGAAAAACCTTCCCCCATCTGATCAAATATCCATAATAATTCCGGACCGTCTTCAGGCCATTGCTTCAGTAGCCCCTGATCCGGATAAATACCGTTGGCATCCGGTCCTCTCCACTTGGTGGGCTCCTGGCCAAAAGTTCCAAATGAAACCATGCAGATTATGATAATGAATACTATTTTTCTCATGAGAATTAAATATTTTATAGTTCCCTCCACAACTTCCCTTTTTTAAGCCTTATTTAAAAATTATGGCATCCCTTCGAAAACTTTTCATGCCAAATTGCTGCAAAAAGCCTAAAATAGTAAAGAAAACAGAATGGAACAACCAGGAATAAGATTTATTCATAAAAAACAAAAATCTAATATCCATGGGAGCTACATCAATCGCCTTAGAAATCCAACCATTTTAAAGAGAAAAAAAATAAAACGATTCCTCTCTTATGATACATTCTTAGGAAGCAATAATTAAACAAACAAATTTGTTGCGATTCGTGCCATATTTTTTTTTCTTTGTAAGTAAAATTTACAATAACCTTTTAATTCATAAATAAAACCAGAAATCATGAAAAAAAGCAATAATTTTGCAGGATGGACTATAACTTATGCTGCCTTAGGGATTAACCTGTTTTTAGGATTACTCTACGCCTGGGGTGTATTTCAAAAAGCTCTGGTCAATGATTGGGGCTGGTCGAATACAACGGCTTCTCTGCCCTACACTGTTTCTGCTGCCATATTTGCCTTTATGATGATTTTTGCCGGTCGTGCCCAGGATCTATTTGGCCCTCGTATAATTGTTTTCATTGGTGGGCTTATTTTTGGCACAGGACTGATCCTCTCCGGCTTTGCAACCAGTCCGGTAGTGATGATACTCACTTTTGGAGTGATGGGTGGTGTTGGCATTGGAGTTGGTTATTCAGCAACTACACCATGTGCCATTAAATGGTTTGATCCATCAAGGAAAGGATTAATCTCCGGAATTGTGGTCTCAGGTGTTGGCCTTGCTCCGGTATACATTGCTCCTCTAACAGCCTATTTGCTAAATATTTATGGCATCCGCGAAACATTCATCATTCTTGGAGTCTCTGCTATTGTCGTAATTTCTTTGTTGTCACTCATCCTTCGCAATCCACCTGCAGGGTATGTTCCTGCACCTGCGAATAAGACAATGAGACAAAATACATCAACTGGACAAAATTACTCCTGGCAGGAGATTCTTAGGAAAAGGTCTTTTTATTTCCTGTGGACGATCTATTTGCTTGCTGCTACTGCAGGGTTGATGCTCATTGCTCATATTGCAAGCATTGCCCAAACTCAGGCAGGATGGAAAGCTGGTTTTGTGCTGGTAGTTATTCTTGCTGTATTTAATGCTCTCGGCAGAGTTTCCATGGGCTTTCTTTCCGATCGGATTGGTCGGAAAGTATCTCTGCTGGTGGTCTTCATGCTTCAGGCAGTGAATATGTTTATTTTCACCTACTATAATTCTATTCCTCTTCTCATTACAGGAGCAGCAATTGCAGGTCTGTCATACGGCTCTCTGTTTGCCCTCTTTCCTGCAGCAACTGCCGACTATTTCGGCATGAAAAACCTGGGTGTCAATTACGGATTGGTTTTCACCGGATGGGGAATCGCAGGGGTGATCGGTCCGATCTTGGGAGGTTTGGTGGTCGATCAGACCGGAACATACACCATTTCTTATCTGGTTTCTGCTGTATTACTCATCATTGGTTCCATTATGGTATTCTTTATGAAACGAGCATAACATGTTATGCCACAAACGATCATGATAAAATTATGTAAGTTCCATCTTATACCTTAGAGACTGTTTTGATTTTGTTTTTTAAAAATATTTTGATCTGTTTTTTGCTCAGACAAGGCAAAACTGACGCGAATAGCCATAGCTATTTAAGGAAATTTTGCAGCAGTATGAGTGAAAAAGACGCTAAATAGAATAAATGGATAAATTTAAAACAGTCTCTTAATCAATAAGCAATTTTAATATGATGAAAAAGACATTGCTGACTATCATAGGAATGGCATTTATGCTGAATGCATTTTCACAGGTTATCATAGAGCCGGCATCCAAGCCGGTTGAAGTAAAATGGTCCGGGTTTCTGATGAATAATATTTTTTATGATTCCAGAAAGAATGTTGATGCACTTGACGGACTGCTGGTTTTATTTCCTATGCCCCAAGATACTGTTAACGCAAGGGGAAATGATTTAAATGACGTTTCCAACCTGAATTTTGTTTCTTTTGCTGCCCGACTCAGGTCTGCAATCTCCGGCCCTGATGCTTTGGGTGCTTCAACCTCCGGATTGATAGAATTCGACTTCACATCAAGGGGTACCAGTTCCGGGGCAGTCCGGTTCAGGCATGCATGGGTAAAGTTGAACTGGGCAACTACCGAATTACTCGTTGGTCGTGCATGGCATCCAATGGTTTCTCCCGAGGTAGCCCCTTCAGTTAATTCACTCAACTGGGGCGCACCTTTCCAGCCATTTAACAGAAGCGACCAAATTACCCTGACACAAAAATTAAATCAGTTCACACTTTCAGGTTCTCTTCTTTTTCAAAATGATTATGCTTTAAATGGTCCAAAAGGTAAGTCTTTCCTGTATCAGACGAACAGTCTAATTCCCAACATGCATGCACAGATCAGGTATAAATCAGCATATCTGTTAACGGGCGTGGGTGTCGATTTTAAGCGAATTCTACCTGAAACACATATTACATCTCCAACAACAGGCATTATACACTCAACAAATGAGGGATTTAATTCCCTTGCCTTTTTAGGTTATGCAAAATATAACAAAGGAAAACTATCCATAAGTTCGAAATCAATTCTGGCAAATAATATAAGCGAAAGTATGATGGCCGGGGCTTTTGGCATGAGTTCGATCGATCCAGTAACCGGGGATAAATCGTACACGCCTTACAAACACTGGTTTTTATGGAGCAACGTAATGTATGGCTCTGACTTTAAAGCAGGTATATTTGGAGGATATTTTAAGAACCTGGGCGCCGGCAAAAACCTGGTACCGGGAAGTCCCATTTATGGTTTGGGAGAAAATATTGCCTCTATGTACAGAATTACACCCATGATCTCATACACTTCCGGGAAAATTATGGTTGCTGCTGAAAATGAATACAACGTTGCCTATTATGGAAGTATTGACCATGCAAATAAAGGGAGAATTATAAATACAGTAAAAACAGAAGGAATGCGAATTCTCGTAACGATGTATTACTTTTTTTAATAGTCTGCCTTACCAATCAATAAATCACTTTGTTTTCAAAGGTACATATCTAAAATCGGGCCAAATCTTCATTCCATGGGCAGGTATGAGGGATTTGAATGGTTATGCATCATTGCGAAGTGCCTGATCAGAAGATCGTATTTCAACCCGCCGTATTTTTCCACTGATGGTTTTGGGTAATTCGTTTACAAATTGAATGATACGCGGATATTTATAAGGAGCTGTTATCTGTTTGACATGTTCCTGAAGTTCCCTGACCAGATCATCATTAGCCCGGTTCTTATAGGAATCAGCCAGAATAACGGTGGCTTTTACCAGTTGTCCACGAATTTCATCCGGCACACCAGTAACGGCACATTCTACAACTGCGGGGTGGGTCATCAGGGCACTTTCCACTTCAAATGGCCCAATCCGGTATCCTGAACTTTTTATTACGTCGTCGGAACGACCCACAAACCAGTAGTAGCCGTCTTCATCTCGCCAGGCCAGGTCGCCGGTGTAATAGATCCCGTTCGACATGGCTTCTTCAGTCAGATGCTGATTCCGGTAATACCCTTTAAATAAACCAACCGGATATTTTTGATCAAAGCGAACAACAATCTGGCCCTCTTCCCCGGCTTCGGCCGACCGTCCGTCGGGGGTGAGCAAATCGACATCATAATTTGGATTTGGGAGTCCCATCGATCCGGGTTTGGGTTCAATCCATGGCGTTGTTAACACTAAAAGGGTCGTTTCACTTTGTCCATACCCCTCACGCAACCTGATACCGGTTAATTTATAGAATTGGTTGTACACCTTTGGATTCAGTGCTTCTCCAGCTATGGTACACCATTCAAGACTAGACAAATCGTATTTCGTCAGATCTTCCCGGATAAGAAATCTGAAAATTGTTGGCGGAGCACACAGGGAGGTTACCTTGCATCTGGAAATAACCTCCAGGATTTTGGCTGGAGTAAATTTCTCGTGGTCATATACAAAAACAGTGGAACCCACCAGCCATTGTCCATATAATTTTCCCCAAACCGCTTTCAGCCAGCCGGTATCGGCAATGGTCAGGTGAATGCTGTTTTCATTCAGGTGATGCCAGTATTTAGCGGTAACAATATGAGCCAGAGGATAAACCTGGTCAAGAACAACCATTTTAGGATCCCCGGTTGTGCCCGAAGTAAAACTGACAATGAGCGGATCGCTGTTTTTTAACGTTTTCGAAGGACGAACAAATGGTGCAGCGCAATGAATCCCTTGTTGAAAATCGTCCCATCCTTCCGGTACCACCGGTCCGATCGAGATTCTTTTTTCTACGGAAGGCGATTGTGGAAGAGCTTCATCAATATGCCCGGTTATTGTTGGGTCTCCATCACAAACAATCGCTTTTACTCCAGCAGCATTATTGCGGTAAATGATGTCTTTCGTGGTCAACAAATGAGTGGCAGGAATAATAACAGCACCAATTTTATGAAGGGCAATTATGGTAAACCAAAACTCAACCCTGCGTTTCAATATGACCATCACCATATCACCTTTGCCTATCCCCAGGGATGACAAATAACCCGCCGTCCGGTCTGAAATGTTCTTTATCTCCCCAAAAGTATAGGTACGGCATTCATCTTTATCATTTGTCCAGAGCAGTGCCCGTTTATCCGGATCAATGGCTGCCCAGCCATCCACAACATCGTAAGCAAAATTAAAATCCCCGGGAACCTGAAGAGCAAAATTTGTTTTAAAATCCTCAAAATCCTGAAACTCCGTCTGCTTCAAATATTTTTCAATCATGTAAATCAATTTATTTCTGTGGTATTTAGAATATGATGGCCAGAAATTTTACAGGTTTTCCGTCCAGCGCTTTCATCCCATGGGGAAGCGAAGCATCAAAGTACAAACTATCACCTGCATTCAAAATGAGTTCATGTGCATGAATACTTAAAAGAAGTCTTCCTTCAAGAACAAAGTTGAATTCCTGGCCGTTGTGACTATTCAAATGAACAGGGTTATCTTCTGATACGGGTTCAACGGTGACTATAAACGGATCAGCCTTCCGCCCGATAAAACCAGATGCCAAAGCCTGGTACTTATATGCCCGGGTCCTTTCCATAGCTATCCCCTGTCCGGAACGGGTCAGAAAAAAAGATTTCATTTTAGGCTCGTCACCAAAAAGTAATGCTGTCATTTCGATGTTGTACTTCTTTGATATATTTTCAAGGGCACCCACAGGAATATCCTTTTCTCCACTCTCATAACCCAAATATTCATCAACCGATATATGACATGTCGCTGCCATTTCTTCAATAGAAACATTTAACATCTCTCGCAATCCACATAACCGATTTGCTATTTCATGAATTTGTCCGTTCATTTTAATTTTTTCTGGTTTTTTAAACGATGAAGTAACTGATTTTTTCTAAAAATTACAAATTGCATCAACTGTACTTCCTCTTCCCACTTCCCACCTCATTTTCCCTTCAGGTTGAACAACAAATTGACTTATAACCTCCTATACCGGGTTTTATATGTAGTACGCACCTGATGTCATTCAGGAACTCCTGTAATTTTAATCCTGCTTGTTTGTGTCATAAATCGGCAGGCTCGTTTCATCCCCTTAATATTGAATAGAAATCCTCAAAATTATAAGAGACCGTTTTGTTTTTTAGAAATATTTTGATCTGTTTTTTGCTCAGACAAGGCAAAATTGACGCGAATAGCCATAGCTATTTAAGGAAATTTTGCAGCAGTATGAGTGAAAAAGACGCAAAATAAAATAAATGGATAAATTTAAAACAGTCTCTAACCTGTTTAATTCATGCGTTTAGTTTGATGCAGATGCAAGGCGCCGGAACCCGCAGGCATAGTTATCTATTTCAAGGGTTTCGCAACGAAGCAGATGGATTGAAATAAACGCACTTGTGAAAAATGTTTTTCGTTCATCTGTATTATAAATCATTTGCAAATAACACTTTACCAATTCAAAAATATTTTTTATGAATTAAACAGGCTAAGCCCTAATAAAAAATTCCTTTAAAATAATTAGCCTGATTTATATAAATATTACCTATAATTGCAAGAATATTTTACACTAAAAGCGATGGTACCATCTCTTAAAAAAGTTGGCGTTGATATTCATGAAATATTTGAAGCTCTTCAGGTTGATGATGCCCATTTTTACCCCCATTGGCATTTCCATCCCCAATATGAGATCATATTAATTCAAAAAGGCACCGGAACACTTTTTGCTGGAGACAATTATATTCCTTTTAAAAACGGAGACATCTTCATCATGGGATCAAATATTCCTCATATTTTCAGAAATCCTCCGGAATATTTTGAAGAAAACTCAAATCTAAGAGTTAAAGCCATGGTCCTTTACTTCTCCCATGAATTTATCGAAAGCGACTTTTTTAACTTGAATGATATGCAATCGATCAAACAGCTACTAATTCTATCAGAAAGAGGTATAAAATTAACCGGCGACTCAACCAGAGAAGCTGTGGTAAAGTTTACCAGGTGCTTTAATACCATCAAAGAGGATCGGATGATCCATTTTTTGTCATTCTTAAATTTTGTTTCTGCCCAGGCAAATTATAAAGTTCTTTCAAGTAACAGCTTTGCAAATCAGATAATAAATAAAGAATTAGACCGGCTTAATAACGTTTTTAATTTTTTGTATGCCCAATTCAAAAATGACATCAAACTTGCCGAGGTTTCAAAGATAGCCAATATGAGTACCACAGCTTTTTGCCGTTTTTTCAAAAAACACACCAATAAAACAATGATTTCATTTCTCAATGAAATCCGGATCAGTAATGCTTGTAAGCTATTAATTGAAAATCAAAACATGAATGTTTCTCAGATCTGCTTTGAATGTGGGTTTAATAATTTAACCAACTTCATCATTCAATTCAAAAAAGTTAAAAATTGTTCTCCTGTTGCGTTTCGGAAACAATACCAGCAGCAGATATTGCTTTAGTACAAATTCAAATGATTTTTTAATTTTGTACACACTAAAAATAGGAATGGGAACAAAAATCAATAAAATAATTGATACCATTAAAATGGATAAATTCAAAAATGACAAACGGATTATCATTTTTGCAGTTTGTTTGTTTATTGCTATCGTACTCTGGTTTCTGAATGCACTGGAGAAGAACTACACAACGAATCTCAGCTATTCGGTGAAATATGTGAACCCTCCGGATAAATTATTTTTAGCCAACACACCTCCGGATAAATTTGATCTCCAAATAGAAGCACATGGCTTTACACTGCTGAGGTATAAACTTACTTTTCCCTTCACTCCATTAAAAATTGACTTATCTGATCTCAATCAATCCATGGAAAGTAAAGAGAATCCAATATCAATTCCAGGTGATTATCTGATTCGCCAGATAAGCAATCAGGTTAGTAAAGAAATTTCTATCATCGATATCTCGCCTAAAACCATTTCGTTATTTTTTGACAGTTTAAAAACCAGAATGGTTCCTGTAATTCCTCGTGTCACACTTGGCTTTAAGCCTCAGTTTAATCTGCGCGGATTACTTTCTGTTGAACCAGAAAGCCTTAAAATATCAGGGCCAGCATCCATTATTGACACCATTCAGTTCTTATATACTGATCCCGAAGTTTTTCAAAACCTGGACAGGGAAACAGAAAAAATGGTTTTAGTACATACGCCATCCAACACACATATTTCTGAAGAGAAAGTCAGGCTACTCCTTCCTGTGGAAAAATTCACAGAAAAGGCGGTCACTGTACCGGTTGTATTACTTAATAAGCCTGAAAATACAAAAATAAAGCTTTTCCCTCCACAGGTTACGGTATCATTTATGGTGGGATTAAGTGACTACGGAAAATTATCAGCTGGTGATTTTACTGCAGCAGTGAGTTACGATCAGATTGTTGCCGGGAATACTACCCTGGATGTTTATATTGATTCCAAACCTCCATTTATTCAATCACTTAAAACATCTCCGGGTTCAGTAGAGTACTTAATTGAATCTGAATAACCTACATTCGTTCGCATGACAAAAAAAATCGGCATCACAGGAGGAATTGGCAGCGGAAAATCTACGGTTTGCAGTGTTTTCCGGATTCTCGGGGTTCCGGTCTTTGAAGCCGACGTCATAGCAAAAGATTTATACAGAACGAATCATACAATCCGAATAGAGTTAATTCGCCTTTTTGGTGCCGATATATATACCTCAGATGGAATGATAAACCGGGCAAAGCTTTCTGCTATCATTTTTTCCAATGATTTTTATTTACAGAAAATAAATGAACTGATTCATCCGGTTGTAAGGGATGAATTTCAGCTTTGGCTAAAAAAGAATAACGATTGTTCATATGTTATCCACGAAGCAGCCATTCTGTTTGAAAGTGGATTGTACACTATGATGGATTATAATATTCTGGTGACCGCACCGGAGGAACAACGTATTGAACGAGTGGCGGCACGTGATGGGATTAGTAGTCAAATGATCCGTGAAAGAATGAAAAGACAATGGCCTGAGGAAAAGAAAATGGATTTGGCCGACAAGGTATTAGTGAACGACAACAAGTGGTTGTTGATTCCGGAAATTATTGAAATGAATTTCAAACTGAAAGAATATGGGAGCATTTGGTAAATGGGTTGGTGGTGGCTTAGGATGGGCCGTTGGAGGTCCGATTGGGGCTATTTTTGGATTTGTTGTCGGTTCTCTGATTGACAGCAGCAGTGAGGTAAAAACAGGAAAACGTACCACTGGCTATTCAGGAACAACATCCGGAGGATATGTCATGAGCCTCTTGGTATTGGTAGCTGCCGTAATGAAAGCTGACGGAAAAGTTATGAAATCAGAACTGGAATATGTCAAAAAATTTATGATTCATAATTTTGGTGAAGCTTCTGCGCAGGAGGCAGTTAAATTATTACGAGATCTGTTAAAACAAAATATACCCGTTGATGAGGTGAGTCGCCAAATCAGGCAAAACATGAACTATTCAGCCCGGTTACAACTCCTGCACTTCCTCTTTGGAATAGCAAAAGCCGATGGACATGTTGGTGAAAATGAGCGTAAACTCATTGAACATGCGGCAAATGAAATGGGTATCAACCTCAATGATTTTGAATCGATCCAGGCTATGTTCGTGCAACATATTGATGCCGACTACAAAATACTGGAGATTGAACCGTCAGCAACAAACGAAGAATTAAAAAAGGCATACCGTCGCATGGCTATGAAATACCATCCGGATAAGGTTAGCCATCTGGGAGATGATTTCCAGAAAGCTGCCAAAGAAAAGTTCCAGATGGTAAATCATGCCTATGAAAATATCAAAAAAGAAAGGCAGATTGCCTGAATCAAGCCGATTTGGCTTTCTCTGACGAACAACCTTCTCTATATTCAGCAATAATTTGCTTTACCTGAGTTGGGGCAACCCTTCCAAAAACTTTCTCTCCAATCATAACCACTGGAGCAAGCCCACAGGCTCCAACGCAACGCAGGCAGTTCAGGGAGAACTTTCCATCGCTTGTAGATTCTCCAACTTCTACTTTCAGTTGACGTTTGAATTCGCTAAGGACTTGTTCCGCTCCACGCACATAGCAGGCAGTACCCATGCAAATGGAAATGGGAAACTCTCCTTTGGGAATCATGGAGAAGTAGCTGTAAAAGGTAACTACTCCATAAACTTTTGCTACAGAAGTATTCAGTTCTTTAGCTATCACCTCCTGAACCTCAGCCGGCAGGTACCCCAATTTGTGTTGAACTGTATGTAAGACATTTATTAATTCCCCTTCGCTGTTATTAAACCGGGCACAAACATCTTTTATAATTTTAACAGTGCTTTCTGCAAGTTTTATTTTTGGCATGACGAATACATTTACATGATTTTAAAATTCCCTGACTTATGTTCGGTCAAAATACGCGGTATGCAATAAGTGATGCGCTTTTTCGCTCATCGGTTTTCCCAGATATTCTTCATATAATTGAATAATATAAGGATTTTCGTGCGATTTCCGGATCTTTTTCATGCTGTCTTCCCGGTAGATCGCTTTTTGACGTTTTTTAAGTACCTCAACATCTCCGTGGTGATAGGGTTGACCACCTCCTCCGATACATCCACCCGGACAGCTCATAATTTCAATGGCATGAAATTCGCTTTCCCCCGACTCAATTTTTTCGAGTAACCGTCGTGCATTCCCCAGGCCATGAGCAATTCCTATATTTAGAGGAAATCCACCGAAGTCGATTGTCGCCTGCCGGATTCCATCCATTCCGCGCAATTCGGTAAAATCAATTCTTGGCAACGGTTTTTTAGTATGCAACTCATAAGCCGTTCTTACAGCAGCTTCAATCACACCTCCTGTTGTTCCGAAAATAACACCAGCACCCGATGATTCACCAAGAGGTAAATCAAATTCTTCATCTGGTAAACGGTTAAAATTAATATTTGCCAAAGTGATAAGTCCGGCCAATTCACGGGTGGTAATAGCATAATCAACATCCGGATTCCCGTTCACTTTAAATTCATCACGACCACATTCATATTTTTTTGCCACACAAGGCATAATGGAGACCACAACCAGATCTTCTCGACTGATCTTCATTTTCTCAGCAAAGTATGATTTGGCTATACTGCCAAACATCTGCTGGGGTGAACGGGCTGTTGAAGGAATATCTTTCAGTTGCGGAAACTGGTGCTCAAAGAACTTCACCCAAGCGGGGCAACATGAAGTTAGTATAGGCAAATTAACATCCTTATCGCCATTTAAAAACCGGGTAAGCCGGTTAAGCAATTCGGTTCCCTCCTCCATGATGGTAAGGTCGGCCGCAAAATCCGTATCAAACACATAATCAAAACCTAGTCGGCGCAGTGCCGCAACGAGCTTCCCAGTTACAAGGGTACCGGGTTCCATGCCGAACATTTCTCCCAGGGCAGCGCGAACAGCAGGTGCTGTTTGTACAACCACTGTTTTAGTTGGATCAGACAAGGCTTTGATCACATGACTGGTTTGATCAACTTCGGTAAGAGCACCGGTAGGACAAACAGCTACACACTGACCACAATAGGTGCAAACCGAATGGTCGAGGTTCATTTCAAATGCAGGTGCAACCACAGCTGTGAATCCCCTGTTAATTGCAGAAAGAACACCCACCGTTTGCACTTCATTACACATCATCTCACAACGCCGGCACATGATGCACTTATCCACATCACGAATAATTGCCGGAGAAGTATCTTCCCGGTAAGTCGACTGTTCACCTTTATAATGAATTTCGCGAATGCCCATATTATGAGCCAGATCCTGCAAATCGCACTTACCTGATTTGGCACAAATCAAACAATCGGCAGGATGATCCGAAAGGATCAATTCCAGAACAGTTTGCCGGGCATTGATTACCCTTATGGAATGCGAGTTAATTTCCATTCCGTCGGCAACTTCTGTGCAACAGGCCGGGGCAAGATTTCTTCGTCCTTTTACCTCAACCACGCAAATACGGCATCCTCCAGGCTTATTCTCAATGTTTAAATCCTCCAGCTTCATGTGACAAAGTGTTGGAATATGAATCCCCGCACTTGCAGCAGCCTCAAGAATTGTGATCCCTTTTTTTACAACAATCGGTTTATTATCAATAATTAATTGTACTGTATCCATGATAAAATATTTCTAAGTAAGCTTAATTGCATTGAATTTACACTTCTCATAACAAACGCCACATTTGATACACAACGACTGGTCGATGTAATGGGGCTGTCTTCTTTCTCCGGTGATGGCCCCTACCGGACAATTCCGGAAGCAAAGTGTACAGCCCGTACATAAATCCTCAATGATCTCATATTTCAACAAAGATTTACATTGCCCTGAAGGACATTTCTTTTCATTGACGTGAGCCAGGTATTCATCCCTAAAATTTAAAATTGTTGATAATACCGGATTTGGCGACGTTTGACCCAAACCACAAAGTGATGTGTCTTTAATCACGTTACTGAGAAGTATCAACCGTTCGATATCTTTCTCCTCACCTTTGCCGGATGTAATTTTATCCAGGATTTCAAAAAGGCGTTTATTCCCAATCCGGCAGGGAGAACATTTGCCGCATGATTCTTCGAGGATAAATTCAAGATAAAACCGGGCAATAGCTACCATACAATCGTCTTCATCCATAACAATCATTCCACCGGATCCCATCATAGAGCCAGCTTTAAGCAAATTGTCATAATCAATTGGTGTATCCAGAAAATTTTTCGTCAAACATCCTCCGGAAGGTCCTCCGGTTTGGACAGACTTAAACTCTTTCCCATCTTTAATTCCCCCACCAATATCATAAATCACCTCCCTGAGGGTAGTTCCCATGGGGACTTCGATCAATCCAACATTATTTATTTTTCCGGCTAGAGCAAATACTTTGGTCCCCTTTGAATTCTCAGTACCTATTTTATTGAACCATGAGGCTCCTTTATTAATAATTACCGGAATATTGGCAAATGTTTCCACGTTGTTCACATTGGTAGGTTTTCCAAGGAATCCGGAAACTGAAGGGAAAGGAGGTTTAAAGGTAGGTTCACCTCGTTTTCCTTCCATGGAATGAATCAATGCGGTTTCTTCGCCGCAAACAAATGCACCGGCTCCCAACCGGATATCAATATCAAAATCAAAGCCGGTTCCCAGAATATCCTCTCCGAGCAAACCATACTCTCGTGCCTGGTCAAGGGCAATTTTCAAACGTTCAATAGCAAGAGGATACTCTGCTCTGATATAAACCAACCCTTTACTGGCACCAATACAATACCCGCAAATAGACATGGCTTCGATCACAGAATGGGGATCCCCTTCCAAAATTGACCTGTCCATAAATGCCCCGGGATCACCTTCATCAGCATTACATACCACATATTTCTGATCTGCTTCCGATTTCCGGGTAATTTCCCACTTTAACCCAGTAGGAAAACCACCACCACCTCTTCCGCGCAAGCCTGAATCTTTGATCTCCTGAATAGTATCTTCCGGTGTCAGTTCAGTTAAACATTTACCCAAAGCCATATACCCGTCCCGGGAAATGTACTCCTGGATATTTTCAGGATTTATAAATCCGCAATTACGCAAAGCAATACGCATTTGTTTCTTATAGAAATCCATTCCTTTGGAATCGCTAATTTGTTGGTGGGTATTTGGATCCCGGTAGAGCAGTCGTTGAACCACCCTGCCTTTTAAAAGATGTTCCTTCACTATTTCTTCAGCATCGGAAGGAGTTACACTCACATAAAATGTGTTGTCAGGTAAAACTTTTACAATCGGTCCCTTTTCGCAAAACCCAAAACACCCGGTGAGTACAACCTGAACATCGTCTTCCAGCCCAACCTCGTCAATCCATTGTTTTAATGATTTCTTCAACTCGTCACTATCTGCTGACTTACAGCCTGTTCCCCCGCAGATCAGCACATGGATTTTATAATCGGTCATAATTTCAATTGAATAGTTATTAATCGTGAATTGTTTTGAAGCTTAAGGGGATAATACCATCAACCAACTCCCCGCGTTTGATATATACATCGATGATTTCCCGGGCTTTATCTTTCCCGACAAAGCCAAATACAACAGGATCCTTTCCCGGGAGGGTGACTTCAACTGTGGGTTCTGCATAACAGAATCCCATACAGCCTGTTTGGGTCACAACAGCATCAATAGCCTGCAACTCAAGTTCATCGATAAAATATTTCATGGTTTCCCGGGCTCCGCTGGCAATACCGCAAGTTGCCATCCCGATTTTCACCTGGACTAAGTGCTCAGGACTACTACTGTTTTCCCTCAGCTTGATCTTTGATTGAACCTCATTCTTTATTCTACGAAGGTCATCTAATGTTTTTATTTTTGTCATAGTTGATATGGTTAATGTTTTTTATATACCTGCTTCAATTTCTTTCAGGTTATTTTTCAAATATTCTATCAATGCATTTTTCACCTCTTGCTGTACTATGGGAATCCCGTCCATGAGTTTCAGCAGTTCTGTTGAGTCGAGCTCAAATGTTCCTTTTTCAGTCTGATACCTGAATGAAAATCTGATGGTGGGATTTCCAACAAGCAACAGGTATATAACATTCCAGATATCGCCTAATGGCGGACGGTCAAGATGCGAGTGCTGAAAAATCGCTTGTACAACGGTTCCTTTTCCTGGCTCAGATACTATTTTAACAGATCCTTGGGATGCTTCAGCGTTTTGCTTCAATAAGGAGAGGCCCAGTCCTACTTTTCTGGTACTGCGCGATGTAAAGAACGGATTGGCTGCCTGATTTAGTAATTCCTTGCTCATACCGCAGCCATTGTCAATGATCTTAATCTGGTAAATGTCACAATTTTTATTCTCACTAAAAATGACTTCTATCCATGTTGCATGTGCTCTTATTGAATTCTGAACTATATCCAACATATGATCTGAAATAGTCTTCATATTTTTTCAACAAAACGACACTCTTTTTTGTGTAATGCTTTTTTAATTTCCGGGAAACTCATATCCTTTATGTAAAAAACAGTGCAAATGTCGCCAATTTGTTCTAAATAATGGGCATCAGAACTATGAATAAAACAGGTATTATCAGGAAACCCATACTGTTTTCCAACATGTTTTTCTGATCCATTCCGTGAAAGCTCCAGCGCGTCGTAACTCAGATCTTCGGGAATGAATCCCAACTGAGTCAGAATACTGTTTGCTTGCCTGTCGATATGTGCCGGAATGAACAATCCATCTAATTCTCTTACTACTTTGTGAACCTGTTGAATAGAACTTTTTAATGCAGCAGGCAGGAAAAAGGGAATAAGTTCAATGATATTTTCCTGTTCATCAATAACCGGTTGATAACCAAAATGACCATTGAGATTTGGTATTTTTGTCAGGTTTTCCTCAAGAAATTTTTGGAAAAGCAGAAGTTGATTCTCTTGCTCAAAAAAAGCCAGGCAATGAACTTCTTCCCGGGTGGTCACTTCTACCCCGGTCAGGGTAAATATTCCTTCCTTTTGAGCAACATTTTTTACAAGAAGTGCATTCCGGGTGGAGTTATGATCTGTTATTCCAATGATATCCAGACCTCTTCCCCTGGCTTTCTTTACAATTTTTTGTGGCGTCATTTCCAAATCGGCACATGGTGACAGCACGGTATGAATATGTAAATCAGCCTTAAATTTTTTCATCTCACCAAAATCGTTTACCCCATAGGGTATTTACCTCATTATTATCGACTATTTTAATGATATTTGCTTCACTCTATTGTTTTTTAGAGGTATTCGACAGAATATTTAAATGTATTTCGAAAGGACTACCCTAATTTTAATCCTGCACGTTTGTATCACGAATCGCTATGCTACTTTCCTTTCTACTAATAATTGCACACAGTAATGAGACAGGCAATGGGGCATCATGCTCCACTTCCCTCCAATTCCACAAAAAGCTTCCCTGCCATTTCGAAAGTACTCAGTGGAGTTCCCAGTATGGGAATACCCTCTTGATTACTTCGTTCCAGGGTATCGTCATCAGGTTCCATTCCCTTAACCAGGACAATAGCAGCCAGGTCCTTCAGTGAGGCAATTGCTACAACATTCTGATGAGTTTGTAATGTAATCCAAACCTCGTTTTCAGCTGCATTACCCATAACATCACTCAAAAGATCTGACACATAACCTCCGGTTACTTCCCTGTCCAGTCCTGAAAGACCGGAATATACGTTCAACTCAAATTTTTCGACCAATTCAGAAACCTTCATTTCTTCCTCCTTTCCTGTTACAATCAGCTTCAAACCGATTCTTTCCCCAGGTTTTTTCTAAATTTTTCAATGCTTTATCTGGTTTTAATTTTTGTTCTTGTATCTGTTTATTTTGAAAAAACACACAGTCAGTCAGCTGTGCATTCCCCTTTACGATATCCTCAGCCAGAGCATGGCAGTTTGGTGCTCCACAACCCCCGCAATCAATACCAGGCAGGTAGCATAAAAGCCTGTTAATCTTTTTCAGCTTTTCCAGCGCCTGGGTACGATTACTGTCTAAAATAAAAACAGGTCTTGGCTCAACTTTATCCGTAATCAGCTTATCCTTGATCTTTTTTTTCTCTACACCACCCGGATCCACTTGCCTGGCCCTGGAGTAATGTAATGCTCTTTTCTGCAAGCGCTCCACAGTCAAAAACCGGTTACCGGTTAATAATATTCCCCCTGCACATCCCTGGTTACACGATCTGAGTTCCAAAAAATCAAGTTCAGGAACTTCGTCATTTTCTAATCTTTCAAGAAATTTCACTACATTATGGATGCCATCGATGGCCATAGATTTCTTTTTATACCAGGAAGACTCACCCCGGGGCAGGCTCCACAATATTCCCTCCCTACTTAAAAATCTTCTGAATTTTGACGTATCCCGTTTCTCCCGGGAAGGAATACATTTCATAATCCGATTATATAAATCTTTCATGTTGATGATTCCGGTAACCACTGATCCTTTTTCTGCAACAGGCTGGTTAACGGCAGCCATTTTTGCAGAACAAGGTGTAACATAGAATACCCCGATTTCATCCTCCCTGGCACCAAGGCTTTTCAGCTGGCTTATGGCAAAATGAGCAGCTAAGTCATGAGGCGCCTTTCGCCTGCTAATATTCCCTGCCAGAGAAGGATATTTTCGCTGGATCAACCGGACAATGGCAGGACAAAAAGATGAAATAAGCGGACCATTTTCCACTTCTCCTTTTGCATTCCGAAATGATTCCATGAGCCAGGCAATGGGTTGTTCCACCTCAAAAATATGTGTAAACCCAAGGGAAAGCAGGCCTTCATAAATCATACCATCAGAAATTGTTTCGGAAAACTGACCGATAAACACAGAAGGAATGAGGACAACACGAAACTTATATCCTTCAATCTGACTAATTTCAGCATGCTCAACATAAAATGCTCCAACCGGACAAGCTCTCAGGCAATTACCACAATCCACACATCGTTCATTGTTTATCTCAGCAACACCATGGACAATCCGGATAGCTTCAGTAGGACAAATTTTCATACAATGAGTACATCCGAAACATTTTTCTGTATCGACTTTTATTGCATGATATTTTGGAAAAGTTGTCATAGGTAATTACATCTGAAAGTTACAATTGTACCCTCCCCTACCCGGCTCTCAATTGATAACTCATCGGTATTCTTTTGTATATTGGATAAACCCATTCCGGCACCGAATCCCATCTCCCTCACCTCTTTTGATGCAGTTGAATAGCCTGGCTGCATAGCCTGTTCAATATTCTCAATGCCAGGCCCCTGATCAGAAACAACCACCTCAATGTGATGCTCCGTTATTTGAGCAGTCACCTGTCCGGAAAAAGCATGAGCAGCCACATTTACTTCGGCTTCATAAACTGCAACAACAATCCTCTTGATACTCTTTGAATCAATATTGAGTTGCTTCAAAACCTTTTTAATGTGACTTGAAGCTTTCCCGGCATTGGAAAAATCTCCACCTGCAATATGAAAAACCAACTCTATGGACATCAATACACTGCCTTTAATCCTTTGGCAAAAAGAATTCCACTAGCTTTATAAATTGAATATGGAGTCTCCATAATGACTATCCCATTTTCATTTGCCAGTTCAATCATCTCCGGTGTGGCCCGTTTTCCCCTGG
This sequence comes from Mariniphaga sp., assembly GCA_028702595.1. Taxonomy (GTDB): domain Bacteria; phylum Bacteroidota; class Bacteroidia; order Bacteroidales; family Prolixibacteraceae; genus Mariniphaga. Next base: position 18,227 of record JAQVON010000021.1, on the reverse strand, counting down.
CAATTAATACAGCCTGAATATCAGCCATCTCTGCTGTCCGAACAAGCTGTAAATTAGAAAGACCGGTAATCAACAGAATATTCTCCTCATCAAGTGTCAGCACATCACTCATTAAATCGGAACTAAATGCCATATCTAAATTCCTGCATCTATCAGACACAGTCGTAATCAGCTGGGCATCAGCGTGTTTTAATATCTCATCAACTTTCATAAAATTGTTGTAACGTAAAAATTCCAACAAAGATAATGTAAGTATCAGCCAAATTGCTGTTAAAAAACAAGAATTCCTGTTTTTAAATAGTTAATACAGGAATACACTGCGTGTTTAAATTCATTATTTTTCCAAAAATTATTCATAAAGACCAGATTCAAATGATTTACGACAAAAAATCTTTCATCCCGGGCAACATGGATGACCCGGAGATCTATCAAAAAATTTTTGATGCCATGCCCATACCCATCTTTTACCGGGATCTGAATGGAGCCTATCTGATGTGCAATAAAGCGCATGAGGAATTTTCAGGAAAACCTGCCGCTCAAATAATTGGTCGCTCTGTTTTCGACGTTCATACCAAACAGATGGCTGACATTTATTTCCATCGGGATCAGGAGCTGTTAAAAAATCCCGATGTTCAGATATATGAAACTCAAGTGATGCAAAAGGACGGATCGCGTATGGATGTAGTAATTAATAAAGCGGTGATCCGAAACAATGACGATGAAATCATTGGCATTGTCGGTTCCATCAACGATGTAACCATGCTAAAAAAAACGGAAAAACGTCTTGAAAAAGCTCAGGAATCGATGGAAATTTCTTCACACATGTTGCATAAAATCAATGTGGGCATTATCATGATGGATGAAAAGCACAAAGTGATAGATTCCAACGAAAGCTTTGCCCAGCTCATGGGAGAAGAAACAACAGAACTGTATGAAACAATTCCGGGATTAAAGGGTGCAGACGTGGAAGTTTTAGTCCCTGAAGTCATTTTTAAAATGCTTTCCAGTATTCTTTCATCAGGGGAGGAAATTTTAGAACGGGATATAAAATACAACAACAGGCTTCTGCATATTACAATCGTATCGCTCTACCAATATAAGGTGGTTGGTGCAGTTATTCGTGATATGTCGGCACCGTTGCTGGTGCGTGATGAAATCATAAACCGTGCACAACGAATAAAAGTTCAAAATATAGAGACAGTCCAAAAAATAGCAACTTTGCTGGGTGAAAATGCAGCAGAAACTGAAGAGTTACTTAATTCCATAATAGAATCGCATAGATATGATGACGACCAGTAAACCTGACTATCACATCGAAATTGATGTACAGCAAAAAAAACCCAAAGGAGAAATTGCCTGCGGGGATGTTTTCGTTTCTGATATTTTCAGAGAGGAGGGGCGCACCATCCTGGTGCTGAGTGACGGAATAGGACATGGAATTAAAGCCAGTGTTCTGGCTCAACTTACGGCCACAATGGCATTGAAATATACAAGGTTCCACACCAAACCTGAAATATCATCCCGCATTATCATGGATGCCTTGCCAAAAAGCAACGACGGAAAAGAAAATTACGCAACATTTACGATCATCGAATTAGAAACCGATGGCCATGTTCGCATTATCAATTACGATAATCCAACCGTATTGATCATACGAAATGGAGATTCATATCAACCCAAGGAATATAAACTGGAAGTCAGGGGGAGTAAAAATGCAGGTAAACTTCTGCGTTGCCGTGAGTTTTTTGCACGAAAAGAAGACCGCATGGTATTTCTGACTGACGGAGTAGTCCAGTCCGGATTGGGAAATAGTCGGTATCCAATGGGATGGGGAAGTGAAAACATCAACCAATTTGTTCTGAGTCAGGTAAACCGCATGCCCGATATTTCCGGATCCAGGCTTGCGCGGAAAATCCTCAACCAGGCCAGCATGAATGACAACTTTGAAGTAAAAGATGATGCCACCTGTGGAGTCATTTACTTCAGAGAGCCTCGTAAATTCATGTTAATCACAGGACCCCCATTTTATAAAATAAAAGATTACGATTTTGTTGACCGCGTCAAAAACTTTAACGGAAAAAAAATTATTTGTGGGGGGACTACTGCTGAAATTATCGCGCGAGAATTAGGCCTTAAAGTTGAAATCCAACATGTTGCAAAAAATCCTGCTATGCTCCCGCCCATTGCCAGCATGGAGGGATTTGAAATGGTGACCGAAGGTATTCTGACTCTCGGAAAAGTAGAAGAGATACTGGAAAATTATTCCAGCGAATCACACCTGGAAGACAGTCCTGCCGAAAAAGTGGTAAAACTGCTCCTTCAGCACGACAGCATTGAAATCATATTGGGAACGAGGATTAACTGGGTACATCAGGATCCGGAGCAACCCCTCGAGCTTGAGTTAAGAAAGATTGTAGTGAAAAGAATAATTAAAATTCTGACCAACAAATTTTTCAAACATGTGGAAATTGAATACCTGTAAACAGGAATCTTTTCGCTCCTGTTTACAGATTCATCACCCAATTAAATGGTTGGATGTTTTTTAAATACCTCATCTGAGTTCATAAGCAATTCCACGTATTGAGCACGTTGGTATACAAATGGATCCTTTATATTTTTTCTGGAAAGTTTGCCTTTAAACTCATCAATTGTTTTGTATCCTTTCTCATCCATCCAGCGATTCAGTCCGGATAAAATTTCGGGCACCACTTGTATTTTATTCTTATATATGGTACTAACCACCTGAACTGTATCTGCTCCCGCCAAAATCATCCGAATCACATCGTTGGCATCATAGATTCCACGACTTACACAAATACTACCATCCAGGTTGCCGTAGAGTAATCCGGCAAAACGTAAAGATATCATTCTGTCTTTCGGATTACTCAATTCCCAGGGGAATTGGAACTCCTGTTTTTCCACATCTATATCGGGTTGAAAAAACCGGTTAAAAAGAACATAAGCGTCGGCACCTGCTTCATCCACCCTTCTGATAAAATTCAACGGATTGGTATAAAACAAGCTAATCTTAACACTTACAGGAATATGAACAGCCTGCTTAATGGCTTCTACTATCTGAAGCTGCTTATCTTCAATAGATTGGCCTGAGAGATCAAAATACCCGGGTACATCATACAAATTCAGTTCGATACCGTCAATACCAGTAGATTCCAGTTCTTTCGCATATTCTATCCAGGTAGGTTCATAAATTGCATTTAAGCTTGCAAACACAGGAATACTCAACTTTTTCTTAAGCTTTTCAAGTTGATAAAGGTGCTCTTTCGGTCCGGCATGCTCAATGTTTGGGAAAAGACTCTCCATTTCAGCATTTCTGTTTTCGTACTCCGTAAGTTCTTCCGTCAGCTGGAGGTCTTCCAGCTGCACCTGTTCTTCAAAAAGTGACCGGTATACAATCGCTCCTATTCCGGCTTCTTCAAGTTGTTCTGCAATACCTGTCTTGGATGTCAGATTACAGGCACCCAGGATAAGAGGATTTTTTAACTTAACACCCATATAGGTGGTTGTAAGATTTGCCATATCTGTTGATTTTTTAGTTATTTAAATAAAAACGAAATATAAAAAGATTTTGTTCATGAATCATTTTAAAATACATTTTTCACAACATCAAATAAGAAATTTGGCACAACAACAATTCAATTGGAAAAAACGAGATAAATCCTACCTAGTATTTGCAAATAAATGCATCATGGCAAAAGGTATCATTGGAGTTTAAATTCATTTAAAGCAAAAAAAGGGGTACATCACAGCTGAATTTTCAAGAAACTCCTTTGTGGTGCACCCCTTGTCAGAGGTAAAATCAGTACCGTTTTATAGAAGGCTCAATGTTACGGTCAGCCCCGCCATTACAACCGATACCATAGTCATTAATTTAATCAGAATATTCAGTGACGGTCCGGCAGTATCTTTAAAAGGATCGCCGACGGTATCGCCCACTACTCCTGCGCGGTGTGCCTCACTTCCTTTTCCACCATAGTTTCCTTTTTCGATAAATTTTTTGGCATTATCCCAGGCACCTCCTGCATTATTCATAAAAACAGCCAGCGTAAATCCGGTAGTCAGGCCACCAGCCAGCAAGCCAACCACGCCGGCAACTCCCATGGCACTGCCAACAACTACCGGTACAATAATAGCAATCAATGAAGGCAACAGCATTTCCCGCTGCGCTCCCTTGGTGGAAATTTCCACACACCTGGCATATTCAGGTATGGCTTTCCCTTCCAGAATGCCTTTTATTTCACGAAACTGGCGTCTGACTTCATCAACCATTGCTCCGGCAGCACGTCCTACAGCTTTCATGGTCATGGCACTAAACACAAAAGCCATCATTGCTCCTAAAAACAGACCGCCAAGAAACAGTGGATTAAACAGCGTGATATCGTAAGCTGCAGAAAAATCTTTTACCGATGCGGATGAGATCTTCACTACTTCTAAACCCTCTTCTACGGTAGGAACCACATCATGATAAAAGACATATCCCCCTTTGGAAACAAATCCTTCGCCTGTTTTTGCTATTTTATCAAACCACAGACGGACTTCTTCCATATATGCAGAAATCAAGGCCATGGCAGTCAAGGCTGCTGAACCAATAGCAAATCCTTTTCCTGTTGCGGCGGTTGTGTTCCCGAGCATATCGAGTGCATCGGTGCGTTCACGGACTTGAGGATCGAGCTCTGCCATTTCGGCGTTCCCACCGGCATTATCGGCAATAGGTCCGAAGGCATCGGTAGCAAGAGTAATACCGAGGGTTGAAAGCATGCCTACAGCAGCAAAACCAATGCCATAAACCCCCATAGCAAAATGTTCTGCTCCTCCGGCAGCCCAAAATGCACCCATAATTCCCAAAACAATGGTGACTACCGGAATCCAGGTAGAGTACATCCCCACGGCCAAACCGTCGATGATGGTGGTGGCAGGACCTTGTTGTGCCTGTTTGGCAATACCTTTGGTCGGTTTATATTCATCGGAAGTAAAAAACTCCGTAGCTTGTCCGATGATAACACCGGCTGCCAGGCCAATAACTACAGCATAGAAAACTCCCCAGGTTACCCAACCGATCAGTACCAAGCCAATCATAGCCAACAAAATAAGGGCAGAGCTTCCACCGGTTCCCAATAATAGGGCATTCAGCAAATTCTTCTGTGTGGCAGTTTCTTTTGTGCGAACCATAAAAATACCTGCTATTGAGAGGAGAATTCCAATAGCAGCAACGATCATGGGTGCAAGAACAGCCTGATAAGGATCGAGTCCGGCGTCTTTCATCACCAGCCCAGGTAACGATGCTCCCAGAGCGGCAGTGGCCAGGATTGAACCGGCGTAAGATTCATAAAGATCGGCACCCATACCGGCTACATCACCAACATTATCACCAACATTATCGGCAATAGTTGCAGGATTTCGCGGGTCATCTTCCGGAATACCGGCTTCAACTTTTCCAACAAGGTCGGCACCCACATCTGCAGCTTTTGTGTAAATACCACCGCCAACACGTGCGAAAAGCGCCTGTGTGGAAGCACCCATCCCAAAAGTAAGCATGGTAACCGTAATCTCTATCAGTTTCACTCGGGTGCCTGCTTCATTGATGACCCCATCTACTACATACTCCGGATGGGCATGAACAAAATCCAATCCCAGAAAATGCAAGCCATTGGCCATGTTATCCGGAGTGTAAACCAGGTCATTTAAAATTAAAAACCAGGCCGCAATATCAAGCAAGGCAAAACCTACAACAACCAATCCCATCACCGCACCGCTCCGAAAGGCTACCTGTAAACCCTTGTTCAATGACTGAGAAGCTCCGTGAGCTGTTCTCGCTGATGCATAAGTGGCGGTTTTCATTCCTAAAAATCCACAAAGACCCGAGAAAAAACCACCCGACAGGAAAGCCACAGGTACAAAAGGATTTTGAACATTAAAATAAGCCATGATCGTAAGTAGAATAAACAAAATGATGAAAACAATAAGGACCACCTTGTACTGCCTCTTCAGGTAGGCCATGGCTCCTTCCCTGACATATTGCGCAATTTCCTTCATCCGGGGTGTTCCTTCAGAATTCTTCATCATCGATTTGAAAAAGATCCATGCAAAAACCAAAGCTAATAAGGATGCAAATGGAACTAATAAGAAAATGTTGCTCATACGACAATCAATTTTTATGTAACTAACGTTACGGTTTAATTTAACAAAACCTAGTTTATCATCAAAAAGGTACTATTCCTGCTATTTCAGAGAAATAGAACATGACAAAGATAGATTATAAAACGAAAAGTCAAATTGTAAATTATTGAATTACAATCATGCTATAAAAAAATTAACACATTGAATTGCACTAGGTATGGATTAATGCCCGCCTTTCCTTCCCATTCATCAGAATGGTCAGAGGATTTTCAAATTCAACATGTTTAACGAAGTCCGTTTCTTGTATAACTTTTTGTTTTCTAAGAGTTTCCATATTTAACCTGGCGTTTGTTGCATTGTGAGACACTGAAAAATATCCCACATTCATTGAGGTTACATTATGGAAAAAATGCGACCCGAGAGAAGCGTCGAGAGGGAAATTGGGTAATCCCATTTCCACAATTACCCGTGCTTTGAATATATGTGCCCACAACACAGGAATTCCGGTAAAAGGATCCTGAGAACCCCAACGGCCGGGTCCAATCAAAATATACTCTTTATCTGCCTGATCAAAATATTGATTCATTTTGCTGATCTCAGTGGCCATTTGCCTTGTTTTCATTCTATCAAATTTGTCCGGATCAACAAAAACAACATCCCTGACAGTAGTAATTTTACCATTCCCCATTCCTTTTTCGGCATACATCAACAAGTCATTCTGGTTGATCACTCCCAGATCAACATCTACCTGTTGCTCAACACGGGTCAGGGGTTTAATCTGTAACAGGTAGAAAGTTGGAAGCCCATGTTCCGTGCTATCCAGATCAATTGCATATTCAATTTCAACAGGAGAACCCATAGCTTCCTTAAAAAGCTTCAGCAACAGTTGAAGCGTATCTGCAAGGGGAAGGTAATTATACTTTAAAATATTGGCAAAATTGATCACCTTTGGTCCGCTCCCCTGAACACCGGGTACCAGGTCGTCATTCTCCATTAAGTAAGTCGATGCACAATGTTCAAGAGTGCCATCATCTTCAGCATCTCTGATCCGGAATCTTTTAATGGATGCATTTTCTCCGCCGGAAACCAAGTCAAATTCGGAGCGGGTTAGATCAATGGCGTAAAAATTGGTTTGAGAATCACGCAGCTGATCTCCAATATTGGTAGGATTGATGGTTGGATATTTCGGACAGAACCGGAAAGAATTCTCTCCACCTACAACATACATGCCCAATCCAACCGCAGCCACAGAAAAACCATCCTCCGGTTTCATGTAAGAAACAGGATAATAATTATAGGACTGGGCTACTCCGGAAATTGATGGATAGAATTTATTGTGGTAATTTTGACCTACTACTTCCTGGATGATAATGGCCATTTTTTCCTCCTCGATCTTGTAATGAATTGCTTCAAAATAAGATTGGGCAGAATCAGTAAAGATACTGGAATAAACTAATTTAACGGCAGTTTCCAACTGTTTGAACCGCACCTCCACATCGGGGTGATTATTGGGAATCAGGTAGGTAGCATAAACTCCCGAGAAAGGTTGCATCAATGAGTCCTCAAAAAGCCCTGATGATCTGACAGCTAACGGCTTATTTACCCGTTTTACGTATTCCAGCAGCTTTTCTTTTATTTTTTCGTCAAATTCCGATTCCAGGAAATGTTTTTTAATGGTTTCATAATCGGTAAGAGAATACACATCATCATACAAACCATTATTTTCAAGGAAGTTATCAAACTCAAATGCTCCAATAATAGCAGTTGCCGGAATGCGGATATTCATTTCCGGGATCAATTTTTTAAAATCAATATTTTCAATAAAATGGCATAAAAAAGCTACTCCTCTACCCTTTCCTCCCAGTGATCCCTTTGCCATTCGCACAACCAAACGGTTTGAGGTAACCAGAGAGGGGTCAAAATTCACGATGGTACCTTTCAGTTTTTCGAACCTGACGGTTTTAAATATATTCAGGCAAAATTCTCTGATCTCTTCAGCTGAATTAAAGTCTTCAATTTTAACGGATCTTAAACGTTCTGCCATATTAATTTCACCTCTGGCCATCAACCAGGTCGAAAAAGAATTTCTTTTGCCATGATAGAGCAGTGCTTCTGCAGGTATCTCCCTGAATTTTTCCTGAAACTCTTTTAGAGTAGCAGCTTCAGTAATCGTCTTTCCATCCATGCCTTTAAAAATAAAATTCCCAAATCCCAATCTCCTGTATAAAAAATTGAGAATATCCATGGAAAGGCTTTCCGAATTCTTGTTGATAAATACGGCATCTATTTCCTCGGCTCTGGCAGCATTGGACATATCCTGTGATTGCAATAACAAGGGTATTGAATATTTCAGGTTAGTCCGGGCATATTTTAACAATTCCACTCCTGCATCTTCATCATCTTTACCCTCCTTTTCAAACTTCACATCAGAAATTACACAAATAATATATTGCCTGTATCGATTGATGATTTTTACTGCTTCTTCATAGTTATCTACCAGAATAACCTTCGGCCTGGCCCTCATTCTTAAAATTTTATGCAGTTCATCCTTGGCGTCTTCCTGGATCAGGATCTGGGTTTGGGTCATAATGGTGGTATAGAGCATGGGCAGATACCTTGAATAGTACTGGATGCTGTCTTCAACCAGCAACACTATTCTTACATTTCCGTTTTGTGTATCTCTGGCCAGGTTTTTTTTATCCTCAATATATTTTATCATAGCCAGAAAAACATTGGAGTTCCCGTTCCACACAAAAATACGGTCAATGAAATCAAATTTTCGACCTTCAGCCTGGAAGTAGTGCAGGTCGGAATTATTATTAGCCAGGAGTAGAAGAGGAATCCGCGGACGTAATTTGCCCAGCGCCCTGGCTGTGTCCACTGATGCATCTTTATCCAGTCCGGCCATGACAATAATAAGGTCGAAGTCACGATGTTCAAGCTTCAAAAGTGCATCTTCCGTTGAGTTAACACTGGTAAAGCGGGGGGCAGCATATAAGTTTAACTGCAGGTATTCTCCAAAAATTTTATCACTGATTTGACCTTCCCTGACGATGGCATAAGAGTCATAAAGCGCAGCAACCAACAAAACTTCTTTAATTTTTGTTGACATTAATTCCTGAAAAATATCGCGATCGTTTTTTTTCCTTTTATATACACTTGCCAGTGTTACATTTTCGTAGTCTATCATATTCAAATTTTATTTAAATCGTTAATCTAACGATTCGTTGAGGGATAAGGGTGTCAGCAAGAGAAATTTCGGTACCTGAAAATTTGTCAATCCAGGTAGTGGATCACCAGTCCTGAGCGAAGTTTAGGTTCGAACCATGTAGTTTTTGGTGGCATAATATTTCCACTGTCTGCAATATTGATGAGCTGTTCCATAGAGACGGGATAAAGAGCAAAAGCAGCCTTCATTTCTCCTGAATCCACCCGTTTTTTTAATTCTTCCAAACCCCGGATTCCCCCCACGAAATCAATCCTTTTAGAAGTTCGCAGGTCCTGAATATTCAGGAGAGGACGCAGGACATGGTTGGACAAAATGGTCACATCCAACACTCCGATGGGATCATCATCGTTAAATGTACCCAATCGGGCAGTAAGCCGGTACCAGTTCCCGGACAAATAGAGGCTAAATTCGTGTAAACGGCAGGGCTTATAGATGGAAGGCCCTATATTCTCCACGTCAAATGCCCGGTTTAGCTCAGCCAGAAAAGCATCATCGGAGTATCCGTTCAAATCGGTGACCAATCGGTTATAATCCAATATCTGCAATTGTTTATCGGGAAAATGAACGGCCATAAAATAGTTATACTCCTCATCTCCCGTATGATTTGCATTTTTGTTTTTTCTCTCCATGCCAACTCGTGCTGCAGCAGCAGTACGATGATGGCCATCAGCGATATAGGTAGAGGGAACTTTTAAAGCAAACAACGCTTCAATTCTCTGGTTTATATCCGGATCGGAAATAACCCAAAAATGGTGGCCAAAACCATCAGGTGCTGTAAAACTATATTCAGGATTACTATTTTGAACCACTTCATTAACAAGTGCGTCAATTTCATCTACTGATTTATATGCCAGGAAAACCGGTTCAATATTCGCATTAAGCCAGCGAGTCAGCACCATCCGGTCTTCTTCCTTCTCGGGACGGGTAAGCTCGTGCTTTTTAATCACCCCTTTTTCATAATCGGTGCAAGCGGCACCACCAACAATGCCATATTGAGTTCTTCCATTCATGGTTTGGGCGTAAATATAAAACCGGGGCTCTTCATCCTGCACCAACCATCCTTTTAACCGAAAATCATTGAAATTATCTTTCGCTTTTTTGTATACAATTTCAGAATGGATATCCTCCACACCTTGACATTCAATTTCTGCACGCGTGATACGTAACAAGGATTTTTCGTTCCCATCAGCCATTTGGGACGCTTCCTCTGAATTCATCACATCGTAAGGAAGACAAGCCAGTTTTTCAGCGATCTGCCTGGGAGGCCTTAAGCCTTTAAAGGGTTTAACAACTGCCATTTTAATTGGTATTAATTCTTAATCAATTTAATCTTTTATTTCTCAGGGTTTATTAACCTGCCAGGTTACATCTCCCTTCTTAAAAAAAGCAACAATCTGCTTCGCTGCCGCAACTCCGGCTCTTAAATTTGCTTCTGCGGTTTGTGCTCCTGCTTTTTTAGGAGTAAAAAAACAACGACCACTAAATCGTTGAGTAAACAGGTCAGCAGTGTCTGGCTTAATATCCGACATATACTTTATTCGGGGTTTCTCCTCCATGATGCGAATCAGATCCGGCTCGTTAACTACCTCTTTACGTGATGTATTGATTAGGATTGCATCATCTTTAAGGTGTTTCAATATATCGTAGCTTGCTGAACCGATATGTTCTCCTCTGGCGGGTACATGGATGGACACAATATCACTTCTTTCATAAAGCTGTTCCAGTGTTTTCGTTACTTTTAATCCGGTTGCTGCAGCTGCACCCTTACTGTAGCGTGTAAAAACGATGACTTTCATACCCAATGCCTGTGCAATGCGAAAGACGTTCCTTGCCACGTAACCAAATCCATGTAACCCAAGTGTCCTTCCGAATAATTCGCCACCGGATTTTCCGCTAAACATTTCACGTATTCCCAAAATAGCCAGCCCAATGGTCAACTCAGCCACAGCGTTTGAATTCTGACCGGGAGTATTCATTACAACCACCTTCCTGGCAGTTGCAGCATCTATATCAATATTATCGTACCCGGCACCGGCTCGTACAATAATTTTTAATTCAGAAGCCTGGTCAAGCAGATTGGCATCAACAATATCACTCCTGACAATTAATGCATGAGCATCAGTAACCGCGTTCAGAAAAACTTCTCTTTGGGTATAGTTTTCAAGCCATTCAAGTCCAAAATCGTCACCTGGCTGGGAAAAAACCTTTTGAATTTTTTTTACAGCTACCGGAGCAAAAGGTTTTTCTGTAGCGATCAATACCTTTTTCATCTCATTTAAAAATAATCGTTTTCTATGGGTTCAGATGAAACTCGCAACAAATTTAACCGTAGTCGTGTTAAAAATCAACATGGTCATTTCATCTGACAGAATGATGTCAGGATGGGGGAATATTCCAACCAAAGAAGGATCAGGTTGGAGTATCCCCTTTAAAACTACTTATTCTTTTCAAAATCCTGCATCGTCTCAATTAATGCTCTAACACTTTCAACAGGCAAAGCATTATACAGAGAAGCCCTGAAACCACCCACCGAACGATGTCCTTTGATTCCTACCATTCCTTTGGAGGTGGCAAAACCAAGAAATTCAGCTTCAAGTTCAGCATAATCAGGTGCCATAATAAAGGTAACATTCATGCGGGAACGATCTTCCGGGTTGGTAACTGTTGGAACAAACAGTTTATTCCTCTCCAGTTCGCTGTATAGCATATTTGCCTTTTCAATGTTCACTTTCTCCATTTCTTCAACGCCTCCCTTCTCTTTCAGCCAACGCATGGTTTGCAGGCAGGCAAAAACAGGAAGAGTGGCAGGTGTGTTGAACATGGATCCATGATCAATATGTGTTTTATAATTGAGCATGGTAGGAATTGGCCTGTCCACTTTTCCCAATGCTTCATTTTTTACAATCACTACGGTTGCTCCTGCAGGCCCAAGATTTTTTTGTGCACCAGCATAAATTAGATTGTATTTTGAAATATCGACCGGCCGGCTGAAAATATCAGAAGACATGTCAGCAACAAGGGGTATTTCCGCATCAGGTTCTTTTAGTAATTCGGTACCAAAAATGGTGTTGTTGGTGGTAATATGCAAATAATCGGCATCAGAAGGCACGGAATAATCTTTTGGAATATAATTAAAATTCGCATCTTTAGAAGAGGCGACCTCCACCACTTCTCCAAAATACTTAGCCTCCTTCATGGCTTTGGATGCCCAGGAACCTGTATTCAGATAAGCAGACTTTTTCCCCATCAAATTGTAGGGTACCATTAAAAACTGAAGACTGGCCCCTCCCTGGAGGAAAAGCACCGAGTAGCCATCGGGGACATGCAATAATTCTTTAACCAATTGGCAAACCTCATCCATCACAGCAACAAATTCTTTGCTTCTGTGAGAAACCTCCATTACCGAAAGACCGGTTCCGGCAAAATTGACCACAGCTTCAGCTGTTTTTTCTTTGGTAAACTCGGGTAAAATTGATGGTCCCGCATAAAAATTGTGTTTTTTCATTTGTACAACTTTTTGGTAAATTAATAAAACCGCTCTTCGCAAATCCCCGGGCACAATCATAAAGTTAATCCAGGCAATTCACAGGTGAAAAATATCAGTTAGCAAATTTATTGGATTATTAAAAAGAATACTATTTTTTTAGAAAAAAAATCAGTTATTAATATATCCGTCATTTACACCCCCCCACCATGCTGTCATCGATCCTATAGAATACCTATCAAATAAATGGTGTTTTCACAATCTCTGCCGGAATAATTTTATTCCTGATTTTCACATAAATGACAGTGCCTATTGATGAATTTGTTTCAGAGATATACCCCATGCCAATTCCTTTATTATTTATGGGAGACAGGGTTCCGGAGGTAACGACACCTATTTTTTCACCTGTTGAATCAACGAGCTCATATCCATGCCGGGGAATCGCTTTCTCAAGCAACACAAAACCCCGCAGTCGCCGGGTTACGCCCTTGCTTTTTTGCGAAAAAAGAAAGTCCTGGTCAATGAAGCTCCTATCCGGTGAAAACTTGGTTATCCATCCAAGACCAGCCTCAATAGGTGAAGTGGTGTCGTCAATATCGTTTCCATATAAACAATACCCCATCTCAAGTCTTAAGGTATCACGGGCGCCTAATCCTATGGGTTGAATACCAAACTCTTCTCCGGCAGAAAATACAGCATTCCACATTTTCTCAACCTGATCATTGGCACAATATAACTCAAATCCTCCAGCTCCGGTATACCCTGTTGCAGAAATGATTACATCTTTTATTCCGGCAATCTCCCCGGTAATAAAATGATAAAAATCAATATCCTTCAAATGAATATGGGTTAGTTTCTGCAGAGTAGCTAAAGCATTGGGCCCCTGAACGGCAAGTTGACTGATTTGATCAGAATAATTTTCAAGCGCTGCACCAAACTCATTCTGCTGAACAATCCAGTTCCAGTCCTTTTCAATATTTGAGGCATTAACCACTACAAGGTATTTCTCCTCCTCAAACTGATAGACCAAAAAATCATCAACGATACCACCTTTCCCATTTGGGAAACAGGTATATTGAGCCTGACCAGGACGTAAAAGGGCAGGATCATTGGACGATACCTTATTGATCAGCTCAAAGGCGTGTGGACCCTTCACCCAAAACTCCCCCATATGTGATACATCAAAAACACCAACAAACTGACGAACAGCCATATGCTCATCCTTGATACCACTGTATTCAACAGGCATTTCATAACCTGCAAACTCTGTCATTCTGGCCCCTGCTTGTTTATGAAGCTGATTTAAAGCGGTTAACTTCATCATATTCTAATTGATAATTTTTAATTGACCAAAGCTATGGATTTATTCGTTTCATTCGACCAAAAATTATCATGGATTGGAATTAATAATCATTCATTATTTTATTAGATTTACACATTTCTAATGTTAAAAGTAATATATATGTTTGAATACGTGAACCTTAGCTACTTAGATTCTATTTCAGACGGAGATAGTGACTTTCAAAAAGAAGTTATCCAGGTATTTCTGGAACAAATTCCCAGATTTCTGAATAATATGCGTAAATATTTATCCGAAAATGATAACGAAATGTTGATGAGAGAGGCTCATACGGCAAAATCATCGGTACTCGTTTTTATGATGGAGGATACGGGGAATTTATTTAAAGCAATCAAGCAACTTGCTGAGAAAAATCAAACAGAAAACATTTCTGAAATGATTGACCAGATTGATGCAGCTCTTCAAGGAGCATCCCGGGAATTAACAGATTATATTAAAACGATATAGAATTGTTGTTTGAATGTTTGCTATTTAACTTCATGCAGGCCACATTCCTTTCCTGAATTATTCTCCCACCACCAGCGTCCAGCCCGAAAATCTTCCCCTGGTTGAATTGCTCTGGTACAGGGCTCACAGCCAATACTTACAAAACCCTTGTCGTGTAACACATTATAAGGAACATGGTATTTTTTTATGTATTGTTTCACTTCATCCAGGCTCCATTCCAGCAAAGGATTGTATTTCAATATCTGATTGCCTTCATCCCATTCAAATTCCTCGAGGATGCTCCGGGTTGCCGATTGTGAAGCCCGCAATCCAGTGATCCATAAATCAAATCCCTTCAACGCACGTTTTAATGGAATGACTTTACGGATATAACAGCACTCCTTCCTGTTTTCAATGGATTCATAAAAACTAAAAGGACCTTTTTTCGTCATCAATTTTTCCACCTCCTCGGTAGGAGGGAAATATACGTGTATCGGTTTCCCATATTTTTCCTGTGTACTGCGAAATACTTTATAGGTTTCCTCAAACATCCTGCCTGTATCGAGGGTAACAACCTGAACCGGAACATTTCCCCGGAATATCATATCAACAATCACCTGGTCTTCATACCCAAAGCTGGTAGTAAACACTATTTTCCCACCAAATTTTTCATTCAGGTGCTCCAGTTTTTCAAAAATGGTTTTCCCTTTCAATTCCTGATTTAATTCCTGAGCAATTTCTTTTTCGTTCATTTTATTGATTTTTTTAAAACTTATAATGATTGAAAGACAAATTTTGGAGTTACTCAACATACAGAACCAACCCTTTGAGGTATTCACCTTCGGGATGATAAATATCAACAGGATGATCTTCGGGTTGAGAAAGTTGATGTAAGATACGCACTGACCGGCCGGCAATGGCAGCTGCTGAAAAAACGGTCTCTCGGAATCGGTCTTTAGCAACCACCTGCGAACAGGAAAAAGTAAAAAGAATGCCCCCGCTTCTGATTTGTTCAAATGCACGGGTATTAATCCGTTTGTATCCTCTCAGGGCCTGGGGTAAAGTTTTTAAATGCTTTGCAAATGCAGGTGGATCAAGAATTATCAGGTCATATTTATCCTGAATATTTTTCAGAAATTCAAAACCATCGGCAACAAACGACTGATGAGAGCCATTTGAAAAATTCAGGGCAACATTTTCATTGGCCAATTCGATGGCTCCGGCTGAGGCATCGACGGTGTGGACCAGCCGGGCTCCTCCTTTCAAGGCATATACTGAGAATCCTCCTGTATAGCCGAACATATTTAGCACATCCCGGTTCAAAGCATACTTCTGAACCAACAGCCTGTTTTCTCTCTGATCGATAAAAAAGCCTGTTTTTTGACCTGTTTGCCAGTTCACCTTAAACCTCAAACCGTGCTCGCTGACCACATTATTCAGGGGATTTCCGTAGATCAATCCATCCTGGGGAGATATATCAGCTTTAAAAGGCAGCGTATTTTCGCTTTTATCATATACTGCATCAAGCTTATCCCCCAGCACTTCCCGAATAGCCTGTACAAGCTCATCACGAATAAAGTACATGCCAACCGAGTGCATTTGAATCACTGCAGTCCCGTTATAATAATCGACGATCAGGCCTGGCAGGCCATCACCTTCAGCATGGATCAGACGAAAAACATCAGTTTCGGAGCTTCCACCAAAGCCTGAAGACCTTCTTAAATCCCAGGCTTTCTGAATTTTGTTTTTCCAAAATGCATAACCTGGCTCAACCTCATGAAATGAAACCAGTCGAATGGCAATGGAGCCAATTTGATAATGACCAATTCCTAAAAATTCATCCTGATTGGAATACACCGCGACAAGATCACCTTCAGCCACATCCGGGGAAATACTTTGAATGGCACCTGAAAACACCCAGGGATGGAAACGCCTTAAGGACTGATCCTTACCTGACTTTAACACAACTTTCGAGTATCCGGCTGCCATCCTTTAATTATTAAAAAAGTGTTGATATATTTTTGCAGCAGTCCAGGCGTCAGTTGCAGCATAAATCTGCTGGGCTTCGCTTAGGGTTGTTGCTTCCCAATTTGAAAGTTGTTGAGATTTGGAAATGCGGAAACCTAAAACAATAGCTGTTAATTTTTTCAAACTAAAGTTTTGTATTCCTGCTTGCCTGGCAACATCCTGTAATTCGATAAATCCTCCGGGCTTGAACTGAAAAATTTCCTGGAGCCCCTTAATGTCGTCACGAATGGCAACTCCCGGTTTAATAATCGAAGGATTTGCAAGTATTTTTCGAATTGGTGCAGGAAGCCCAAGTTTGTTAATCCGGAACAAAAATGCCTGTTCGGGGGTGGAAAGTTGCAGTAAAGCAACCTTATTCACGACTCCTTTTTTAAATGATGGCCGGGTTTCCGTATCAAAGCCAATCAGAGACTGAGAGGATAGAAATTTTGCGACATCCTTTACCTGTTCGGGTTTATCAATAACAAAAATCTCTCCTTCAAACCATCGCAATGGTAAATCAGTCAATTCTTCCCTTGTAATATTCTCTTTAAACATCCTTATTCATTCTTCGCTGGATTGAGTATTCCAAAAACCGTTTACCCAATCGTCCTTTCCAATACTTTTCTTTACAACGTTCTCCTCATTATTTTGTTTTCCTGAAGGATACTCAACTTCGTCAATGACCAGCTTGTGTATTGCCCGTAAAACATTAACCAACCGCTGACCCCATGAATCTTCAAAATGATAGACACAATCAAAAAGGGCATCATTCATAATGGCTTCATAACCCAGGCTATATGTTGTGATAAAATCCTTTAAATCCTGATAAATATCCATCAGACTTTCGGATATACTTGCGGTTACTGTCTCTTCTCCAAATTGAATCCCGGGATCAAAAACTTCATAATAGCTGTCGTATTCTCCTAATGCACTCAGCCATCTTTGTTGCCAAACATTGTAATCCAATTCAGTAACATATTTCCGGAGTTCCTCATCAAGTACTTTTTCAGTTTTCGGAAGTAATGCGGCTTTAAGATACACCAAGGGTAAAATCTTCTGCATTTTACTCATATTATCGGCTGTAGGAGTAATATTTACCTCTTCAATCAATTCACAATACTCCCTGGCGACTGTTACAAACTCCACCACATTTTTGGAATAAACTACTGTATGTATATCTGCTTCTCCCATATATTTTACTTTGAAAACCTCGCAAAAGTAAAAAAGATTTTTCAGAGAACAGGATTTTTAATTTTTACCGGAAGACTATCCTGCCCATTCCATTTTCCCGTCTACTCTGTAAATAACTATATTATTATCAATAAGCCACTTGATTACATTCATCATCTTGTCTCTGTTTCCTCTCAGGTTTAGCAGCAATGCTTCATAAGTACTGGGCACTTCCAGCAACTTTTTTATTTGTGTACTGATTTCCTTAAATTCAAACGCACTTAATCCAACATTTCGAAACGACTGGCAAACATCACAGATTCCACATTCAGGTGAGTCTGATTCACCAAAATACCGTAACAACAACTGGCTTCGGCACGTTATTGTACTGGTAGCATAATGGATAACAGCCT
>JAQVON010000080.1 GCA_028702595.1 Mariniphaga sp. | reverse complement strand
AACTGATGCTAATGCAAGAAATAGTAACGTGAAAATTATTTTTTTCTTCATAACCGATTTAAATCATTCATTTGTAGCCAAACCATAAAAATGCAAAAAAAAAAAATCTCTCTTTATATTCTGAGACCAATCCTCCGTTTCTTAAGGAATTAATAAAAGTAATTTAATCCCTTAAAGTTTTATTCTGATTATTCTGGTGGATTAATCGTGCAAATGAAAACCACAGAAAAATTTAGACTTGAAAAAATGAAGAATGTTTAATGATGAAGGATAAATATTTTTCTTGATGGTACCAGTCGACCGCGTTTTTATTTTTTTTGTGTAGAGATTCTGTAAGGGAGCAAGTATGATCATTTTGAACACAAACGCTTAGTATTGATGTATGTACGGGTTCCTTCCAAATACGCCTGCATATTCTGTCGAAATGAGCTTGCGAATTGTGTTGAATACTTTAAAAATAAACGATTATAATGAGAGACTGTTTTGTATTTATCCATTTATTCTATATTGCGTCTTTTTCACTCATACTGCTGCAAAATTTCCTTAAATAGCTATGGCTATTCGCGTCAATTTTGCCTTGTCTGAGCAAAAACACTTCAAAATATTTTTAAAAAACAAAATCAAAACAGTCTCTGAGTTAAATACGGCTGAAATATTTAATTTTTATGTGATGAAAAAATCCTGCTTGTGCCAGGGTCATGATCAATATTCCAGCAATTGAGAACAGTCCCCCAACTAATTGGTGAACCTGGGGGAAAGTGCCAAAAAACAGATAAGCTCCAATCAGGACAAATATCCCTTTCAGACTTTGCACAATCGATGAGCGGGAAACTTCAATATATCGTAATGAATAGTATATGGTAAGAATAGCCAGAAATGGGCCCAGAGTGGCACCTATCGCAATGTTTTTTAATGCGGAAAAAGGGATATGAAGAGGTTGCCTGTAGGCCCATAACATGATCACAGAAAAAATCAACAGCCAAACCGACCGGTTCAGATTGATGATCTCCGGACTTAGTTTTTTGATATGAACTTTTATGATTAAAGAGCCAACAGCTGCCAAAAATGTATTTAATAATACAATACCGGTACCCGGGATGAATAAATTTTTCAGAGAACTTTCACCTGTATACCCAATAATAAAGGTTCCCACTAAAGCCAAAACGGCTCCAAAAATTTCTATGGGACCAAATTTTTCCCCCAACAAAACAACTCCTCCAAAAACAAGCATAACCGGATAGATATTCCCTAAAAAGGAGGTAACAGCAGGATCAGGAATAATATGTATGGACAGGTAAAAGGAGGTCGTTGTCAGGATTTCCAGAAATCCCAACAGGATTAAGATGTAAATCTGCGGGCGGGCCAGGGAAAAAAGCGGGGACATTTTTTTACTGAACAACGTATACAGTATCATCAATACAGTACTGATTGTGAACCAATAAACTCCAAACTGAGCCAGATGAACTTCATTCATCGCAGCTTTACTGAATATATATTCATTGGAAAAAGCAAGGGTGCCAATCAGTGCAAAAATATATCCTTTGATCCTGTCTGATTTCATTTATTCTTCGTTATTCGGGCAGTAAATGTAAGAAAATTTATAGGGGAAGCTCCTGGTGATTTATGTAAGAGGATACCTGTAATTTTTGTTCTTGCAGAAATGTACTGTTAATCAGTTGTTGGCACACAAGTGGCTGTCAGGAAACAGGATGAGCATCCCGGGTTATGAAATTGTTACTGGAGGGAATAATTACAAAGAATTCCACCTTCACAACCGGTTACCAGGTGCAGTGATCCGGAATTCTCAATGAGTGTTTCGATGATGAATTCACCGTTTCCCGGCAGAGGGAAGCCAGGATGTAATTTTCCCTGGTTATCAAACAGGTAAATTCGGTTGAAGAGCGCATCCACCACACCGATTTTTTTCTGGTTTTCAGTGAGCGTGTATATTTTGGGGGGCGTTGTCACCGGATTTCTCATTTTCTGACTGAACATTTTTCTGCCGTTTGCATCTATAACTACAATATCATTTCCATCTGCAAAAATGAAGTCGATTACTCCGTTCCCATCGAGGTCACCAGCAGTGAAAAAATGATCCTCACTATATCTTCCCGTGGTTTTTTCTTCCATTTTTCCATCGGGATGGATAAAATATACTTTGCCTTTTTTATCGGTTGTAAGAATTAGGGGAGTTTTTGAATGGTCAATTACCAGGGGATTATTCGAGGTTTCCATTTTCAGATGGTCAGAAACACGAGATTCTCCCTGTCGATTGACCAGGTAAATGCCCGATGGGTCTTTAAATACTATGTAGTCCTTTGCTGCTGCTTTGAAATGTTGCAGCGGTGTAGTAACAGCTTGTTCTGTTTGATCGAATTTCCAACCCGTGATTATTTTGCCGGTTACGTCATAAGCATAAATCTTTTTATTTTCCGTGGCAACAAAGCATCTGTAATTTCGGTTATTGTCGTAATCGAAAACGCTCACGGCATTTGTTGCGGACGACTTCAGGCTCACCGGGAAATTTCCCACATGATTTCCTGTTCTGTCCAAAAGGTAGAGCTTTTCTTTTGTATTAAAGAGATATTGCAGTTTCCCGTTTTTGTATGCATCTACCTGATGAATTTTTCCCAAAATAGAACCTGACAGTGGAACCGTCCAGCGTAATTGTCCGGAGCTGCTAACCAGATGCAGGTTGTTCCCCGCATCTTGAAACAATATCTCCTGATGTGTTGGTTCATAATGATTTTTAACTAGTTGTGGTTTCGTCTGTACCTGGCTGCCAAGTGCTACCTGCCAGACTGCCTGCGTTTGGTCGGATGTGCCTGTTCGATGAGAAAGGATGATAGAGTTTGAAAAAATATTTTTCTCTTGACTGACCTGAAAGTTTATGATGTCAAAATTGCGGATGGATTCTTCTTTCTCTTTTAAATGCTGCAACATTTTTGATGAAAAAATTTCACTTCTTATCCCGAATGCCTTGTTCACATCAATAAATACGCGGATGTTGTTTCTGTTAAGATGATTTTTACTGAATCGCTGTAAACGATTGTCATTTGCCAGATTAGCTCCCATTGTCATATTCCGGATATATTCATGCAATCCCTGCTCTGTGTTGGAGAAAACCATGAAGTCGTTGTAAAAAGTAACAAAAGCGGTTTCAGCCATTGTAAACGGACTTCCCAACCACAGACCGGGAAACGAAGGAAAGGGAAAACGGTAAATTGGAAATTCTGTTGCCTGATCAAGGGGTAATACGGACAATAACTGACTGTAATCCTGATCTGTGCGCGCTGCATAATTCTTCAAAAGTTGTTGGAATTCTCCTTCAACTGTTTGTCTGTTTGTTGTTTGCAGAATGAAAAATGTAGTTTTATTTTCCGGATTGACCGGAATGGTTGTGGAGGCAACAATGATTTCATCCTTTACCCATTGCTTAAATGTATTTCTGGTATGGGTGCGGAACTGTTGGTCGATGCGTTTCATACGCTCCTCACGAAAATAAAAATTTTCTGAATGAGCATAAAATGCTTCCAGTTGATCAAAAAAATCTTGTTTATTTGAAAAGGAGAAATTACAAAAGAAGGATGTATTTTGGGGCAGTGCTTTTTCTGCTACGGAACGAACCGGTTGTTGTCCCGAAAAAACAGCCAAAAAATGATTCAGTGAATCATCGGCGATGGATATGCCGTTTAAGAATATCTGATCGTCGAAAAACCGGGCTCCCAGCTTGCTCCACGCAGCAAAATGTTGATATTTTTCTGCAACGGCAGAAGGCTGGTATCGCCTTGTTGAACCAAATTCATCCGTTTTTTCAGTTACGGCCCTGGAAAATACCGGTGTAAAAAAACCACCTATCCATTCATGGTTAATATAGAAGGAAATTTTTTGATCCCGAATACCCCGGTCGGCCTTCAGGAAAAAAGGATTTTTAAGTATGCCAGGCGTGGATAGTTGCCGTAAAATTTGTTCAACCAGAATAGATCTTGGGCTGATGCAGAATATGTCATCAGAAAAAGTATAAAACAGCGGGCTGCCAGAGTCATTGGGATAGACCCCGGTTATGGTATGCTTTCCATATTCCCGTTGATTGTAGTCGTATTGGTCAGGGGGATAAAAATGTTCCAGTAGTAATTCGATGGAAGCCCGGCGATTTTGTGTATCTGCTTTTTTTATAATTACAGGAAATAATTCGTTACGACCTGTAAATCCGAAAGCCAAAATAAAATTACTGTTACGTAGATTATTGGGTATATTTTCTGTGGAGGTGATCAGAGAATCCGCCTTTTGTATAAATGAAAACCAATGTTGTCCGATGCCTCCTTCCTCCAGTGCACTAAGGATAGGATTATCGGCAGGCAGGTTCTGTATTGAATTCACTTCAAGAAAAAAAGGAGCAGAAACAGGTACTGCCTTATATATGTCCATATCCTTTAAAAAGGGAGTTTCTTCGGAGAAATACCACCAGGAGACACCAAAGGACAGGAGTAGAAAAATAATTGTTGCAATTATCAGGTTTCGTTTCATCTGTTTATCATTTATCATTTTAAGTAACAGATGAAACTCCCATAATTTTAATCATACCTGTTAATGGCATGATCTGTTATGGTCGTTTCATTACTCCGGAACGGGACACAAAACTACTAATTTGAACATTTAGGCTGTACACTTTTCAGCATAGAAATGAAATGCTTCCTGTTAATAACTTATAATTGTTTGGCTACCTCCACTTCTATAAAAGCTTCTACGTGGTCACCAACCTTGATATCATTGAAGTTTTCGATATTCAGTCCGCATTCGTAGCCGTTTTTAACTTCTTTCACATCGTCTTTGAAACGTTTCAGGGATCCCAGGTTGCCTGTATAGATAACTATTCCATCGCGGATAATTCTGATTTTTGCATTCCGGGATATTTTTCCGTCTCTGACGATACAGCCGGCTACCGTACCTGCTTTAGTAACTTTAAATGTTTCCAGTACTTCGGCTGTCCCTGTAATTTCTTCTTTAATATCAGGAGACAGCATTCCTTCCATCGCTGCTTTGATTTCATTGATCGCGTCATAAATGATGGAATACAGCCGGATATCGATTTGTTCTTTTTCTGCAAGTTTTCTTGCATTGAGCGAAGGTCTGACCTGGAATCCAACCACAATAGCTTCGGAGGCAGCAGCTAGGAGGATATCTGATTCTGAAATCTGCCCCACGGCCTTATGTTTGATATTGACCTGAATTTCTTCGGTTGAAAGTTTGATCAGGGAGTCAGAAAGTGCTTCGATAGATCCGTCTACATCGCCTTTTACAATCAGGTTTAATTCCTGGAAGTTTCCGATGGCAATACGGCGGCCGATTTCATCAAGTGTAATATGTTTCTGTGAGCGGAGTCCCTGTTCACGGGCCAGTTGTTCCCGTTTATTGGCGATGTTTCGTGCTTCGCGCTCGTTTTCCATTACATGGAATTTATCACCTGCCTGGGGTGCTCCGTCAAGACCAAGTATGATGGCTGGTTCAGAAGGTCCGGCAGATTTAATTTTTTGATTCCGCTCGTTAAACATTGCCTTTATGTGTCCAAAATGCTGTCCGGCCAACAGAATGTCTCCTGCATTCAGGGAGCCGGTCTCAACCAACACGGTTGCCACATAACCTCTGCCACGGTCGAGTGTCGACTCGATTACTGTTCCCACTCCCCGGCGATTAGGATTGGCTTTTAGGTCCAGCATTTCTGCTTCCAGCAATACTTTTTCCATCAGCTCCTTAATCCCCTGGCCTTGTTTGGCAGATATGTCCTGCGACTGATATTTTCCACCCCAGTCTTCAACCAGGAAGTTCATATTGGCCAGCTCCTCCTTGATCCGGTCAATATTAGCTCCCGGTTTATCAATTTTATTGATGGCAAACACAATTGGAACACCTGCAGCTGTAGCGTGATTAATGGCTTCAACTGTTTGGGGCATCACGTTATCATCGGCAGCAATAATAATGATCGCTATATCGGTTACCTGTGCTCCACGGGCACGCATGGCTGTAAATGCTTCATGACCCGGAGTATCAAGGAAAGTGATATGACGGCCATCTTCCAGGGTGACGTGATAAGCACCAATGTGCTGTGTAATACCTCCTGCCTCACCTGCAATAACATTACTGTTACGGATATAGTCAAGTAGTGATGTTTTTCCGTGGTCAACGTGCCCCATCACAGTTACAATTGGAGGACGGGGTTTCAAATCTTCCTCCTCATCTTCTTCTGATCCTATGGTTTCCTGAAGATCGGCGCTGACAAATTCCACCTTGTATCCAAATTCTTCTGCAACAATGGAAAGGGTTTCAGCATCGAGCCGTTGATTAATGGAAACAAACAACCCAAGGTTCATGCACAGTGAAATAATTTCATTCACATTAACATCCATCATGTTGGCAAGCTCATTCACCGATACAAACTCCGTCGCCTTAAGGATTTTTTGCTGCTGAACATTTTTCTCGAGGTCAGCCTGCTTTCTTTCACTAACAGCTGCTCTTTTATCACGACGGTGTTTCGACCCTTTTGATTTGCCCTTCGAGGTTAACCGGGCCAGGGTATCTTTTATTTGCTTTTGAACTTCTTCTTCATTTACCTCTTTTTTGAGCAATACTTTTTTCTTTCTGCCTGTTGCTTTATTGTCTTTTTGTTCAGTTTTGGCATTGTCGCCACCCCTGTCTTCAAATTTTACTCTTCCCGTTTCTTTGATTCGTTTCCTTCTCTTTTTATGGGAAGCCGTATCTCCAGCATCTTTTTGTTTGGTGACCTTTTTATCGGGCAATTGAATTTTTCCTAAAACAGTAGGACCGGCAAGCTTTTCAACCCGCGCTTTTATGACGTCCTCCTCTTCCTTCTGTTTATTTACCTGTATTCCAGGTTTGCTTTTATCTTCTTTTCCTGAAATCCTGTTGTCAGAAATGGTTGCTGTTTTTTTCAAACGTCTTTCTTTTCTCTCTTTCTCACGTTCTTTCCGGGATTTTTTTGCCGGTCTGGTTTTTTGATTCAGGGAATCGAGGTCAATCTTCCCGACAACTTTCAGTTCTTCCATCCTGGGAATATCGGTTTCAATGATATTTTCTGAAATTTTTTCCGGCTCTTTTTCTGACTCAACTTCTGCAGGTTTTTCCGGTATTACAGGTTCTTCTGTTTCAATTTTTGCCTCTTCCTCGGTAACGGTTGGTTTTTCTTCTTCGTTAACTGGTGGTTCCTCTGCTTTTTGTTGAGGTATCTCCTGCACTTCTTCTTTGGGTGCGGGTATTTCAGCTTCCACCGGTTTTTCCTCCTGCAAAGGCAAATCATTTACCGGCTCAGGTTGAGGTTCTGGTTCTGTTTTTTTCGTCTCTTTCGGAACGGGTTTCTTGCCGCTGTCAAGATCAATTTTACCAACTACCTTAATTTTATTATCCTTAACCGGCTTTTCAATCTCCGGTTCTGCCGGTTTTTTCCTGACTGGTTCAGGTACAGGTATTTTTTTGGGTATAACGATTGGGATTTCTTCCTCCTCCTCTTCATCATCCTCTGCCTCTTCAAAAATTTCCTGAGGTTTGTCCTCAATGGAAATTACTTCCTGTTTCGGCCGGTGGCTTTTCAAAATAATCTTTTCCGATTCTTTCTTGAGGTTCAAATCGATTTTGTATTCTTTTTCAAGAAGGGCTACGGCTTCCTCTGAGATTTTTGTGTTTGGATTTGATTCAACATCAAATCCTTTTTTATGCAGAAAATCCACAATAGTGTGAATCCCCACATTGAACTCTCTTGCAAGTTTACTAAGCCTTATTGTCTTGCCTGTTGCCATATATAATTTTTCTTTTCTACCCCAATGTTTAAGGACTCTGCAAGTTTAATTAAAACAGATGTCAGTTGTAATTTTTTTGAATAAAAATTATTCAAATTCAGCTTTTAATACTTTTAATACATCATCAATCGTCTCTTCTTCCAGGTCGGTACGTTTTATTAACTCATTACGAGGAATGTTTAAAACATTTTTCGCTGTATCACAGCCAATTGCTTTAAGTGCATCAATCACCCAGCTCTCTATTTCGTCAGCAAATTCATCCAGGTTAACATCGTCATCGTCATGTTCCATTTCCCTGAATACATCAATTTCATATCCTGTCAGCTGGCTTGCAAGTCTGATGTTCAGTCCACCTTTCCCAATAGCCAATGAAACTTCCTCGGGTTTCAGGTATACTTCCGCTTTTTTCCCCGTTTCATTAATTTTTATATTGACTATTTTTGCCGGATTCAAAGCGCGTTTAATATACAGTTGTGTGTTGGAAGAATAGTTGATGACATCGATATTTTCGTTACGCAGTTCCCGCACAATCCCGTGAATCCGTGATCCTTTCATGCCTACGCAGGCTCCTACTGGATCCACTCTTTCGTCATACGATTCAACAGCAACCTTGGCGCGTTCCCCCGGAACCCTGACAATTTTTTTAATGGTGATAAGACCATCAAATATCTCTGGTATTTCAAGTTCAAAAAGCCGTTCAAGAAATGTCGGTGCAGTTCGTGATAAAATAATTAACGGATTGTTGTTACGTAGTTCTACTTTGTAAACAATAGCCCTCACCGTATCCCCTTTCCGGAAAAAATCCGAAGGAATCTGTTCTGACCGGGGCAGGATCAGCTCGTTTCCTTCATCGTCAATAACCAGAGCCTCTTTTTTCCATACCTGATATACCTCACCTGTCACAATTTCACCGATCTTATCCTTGTACTTGCCATATACATGGTCTTTCTCCAACTCCATAATTTTGCTGGCCAGGTTTTGCCGAAGATTTAAAATGGCCCGCCGGCCAAAATCAATCAATTTTACTTCGTCAGTTACCTCCTCACCCACCTCATAATCACTGTCAATTTTTCTGGCTTCCGACAGGGTTATCTGCAGGTTCGGATCCTCCAACATATCGTTTTCAACCACCGCACGGTTTCTCCATATTTCAAAATCACCCTTATCGATGTTGATAATCACATCGAAATTTTCATCTGTTCCATACTGTTTTATCAGTACACTCCGGAAAACATCCTCGAGTACACTCATCATAGTAACCCGGTCAATGTTCTTTAAGTCTTTGAACTCGGCAAAAGTATCGATAAGGCTAATATTTTCCATCGCTAATTTTTTATTTAAATGTTACAATAACTTTTGCGCTTTTTATTTCGCCATAGTTAAATTGATGTTCTTCAATAACCCGTTGTTTCTTTTTAAATCCTTCCACCTTTTTTTGTGTGGTTGTTTCCAATACGATCCTATCGGAAGTAACTTCCTTTAATAAACCGGAGTATTTCTCTCCTTCTACTGTCATCATTTCAATTTGCCTGCCTTTGTTTTTAAGGTACTGGTCCAGTACCCGAAAAGGCTCGGATAACCCGGGCGATGAAACCTGAAGCTCATAATCTTCTGTTTCCCTGTCCAGGTTTTTTTCCAGAAACCGACTCATGTCAACACATTTGTCAATGGTAATCCCGTCAAAACTGTCAATAAGTACCTTGATCACATTCGAAGCACTTACATGAACATCAACCAGGAACATCCCTTTACTGAGCTGCTCTTTAACCATTTCCTCTATGTCTGACCTTTTTACCATTATTTTCCAGTAACAAAATAGGGAACCTTAGGTCCCCTAATTCAGGTTTTCTGAAAATCTGCGCAAAAATAGCAAATTCTTCCGGAATTACAAAAAAAAAGAATATGGATAAATGCCTTAATTCGAATTAATTAAACTTTTGTATTTTTAGCCTTTCAAGTAATACAAACAAAGTGACAGAATATTTTATTAACAAAAAGAAAATCATAAATGATCCGGTTTTTGGAATTATTCATCTCCAATCGGAGCTAGTCTTTGATTTAATTGAACATCCTTACATGCAACGATTAAGGCGGATCAAACAGTTGGGATTATCTTACCTGGTTTATCCCGGAGCAAACCATACCCGTTTTGAACACGCCATAGGCACCAGCCATCTCATGCGTCAGGCTATTTCCGTTTTGCGAATGAAAGGTCATGAAATAACCGATGACGAAGCCGATGCTGTTACTCTTGCCATTCTACTCCATGATATCGGACATGCACCATTCTCTCACGCGCTGGAAAATTCACTGGTAAAAATATCGCATGAGAAAATTTCTTTATGGATGATGAGTGAGTTAAACCGTCAGTTTAACGGGAAGCTTCAACTGGCGATCGAAATATTCAAAAATCAGTATAAAAAACAATTCCTGCACCAGCTTGTTGCCAGTCAGCTCGATATGGACCGTCTCGATTACCTGAGTCGCGATAGTTTTTTTACCGGCGTAGCTGAAGGAATTGTTGGAATCGATCGGATTATTAAAATGCTTACCGTATGGAACGATCAGCTGGCAGTCGATTATAAGGGGATTTATTCTATAGAGAAATTTCTGATTGCCCGACGACTGATGTACTGGCAGGTATATTTTCATAAAACTGTCGTTTCTGCCGAACTGTTGCTTATTCATGTACTGAAACGAGCAAGAGAGATTTCAGCCCTGGGCATGGATTTGTTTCAAACTCATGCCCTTGAAATTTTTATGAAAAACCAGTATTTAGAACAGGACTTCTTCGAAAACCGTCAGGTAGATGGGAAGAATATACTTGACTGGTTTGCTCTGCTTGATGATAATGATATTTTAACTTCAGTTAAAGAATGGCAAACACATGCCGATCCCATCCTTTCAAACCTTGCAAAATGCCTGATAAACAGAAAACTTTTTCGGATTAAAATTTTTGACCGACCTGTATCCGGCCTCTGGAAGGAGAAAATGTTAAAACTCATCACTGCAAAAATTACAAATGATCGTATCCTTGCACCCTATTTTCTTATAACAGGTGAAATTACAAATAATGCCTATAACAGTCATACCGAAAATATAAAAATGCTTTTAAAGGATGGAACAGTGAAAGACTTAAGCAGGGCTTCCGATATTAACCTGTCGGTATTAACCAAAACTGTTCGCAAATATTATGCATGTTATCCAAAAGAATTGGACATTAATTAGTTTAAAACTATATTTGCATCGCAAAAATTATTGATGAATGGAATTTAGTGCGCAAAACATTGCTTCACTGTTGAAGGGTGAAGTAGTTGGTGATGGTGAGGTTAAAGTTTCTGGCGTATCGAAAATTGAAGAGGGGAAACCCGGAACTCTGACTTTCCTGTCTAATCCGAAATACGAGAATTATATATACAGCACCCAGGCTTCCATTGTTTTGGTTAATAAAGATTTTGAACCAAAATCTGTGGTGAATGCAACGCTTGTAAAAGTGGACGATGCTTATCAGTCTCTCGCCGTTTTACTTGATTTCTATGAACAAAATAAATCGGGTTATCGGAAAGGAATTGAAAATCCTGTTTCCATCGATCCTAGTGCCAGTCTGGGGCAAAATATCTATGTTGGTGCTTTTACCAGTATCGGCAGGAATGTAAAAATCGGGGATGATGTAAAAATTTTCCCCCAGGTTTTCATTGGTGATCATGTAACCATCGGGAACCATTGTATTCTTTACTCCGGGGTGCGGATTTACGATGACTCCGTAATTGGCAGCCATTGTATCTTTCATTCAGGAGCGGTTATAGGATCTGATGGTTTTGGTTTTGCTCCGCAGGCTGATGGAATCTACAAGAAAATTCCACAGATCGGGAACGTGGTGATTGAGGATCATGTAGAGATTGGTGCAAACACTACGGTTGACTGCGGCACATTTGGTTCAACAATTATCAGGAATGGAGCCAAAATTGATAACCTGGTGCAGATTGCACATAATTGTGAAATTGGTGCAAATACTGTAATTGCCGGTCAAACTGGGATGGCAGGTTCTACAAAAGTGGGGAAAAATTGCCGGTTTGCCGGACAAGTTGGCCTTGCCGGCCACCTTACAATTGGTGATAATGTACAAATTGGTGCTCAATCAGGTGTCAGTAAATCAATCAAAGACAACGAGATTGTATTGTCATCTCCTGCAGTGAATTATAAAGATGCTTTAAAAACCTATACAATAATAAGAAACCTGCCAAAACTTCGTGAAGAGGTCATTCATCTTCAAAAAGATGTTGAATCCTTAAAAAGGATTACCTCATCAGATTCAAAGTAAATATTAAGTATGGTAAAACAAAAAACATTAACAAACCCGTTCGTCATTGCAGGGAGGGGCTTGCACACCGGTGTGGATGTTACCATGACATTTCTGCCTGCTCCGGAAAATCATGGGTTCAAGTTTAAACGGGTCGATCTGGAAAATGCTCCGGTTATTGATGCTGATGTTGATTTGGTTATCGACACCTCACGGGGTACCCTACTCGAAAAAAACGGAGCACGTATCGGTACTATTGAACATGCCCTTGCTGCATTGACCGGGATGGACCTGGATAATGTCCTGATAGAAGTGAATAATGAGGAGGCTCCTATCATGGACGGAAGCTCCAGGTTTTTTGTGGAAGCCATCGAAAAAGCTGGAATTACTGAACAGGAAGCTGAACGTGAATATTTCGAGATAAAAGAAAAAATTGAAATATACGACGAGAAATCGGGTGCGCATATTATTGCTCTGCCCGACGATGATTATCGGTTGAATGTGATGATTTCCTTTAAGTCAAGGGTGCTCAACAACCAGTTTGCAACCCTCGATTCAATCAGTGATTTTAAAAACGAGATAGCCTATTGCCGGACGTTTGTATTCCTGCACGAGTTGGAGTATCTGTTAAATAATAACCTCATCAAGGGAGGCGACCTGAAAAGCGCTATTGTGATCATTGATAAGGAAGTGACACAGAAAGAACTCAACAGGCTTGCCGATCTTTTCCACCACAACCGTGTGACCGTTAAACCACAAGGTATCCTGAACAACCTCGACCTGCACTTCGATAATGAATGTGCACGACATAAACTGCTCGATGTTATCGGAGACCTGGTCCTTTGTGGTAAGCGGATTAAAGGCCGGATCATTGCTTCAAAACCCGGACACCGACCCAATACAATTTTTGCCAAAGCACTGAAAAATGCCTGGAAAGAAATGCAGTCGGTAGCTCCCGAATACAACCCGGATGCTACCCCTGTTCTCGATACTATACAAATTAAAGAGTACCTGCCCCATCGATATCCATTCCTCCTGGTGGATAAAATTATTTCAATGAATAGCAAAGAGGTTGTCGGAGTGAAAAATGTAACCCATAATGAACCATTTTTTCAGGGACACTTCCCCAATGAGCCGGTCATGCCCGGTGTACTTCTCATTGAGGCTATGGCACAAACCGGAGGATTACTCGTGCTCTATAAGCTTAAAGAGAAATTTTCTACCTATTTCATTCGGGTGGATAACGTGAAGTTCAGACGAAAAGTAGTACCCGGTGATACCCTCATTTTTAAAGTCAGTCTGAGTTCTCCAATCCGAAGGGGAATTGCTACTATGAAAGGTGTTACTTATGTGGGAAGTAAAATCGTTGCTGAAGGCGAATTTATGGCCCAAATCGTTAAACAATAATTATTAACTATCACTGATGAAACGACCATGACAAATTATGCCACAAAGAAACGTGATAAAAATTATGGGAGTT
>JAQVON010000149.1 GCA_028702595.1 Mariniphaga sp. | reverse complement strand
AAAATTTTATCACCGTTGTTAGAAGAAGGACTTGATGCCGCCAAAGCCCGTGAAATCAAGGCAAGGATATGTGAACAAACAGGCATGTCTGAGCGTACCCTGCGCAGATACCTGGCACACTACAGAAATTCAGGGTTTAGCGGGCTAAAACCAAAGGAGCGAGGCAGACAAAAGACGGAGGATGCTATCCCACCCCATCTTTTGGAACAAGCAATTTTACTACGAAGGCAGGTGCCAGGACGCAGTGTATCTCAAATCATTCAGATTTTAGAATGGGAAGATTTAGCGGAACCGGGAAAGATCAAACGGAGCACATTGCAGGAAAAACTGGCTGAAAAGGGATACAGCTCAAGGCAGATGAAACTGTATTCCAATACCGGTGTTGCTGCGCGCAGGTACCAACAACCGTATCGCAACAAGCTTTGGCATTCGGACATCAAATATGGTCCATACATACCCATTGGGAAAGATGGACTGAAGAAACAAGTATATCTTGTTACGTTCATTGACGATGCAAGTCGGTTGATTCTACATGGAGAATTTTATCCCATGCTTGACAAGGTAATCGTAGAGGATTGCTTTCGAAAATCGATAATGAAATTCGGGGTTCCCGAGTCTGTATTTTTTGACAATGGAAGCCAATATCGAACCAAATGGATGAACAGAGCCTGTGCAAAAATGGGCATACGCCTTCTTTATGCAAAACCTTACTCGCCGGAATCTACCGGGAAACCAGAACGTTTTAACCGGGTGGTTGATTCTTTCCTGGCTGAAGTTGCTCTGGAAAAACCACAGACATTGGATAAATTGAACGAACTTTTTCAGATATGGGTTGAAGAATGTTACCAGAACCGGCCCCATTCAGCATTAAACAGCGGGAATACTCCATTGACTGCATACCGGAGCGACAAGAAGCCACAAAAGTTTTTAGATCCGGATGTTATCACAAATGCCTTTCTCCACTGTGAACAGCGGAAAGTTGATAAGGCTGGATGTATTAGCTTCGAGAGCAAAAAGTATGAGGTAGGTATCTCTTTTATCGGTTGTACTGTAGATGTTGTTTTTGATCCTGCAGATACCAACGAGTTAACGATTGAATACGCAGGCCATTCCCCATGGAAGGCAAAACAGCTGGTTATCGGTGAAAGGGTAGGGAAACGGCCAAAACTGCCTGAGCACCTTACTAAAGTCGGAACTGACTCATCCCGTTTGCTCAAAGCTGCTGCAAAAAAGAACCAACAGCGAAGAGAACAGCAAGCACCTGCAATTTCCTTTAGAAGCGTTATAAAGGCAGGTGAATAAAATGTTTGAACAGTTTTATGGCTTTGGAAGGCCACCCTTTACCCGGGATATCTCCACGGAGCAGCTTTACAAATCAACAATGATGGAGGAAATGGTGGGTCGCCTGTTGTATGCAGCAGAAAGGCAACTGTTCACTGTTGTCACTGGTGATTGTGGTGTTGGAAAGACGACAATGCTTCGTTGTTTCATTAGCCACTTAAACACTTCACGTTTTTCGGCACTGTACCTGGCAGATTCAAAGCTGACACCGAGGCATTTTTACAAGGGGCTGCTAGAACAACTGGGATGTGAGGCAAAGTTTTATCGTGGCGATGCCAAAAGGCAACTACACAAGGAAATTGAACTCATGCGTCAGATTCATGATCTGCTTCCAGTAGTTATTGTAGATGAAGCACATCTTTTGGATAAGGAAATGCTGGAAGAGGTACGGTTTCTACTTAATTTCAAGATGGACTCCCAGAGCCCAATGGCTTTAATTTTGGTTGGACAATCCGAATTATGGGACAGGCTGAAACTGCAATCATATGCTGCCATTCGACAAAGGATCGATCTGCAGTGTAAATTGGGTTATTACGATCGCTCACAAGTTGGTGAATACGTCAACCGGCACCTTGAATATGCGGGAAGTGATAATGAGATTTTTTCAGATGCCGCAGTGGATGAAATCTACAGGTTCTCAAGTGGAGCTGCTCGACTTATTAACAAGCTTTGCACGCACTGTCTGCTTTATGGTGCTCAAAACGGTAAAAAGATCATCGATGATCATATGGTAAAGCTCGTAATACAGGGGGAATTGGCATGATCAAATTCCGCTGTACATACCAATGGAATGAATATGAAAAGGATGATTGGGATGGTTCTGTAAACCAAATTGTTCACTACGGTAGCCACTATGAAGTATTCATCACGAGCAGATCGAGTCTACGAGTATTGATTGGAAAATCCAGTTCCGGGCTATTTGCCTGTCTTCCAGATTTTTTTGTTGGTTGTCATTTGAGTACATTGAATGACACTTTTTACAACCGTGAAAAGCTAATCCATGCTTTAGACAATCCGGTAGATGGTACTACAGTTGCCTATGCTTTGAATGCAATGGCCTCTGTGTTGGAGTTTCACTAAGAATTTGTGTAAAAAGCGGATACACATAGACGGCCGGTTTTCTTCTCCTGGGAGGATAGGGCAACGCTGGGGAGCGACCCGAGCGCCCAAGGAGGCATTAAACGGTTAAAACTTCCCCCATCCCGGGGGAAGAAAGCCGGCCACATTTTAACCGGTAATGCTAAAAGCGATAAACCCATTAAGTATTCGTGGTCACAGAGTCAAGCAGATTTTGGACAATTATTAACATCTATTTCTGGACACTTTAGCTTATCAGTAACAGTATCTGCAATTTATTAAGTCATGATAATACCTGTTGTAATATCTTTTTTATCGATATTACTTTAGACGATGAGACTAATGGATTGAATCTTGCTAAAAAAATCAGAGAAATTGATCACCATGGGTATATTATTTTTTTAACCGGGCATCCAGAACTTGCATTTCTTGCACTTCGTTATAAAGTTCGGGCACTGGATTACATTCTAAAATCCGAAGATGACTTAACTATAAGAATAAATCAATGTTTGGAGCTCATATATAAAGAGTATGTCTCAGATCAAATTGAACAACCTAAAATATTCAATATCACTGTTGGCAGTGTACAGTATGCTCTTCCTGTTGAAAGCATTATTTTTTTTGAGACGCTCACCAAAAAAAGAAATATTCTCCTACACACGATTCATCGAGAGTTGGAATTTAGAGGTACTCTTGATGAAATTCAAAAAAATACTCCCGATGAATTTTTCAGATGTCATCGCTCATATTTGATTAACATAAAACATATCCTGGAAATTTCGAAAAAAAAATCCGATATGTATGTAATTATGTCCAACTCTCATAAATGTTTATTGGCTGAAAAAAATCTGAAGAGATTAATTGCACTTACAGAGAGTTTCGCAAATAAATAAGCAGTAACATATAACGAGGCCCGATGTCCCCCACCCCACCTCTTAACGTATTTTCAGCTAAGGGCTGAAAAACGTGTGGTGGCGGGTACCGATTACCTCAATCAGGCGACGAGCATATCTCCCGCCTCGATATAACAGTGTGTTG
>JAQVON010000079.1 GCA_028702595.1 Mariniphaga sp. | reverse complement strand
TCTGTTCTCTTGTCGGGCAAAAGGTTTTTACCTACTTTTGCGATCCATAAAAATGGTCCCATAGTTCAACGGATAGAATAGCAGTTTCCTAAACTGTAGATCCAGGTTCGATTCCTGGTGGGACTACCCAAGCGGGGATTTTATCAGTTTTGATGGAATCCCCGTTTTTATGTCCTTCTATACCCCTTGCTATTTGCGGGATAAGAGAAAAAAATGAGTTAATCCGGGAGGTTCGATATTGGTCATTTTCCCGATTATAGATAATTCCTTCAGGAAAAATTAAATTTTGAAATATTCTTTTACTGTACAAATCAGATTTATCCCACAATATCAAGGGATTAAGACATATTTCTGTGGCAAAATCTATCACTTTTTTTAGGTTCGATTTATATCCGCCTGTTTTATTGAGTTCCTGCTTAATTTGGAAACTCTCCTTTTCATATTTTGGCCTGAATTTATCGTAGAGGCTGCGGTCAATTTCCCCGGTAACAAAACGCTCTTCAATTACCTCTTTTTTTCGTTCAATCTCGTTCAATCTGCTTTTTAAAGAATTTGCTTCTTCAATTTGTGACTTAAAAAATACTGCCATTTGTTCTTCCAGTTGTATTCTGACAATTTGAAGTTCTTCGGCTCCTATTCTGAATGATTTCAATACTTTCCTGAACAGGTCATGCATTGCATTGGCACTTCGGTTAACTTTACACCCTTTTGTGTTGCATTTATAATAATACACCCCTTTCTTTTGGACAAGGTAACCCGTTAGCGTTTGTCGGCATTTATCACATTTCGCAAAGACTTTTAATGGCCGATTCTCATTGTCCTTGTCGTGAACGAAGCTATGGCTTCTCTTTTCCTGTCTGATATTATGTGCCATTAAAAACAATTCCCTTGATATTAACGGCTCATGTTTACCTTCAATAACCTGCCCGGGAATCATATTGCTGGTAATCAGTCCACAATAAAATGGATTTGCAAATAATTCGATCAGCCGTTTTTCGGACATTTTTAGTCCCATCCTGTTTAGTCGCCTTGCAATTTCAACATTTGGCATTTGTTGATAAGCCTTCCACTCAAAGGCTTTCTTTAACAGTTTTCCTTCTTCACTAACAACTAATTTACGTTCTGTTGCCTTCCCCTTATTTAAATCTTCATACCCGCGAGGAGGAGCCCATAACCAATAACCTTTTGCTAACAGTTCACGCATGCCGGGAACCACCTTATCCCGTCGCAATTCATTATCCATCTGACCAAACAGGAATAGTATTTTTTGCTGAAAGGAACCGGAAGGAGTTGTGGGGTCCAATTCCTGTGTGGTTGCCAGGGTGATTACCCCATATTTTTTTAGCAAATCGTCGGCAATTGAAGCTCCGGCAATACCCGAACGGGAAAAACGTTCATAAGAGTAAACAATCACATAATTGACATTTTTCGAGCGTTTTACAAAGGTCAGTTTTATACCCCTGCCGAAGTTAGCCGCATCATGGCGATGATTATTGGTATCTCCAAAGCGGAAACGACTGCAAAAACAGAAGTGTATGGCCCTACCTGTGGTTCCGGTTCTCTGTTGTTGCGCATAGGTACAGCAGCAAAAGCAAAAGTCACGTTATTCGGACAAGAAAAGGATTCCGCGACCTCTGCACTGGCCCGCATGAATATGATTCTGCACGATTACCCAACTGCTGAAATTAAACAGGGTAATACATTGGCAAAACCACTTTTTGAGGAACACGGTAACATGAAGCAATTCGATTACGTGGTTGCCAATCCTCCATTCAGCGATAAACGTTGGAGTAACGGATTGTCGCTCCCTGAAGATGGAAAATACAATCGTTTTGAAAGTTATGGTGTTCCACCATCTAGAAACGGTGATTTCGCATACCTGCTCCACATTGTGCGCTCCCTAAAACGGAACGGTAAGGGGGTTTGTATTTTACCGCATGGAGTTTTGTTTCGCGGAAATGCAGAAGCCGAAATTCGAAAAAATCTCATCAAAAAAGGCTACATCAAAGGAATAATTGGCTTACCGGCGAACTTATTTTTTGGCACCGGTATCCCGGCATGTATTATTGTTCTGGATAAAGAGAATGCTCACAATCGCAAAGCCATTTTTATGATTGATGCCAGCAAAGGCTTCAAAAAAGATGGCAATAAAAACCGTTTGCGCGAACAGAATATTCGCAAAATAACCGATGTGTTCAACAATGAAATCATCATCAACGGTTACAGCACAATGGTTTATGTCTCCACCATCGAGAAAAACGAGTACAACCTGAATATCCCGCGCTACATTGATGCGCAGGAAAAGGAAGATATACAGGATATTGATGCGCATTTAAACGGTGGAATCCCCGATGCTGACATTAACGATTTGGAAAAGTATTGGAAAGTATATCCAACCTTAAAAGGCGATTTATTCAGCCAGGCACGCCCCGGTTATTCCAATTTAAATGGAGAACAAAGCCGATTTCATTGTCGAATACAACGAATCCTGCAAAGAAAATATCCAGCGTAGAGATGTGGACTGGTCGCAAACCCGCGTGATATTTGTTTCTACCAATTTTACTGAGAACCAGAAACTGGCGACCAACTTTAAGGACATTGCCATTGAGCTATACGAAGTTAAACAATACGAAGGAGGAATAATCTCTATTAATCCAATCAAAAAATCTTCTTCGGCAACGAGTATCCAGCCTCTGATGGAGAAAGACGAGGCAATCAAGAACATAACCCGGGAAATCAAAGTCTATTCAGAAGAAGACCATCTGACAAATATCCGAGATGAAATTAAGGAGCTTTACGAAACGTATAAGGATGCAATACTGAATTTGGCAGATAACATAGAAATAGTGCCAAGAAAGCAACAAATCGGATTTCGTCAAAATGGTATTATCTGCGATATCCATATTCAGAAGAAAGGTCTGAAAATGTGGATTAACTTAAAAAAAGGCAATCTTGATGACCCCAAAAAAATCACCCGCGATGTATCCGAAACCGGGCATTGGGGCAACGGTGATTATGAGTTATTAATTACAGATACCGACAATTTAGAATACATTATGAGTTTAGTAAAACAAGCATTATAAAACCATTGAAGATTTTAAAAAATAACGATATTTTATCCGTTGTGTCACACAATTGTGTATATGTTGCAGCAACATGCTTACCCCGCTTCCCGTCAGATCAGCGCGCTCAGGGTAAGCGTTTTATTTTTATATCGATGACAAAAGCAGCATACATGAAAGCTGCACTCACCTACCAACAGCAGCTTGAACAATTAAAAGAACGCGGATTACATATTCCTGATGAAGATTATTTTCTCCATTTGCTGGAAGTGAAAAGTTACTACCGTCTCAGCGGTTACTGGTATCCACTCCTGGAAGACAAAGAAAATCACCGGTTCAAAAAAGGAGCATCTTTTGATACAGCCTATAAAATTTATTGTTTCGACCGGGAGCTCCGCCATTTTGTATTGGTAGAACTCGAAAAAATTGAAGTAGCCATTCGGGCCAAAATGATTTACATTCTTTCCCATCAACACGGTCCATTCTGGTATCTGAACCCAAAACTGTTTAGGAACAAAGAGAAACACGAACGACTCCTCAATAAGCTGGAACAGGAATACCTCCGTAGCGATGAGGAATTTATCCTTGCATTTCGAGATAAATACACCAATCCAATGCCTCCAAGCTGGATGATGTTGGAAGTAACTTCCTTTGGCTCACTTTCAGTAATGTACAGTAACCTGAACCCGGGCAGGGAAAAGCGCGAAATAGCTAATGCTTTTGGCCTTGCCGATAAAGTTTTTTCATCGTGGTTGCACAGCATTGTTTATTTACGGAATGTATGTGCTCATCATGCACGCCTTTGGAATCGTGTAATGAGCATTCAACCATTGATGCCACGCAAACCCCGCCATGAATGGATTGACGGCCAATCTGTTGAAAACGATACAACCTATTACATTTTATCAATGTTGGTTTATCTCATGAACCGGATAAATCCGGATCCTATTACTGGTACAAAACAATAAAATTAATCAACAAATTAAATTAAACAGACGAATGATCATTAAAGATAATTTCAAGGAGTTATTAGTAAATCTTGGTTTCTATGGTAAAGGAGACACATACACAAAGAAATTCAGGGAGATTGATGCATATCTCAAAGTTAATTTTAAAGCTGAGCAGTTAATCTATCCAGAAGACAAAGGTTTATTAATAAATGGAAGGGTAGGTACATATGAGCGGGAAAAGACGAATATGGAAACCTTTCGGTGAATTGTCTGGAAGATTTTTAAACCTCTTGTGGGGTTAGTAATTATTAACTAATTTTGAGGAAATAAAAAAGACAATATGCAAACAGAACGTCAACAGGAAATAATTTCCACAGCGCTTGACTTAATCAGTGAAAAAGGGATTCAGGGATTAACCATAAAAAATCTTTCAAAAAAGTTAGGCATAACCGAGCCAGCCATTTACCGGCATTTCGAAAATAAAATTCAGATTTTAATAGCGCTTCTTGATTTGCTGAAACAGAATACCAGTGTGATTTTTGAGGCTGAGCTCAATTCTGATGAAACGGCTGTATTGAAAATCGAACGGCTCTTCGAAAAGCACTTTAAATCGTTTGCAGAAACGCCCTCGCTCGCTGCGGTGGTATTTTCAGAAGAAATGTTCAGGAATGAAGAAAAGCTGACGGACAAAATTTCAGAGGTAATTGAAGCCAACAACAAAACCCTTTTGGCTATTTTAAAGCAGGGACAGCAAAATAATGAAATCCGGTCCGATATCGACGCTGAGCATCTGGTTATTTTTATCATGGGCGCCCTGCGGCTTTTCGTCAAAAAATGGCAGTTTGCCAAATTCACTTTCAACCTTCAAAAAGAAGGCAATAAATTAATACAATCCGTAAAACTTATAATTTCGAAAAAATGAAGATTACAAAAGTAAAAGACCAACAAATTGCCGAAACACCGCACAAAGTAGATGTACGAAAATTGTATGACCATGACAGTGCCCAAACCATGCACATTACATTGCAACCAGGCGAATCGTTAAAACCGCACATTACTCCTGTAGATGTGTTTTTCTATATCCTGGAAGGAACAACTGACGTGAGGGTGGGCGATGAAACCATTTCTGTGAAAAAAGACTCTCTGGTGGAAAGTCCCAAGGATATTGTGCATAACCTTTCCAATAGTTCAACATCAGCTACCCGTATTCTGGTAGTAAAAGCACCGCGGCCGATAAAAAAATCGAGGGTTCTTTAATTTAAGAGACTGTTTTGATTTTGTTTTTTAGAAATATTTTGATCTGTCAGAATTTTTCAATAACAGTGAAAAAAGGGTGAAACAATTGCTGGCTTTCTCCCTTGAAGTGATGAACGGAGAAGATGTTCGGGAACTCATAGAAAAACACAGCAGTGCCGTAACCCATGTTACGCCATACGATATGCTGAAGCTGGAAGATCGGTAGATGCAAATGGGAATTACACCCGAAGCCATTAAAAAAGATGTGGAGAAGGTCATCAGTGTATTTTACAAAAATCTGAAAAACTACCAGTGGGAAAAACCAAAGGAAGATACCTTTTTGTATTACCTGATGCTTGAAAATAGCGCGTTTACTTATCGGTTGAACAAAGTGAAAAAAATCAGGCTGATTTTTGGATTCAAATGAAAGGCAAATTTATTCTAATACAGAATTATGCTATCTGCAATGAACAGGACAAATACAAAGGAGTACTTGAAGTAAGTCTGGATGTAACCGGAATTCGCAAACTGGAAGGAGAAAAAAGACTCCTGGAATGGCAAAAAGATTGATTCTTTTTCTGAGTTCATCATTTAGCAAAAATATCTATTGTTACATCTGAAAAGTGATCAGATAATTTGCAAGTTAGTAAATATTAACTAACTTTGTTGCGAATTGTATTAATGAAAATTGGAAACAGTTGAGAAACTCAGTTTAAAATCAAAATGTTCTGCAATATTAGTTAGTGAATATTAATTAACAAATGAAGTAATGGAAAAACAAACAGAAAAGCAAATGATTGAAACAAGCGGAAAGCTGCTTGCTGAAATTGGCCCCGGGGGCTTCACCCTTGATGTGCTTTCCAAACAGCCCGAAATGCAAAGTTTCGACATTTTTACCCTGGTCAAAAACGAAGAGGAGGTTTTCCAACAACTGTTACTTCAGCTTGAAAAAGAGCTAAAAGAAATGGTTGACGGAATATCATCCGGTACGGACTCTCCTGCTGAAGAGTTTGAAATGCTTTTCAAGCAGTTGCACCGGTTATTCAAACAAAAACCGTATTACCTGAGCGTAATTTTCGACAAGAATTTGCGGCAGCAATACAGCAGTGCAGAGCAAATTATTTCGCGCATAAAAGGCGTGGCAAAAGGATACCTCGCGGAATTAATCGACCGGGGAAAAGCACAAAAAGTTTTTACAATCGATACGGAAACTAAAATTCTGGTCAAAGAAATTCTTGGCAGTTTTCAGGCATTGATGAATGATATGCAACTGGCCGACAAAATGGTTCGCGACCTAAAAAAATACCAGTCAGCAACAGATTAATTTTTTTAATATGAAACGAATATCAATTATTTTGAACCACTTTCTTATCCTGCTCATTTTCCCGCTGGCAGTTTATGCCCAGCCGGTAAAAGTCGGTATTGTTACCGATGCCTCGGTAAATGAGTTTGATTTGCTCACCCGGCAGGTAGAATCCGAAATAGAAGCTTTGGCCAATGCCGGCGACGGCGCTGTTTTTAAAGAACTGAGTGCAAACTGGCAGTCTGAGAAGGTGAATGGAAACCTGCAGACTTTTCTGAATGACCCGGAAGTGGACATTATTGTAACGCTTGGATTTCTTTCCTCAGAAGCGGCAGCTCGTTTGCCCGCATACCCAAAGCCGGTGATTGCCGCTACCGTTCTAGACCCGGTTCTTCAAAATCTGCCCCAGAAACCTGATAAAAGTACAGGGGTAACAAACTTTGCGTGGATTGAATCGCTCATCCGTTTAAAAAGTGACATGCACTCCTTCACACGGATTTTCGAATCCCGAAATCTTGCAGTCATCATTCCCCGCGAGCTCTATTCTAAATTTCCAATTTTAACCAGTTATTTAAAAGCGGATAAAAATACATTTGATGTTTCGTTTGTACCGGTTGGAGAAAATGAAAATCCGGTGAAACAATTACCTACCGGAACCGATGCAGCCATGGTTTTTCCGCTGGTTCAGCACTCCATCGCTGCAACCGAGGTGATTTTTTCCAGCCTGAACGAACAAGGCATTCCGTCACTTTCGGTGAACGGAGCAGCCTACCTGGACCAGGGAGCCACCATTACATTTACGCCGCAGTTTACTTTTCAGCAGTTGGCCCGGCAGGTGGCTGTGCGGGTTTTAAAAGCTGCCGAAGGAGCATCCCTGGGAGATATCTCCACCATGACCGAAAATCCGGACCGAACACCTATCGTTAACATGGAAAGCCTGCGGCTGACGGGCCGGTTTCCCAAATGGTCGGACCTGGCAAATGCTGTTTTGCTAAATACGACTAAAATGCCCGGTGAAGAACTGACACTGCATCAGTCCATCGCTCTGGCGTTGGAAAACAACCTGCAAGGGAAAATGAAGGACCTGGATTTGTTGATGGCAGAAAAAGACATTCGCATTGCCAAAGCAAATGTTTTACCCCAGGTGGAAATTTCGGGGATGGGCGTTCAACTGAGTGAGAATTTGGTGGAATCCTCCATGGGTCAGAGAGGAGAATATACCATCACCGGTTCTGTATCATTAAAACAAGTCATTTATTCCGAAGCGGCTTACGCCAATATTGCATTAAAAAAGCTGATGGCCGAAAGCACAAAACAGGGCAACAGACAAACCACACTCGACATTGTGCTTGATGTTTCGCAGGCTTATATTTCGTTGCTGTTCGCTAAAAACAACCTTCAGATAAAAAATGAAAACGTAAATGCCACCCTGAAAAATCTGGAACTGGCAAAAGCCAAAGAGAAAAGCGGTGAGGGCAGCGTATCGGATGTCAACCGCTGGATAAGTGAGATGAACCTCGGAAGGATGGACTTGAATGATGCAGAGGCAGGATACAAAGCAGCCATGTACCGGGTAAATGAACTGCTGAACCAACCCGTTGGTAATACCATTTCCACCCCCGATTCGGCTGATATTGGCGAAACCGTCATTCACAATCAGCAAATCCTGGGTTCTTATTTCAAAAATCCGAACCTGACGGAAAAATATGCAGGTTTTTTGATAAACGAAATGCTGACCCATTCGCCGGAGCTGCAACAATTAGCAACTGCCGGAGAAATGATCGACCGGCAAAAATCGATGAAAATCAAGCAGATGTATTTGCCCGAGGTAGCGCTTATCGGAAGTGCTGATCAGGCTTTTGTCCGCGAAGGAGTCATCCGGAATCCGCAACTGCCTGTGCCGCCACCACCCGACGACATCACCTGGAACCTGGGCTTGCGCGTTAGTATCCCCCTGTTTGAAGGTGGCCGGAAAAGAAATGAGATGCAGCGGGCAACCATTGAGCAGGATAAAATTGCCTGGCAAAAAGATGACCTGCTCAACAAACTGGAAACGGGAATCCGTACCAACGTGCAATTCCTGCAGGCTTCCTGGCGCGAAATGGAACTGTCGGAAAACGCGGCCCGGGCTGCCGAAGAGAATTTTTACACAACACAGGATGCCTATGCACAGGGAATAGCCAATGTGGCGCAGCTTACCGATGCCCAAAGCGTGATGATACGCACCCGGCAAATGGCACTTGGCTCGCGCTATCAATATATTCTGGATTA
Source organism: Mariniphaga sp. (assembly GCA_028702595.1). GTDB lineage: Bacteria > Bacteroidota > Bacteroidia > Bacteroidales > Prolixibacteraceae > Mariniphaga. Next base: position 5,296 of record JAQVON010000079.1, on the reverse strand, counting down.
CATCAAAACTGAACGGTTGCAGGGAAAATTTTTCTTTCTGGAAGATGAATCCGAAAAGGCACAATACACCAACCGATTAGTAAATTATTTAACCGAAGAATAAGAAATGATGAAAACAAAAATACAACTACTTGTTTTAGGCGCTCTGCTGCTGGCCGGTTGCGGAGGCAAAGAAGAAAAGGAAGAAGCCATTCGACCAGTTTTTTACCAGGAAGTGGGGAAAAGCAGTACACAAAACGTGCGCTCATTTTCAGGTGTAACACAATCGGCCACCGAGGCGAAACTGAGTTTCAAGGTGGGTGGTTCGATAGAAAATGTACCGGTAGACATGGGCGATACGGTGAAAAGAGGAGCCGTGGTTGCCCGCCTCGACGATACCGACTACCACATTAATTACAACCAGGCGGAAGCTTCCCTGAAAAATGCAGAAGCTCAGTTGGCCGCAGCCAAATCAGCTTTTTTGCGGGTTGAAAACCTGTATGTGAATAACAATGTTTCACTGAGCGAATACGAAAAGGTAAAAACGCAAATGGAATCGGCTGAAACCATGGTGAAAACAGCTCGTTCACAACTCAATGCAGCACAAAATCAACTGAATTATACGGTTTTACGGGCACCTTTCGATGGCGTTGTTTCTTCGGTGATGGCTCAGGAAAACGAAATGACCGGCGCCGGGCATCCTGTTGTGGTTTTTGCCGGAGTAAACAACCTGGAAATAAAAACGGCTGTACCGGAGAACATCATATCGCAAATCAATCGCGGACAGGATGCAATGGTGCGGTTTAGTGCATTTCCCGAAAAAACTTTCCGGGGAATAATTACCGAGATGAGTCCGGGCATCCCCAATGCCTCAGCCTATCCGGTAATTGTTCAGTTAGCTGAATCTTCTTCCAGGCTTTTCCCGGGAATGACAGGCACGGTAGAACTCCCTCTGAACGGCGACAGCCTTTCTCAAAACAGGATAGTGATTGCCACCGATGCCGTTGGCCACGACCAATCGGGCGATTTTGTTTTTGTGGCGGCTAAAAGCCATGAAAACGACGTTTATGTTGCTGAAAAAAGGAACGTTACGCTTGGCGAACTACAAGCTGACGGATACGAAATTGTGAGCGGTCTGAACAAAAATGAAGTGATAATAACCGCCGGATTAAGTTTTTTATACGATGGCCGGAAGGTAAAACTGCTGGACAATTAAAATTATAACGAGATGAATCTAACAAAAGTAACGCTGAATAACAGCCGGATAACCCTCATCGCAATTCTGGTGGTAGCCATTATTGGCATTGGCAACTATTTTACTCTGGAGCGCGACAGTATGCCGCCCTATACCGTTCGGATTGCTGTTGTGGTTACCCAGTTTCCGGGTGCCGACCCTCACAAAGTGGAAACCCTGGTAACTGAACCGCTCGAAGAGGTGATTCGTGAAATGGCCGAGGTAAAAACCATTACCAGCGAATCCCGCCCGGGCCTGTCAGTAATTACGGTGGAATTGATAACTGACGTGGGCGGAGAAGAGTTGCAGTCGGTCTGGACCACGCTAAGAAATAAAGTGGAAGATTTGAAACCCACCCTGCCGCAGGGCGTTTTCGGTCCGGTAGTTAAAGACGAAGACATTGGAACCGTATTCGGAATAATTTTGGGAGTTACCGGCGATGGCGTTCCGTACAATAAACTGGAAGACTATGCCAAAGAAGTACGCGATGAATTGCTGTTGCTGCCCGATGCGGCCAAAATCAATTACGGCGGCGTTCAGGACGAGCGTCTTTTTATCGAGTTCGACGACAAACAACTGGCCTATTATGGTCTCAATGCAGCAAAACTGCGAAACATTATTTCGGCTACCAACATTTTGTACCCGGGGGGTGAAATCAACATGGGCCGTCAGCGGATTGTACTGGAACCTTCGGGTAGTTTTGAAACCATTGACGACCTTAAAAAAATACTTATTCCTACATCCACCGGTACTTCTGTTTATTTGGATGATATAACCACACGCATTTACCGCGACTATATTACACCGCGTCAAAAGTTGGTAAAAATCAATGGCAAGCCGGCCATTGCACTGTTCATTTCCCTAAAAGATGGCGCCAACATTGTGCGGCTGGGCGAAGATGTGGACAAAGCACTGCCCCGCATTAACAGCAATCTCCCAATAGGAGTGGAGGTGGTGCGTTCGGCATCGCAGGACCAGGTTGTACACGGGCAGGTAAACGACTTTCTGGTAAACCTGACGCAAAGTATCTTCATTGTTCTGGCTGTGATGCTTCTGTTTCTGGGATTCCGCACCGGCTCACTGGTGGCAACTCTTATTCCTATGGTAATTCTTACCTCCTTTTTTTTCCTGGGATTACTTAATCTGGGATTCAATAAAGTTTCGCTGGCAGCGCTTATCATTTCGCTGGGACTGCTGGTAGATAACGGCATAGTCATTTCCGAATCCATTCTGGTAAACATGAAACGCGGGCTCAGTGCATTTGAAGCCAGTGTCTATTCCGGGAAGGTATTGCTTATACCACTACTCATTTCTACGCTTACTACTTCGGCGGCTTTTCTGCCGTTTGCTTTAGCACGCACCCCGATGGGAGAGATTTCTTCGCAGTTATTTTGGGTAGTTAGCTCAACGCTTCTGAGTTCCTGGTTTCTGGCATTTACCTTCATCCCGTTAATGGCTGTGTTGATTGTGAAAGTGAAAGCCGGGAATAAGAAGAAGAAGGAGAACTTTATGGACCGAAACATGGAAAAATTGAACTTGTGGTACAACGGATTGCTTTACAGGGTTTTGCGAAAACCGTTTCTGTTTCTGGGATTTATTTTTGCTTTGTTTGTAATTGCGGTTTCACTGGTGCAGTTCCTGCCTTTTAAACTGGTTCCCGACAGCGACCGGAACCTGGTAACCGTGGATATAAAATTTCCGTCGGGGACGCAAATGGAATATACCGAGCAGGCAGTGAACGATATCGGTAATTTTATTCTGGAAAACCTGATTGTCAATCCCGAAACCGAAAAAAAGAAACCGGGTGTGCTCGATTTCTCCTCGTTTATTGGCGAAGGCCCGGAACCTTACGACCTGGGGTATTTTAAAAACGAAGCCAACTCCAGCTATGCCCATATGCTTCTGAATACCACCGGCGACAGGGATAACGATTACATTATTGCCAAAGTCGATAGTTTCTGTTTCAACCACATCCCGGATGCCGACATCCGTGTAAACCGGTTAACCGGTGCCGGTGCTTCCGGTACACCGGTCGAAATCAGGATAACGGGCAGTGACCCTGAAAAGCTGGCTATTATCTCAGAAAAAGTGAAAGAGAAGCTGGTGACCATCGAAGGAGCCAAAAATATTACCGACGACTGGGGACCGAAAATCAAAAAGTTGATGGTGGATATCCATCCGGAGAAAGCACAACGCGCCGGGTTAACCAACATGGAAATTGCATTGGCACTGAATACCGGCTTGTCGGGAATGAAAGTGGGTGACTTTTTTGACTCCGATGAGCAGATTCCCATTTTTCTGAAAAATGAAAACAGCGATGAGCGCGACATCGAAACAGTGCAGGCGTTTACTATTTATTCATCAGCCCGTAATCTGAACGTCCCACTTTCGCAGGTAGCTGATGTAAAAGTGGACTGGCAGTTTGGAAAAGTAATTCGTAAAGACTTAAAACGAACCATGACCGTGGGTGCTCACCTTGAACCCGGATACAATGCCTCTGATATTTTTGAAGCCATCACCCCCTGGATGAATGAGCAAAAAGCCGGATGGGATTTGGGTTATAACTACGAACTGGGGGGCGAAGATGAAGACAAAGCAGAAAACCTGGGAGCTATTTTTGCCAATCTGCCCCTGGCATTTTTCATCATCGTACTGTTGCTGGTTTTGCAGTTTAACTCTATTCGTAAAGCAACCATTATTGTACTTTCCATTCCGCTGGGAATGATTGGCGTGGTGGCCGGCTGGTTTATCGGTGGTTCATTTGTAAGCTTTTTCGGTGTGCTGGGAGTGATTGCTCTTGCCGGAATTGTGGTCAACAACGCCATCATTCTCATTGACCGGATTGATGTGGAAATAACAGAAAATCCCGACGTGGACCGGCGCGACGCCATTTTGAAAGCCGCCAACAACCGGTTCAGACCTGTGATTCTCACAACACTGACAACTTCCATGGGAATGTTACCGTTATGGTTTTCAGGCGATTTACTGTGGGAGCCACTTACCCTGGCCATCATCTTCGGGTTATTTTTTGCAACCCTCATCACGCTGCTGTTTGTTCCGGTGCTTTACCGCTTGTTTTTCAAGGTTTCCTTCAATAACTATCAATTTGACCTGAAAATATTGGAACGCAAGGAATTAAAAGAAAATTGAAAATTAATCGGGATTGATTCAGTTTTAAAAATGGTTGAAATGAAAAATATAATTTATGCCTTTGGTTTTTTAATAACTCTTATTCTTTTAACCTCATTCGGCTATCAAAAGAAAAAAATAAACTGTCCGTTAACCGTTGAAGTATCCGGTTTGCGTAATTCAAAAGGGGTGGTGCAATTTGCTTTGTATCACACCCGGGACGCATTCCCCGATGAGGATTATAAAAAATATTACAGGAAACGTACCGCTAAAATTGTGGATGGTTTTTCGACGGTTACTTTCGAAAACCTGCCTTCGGGAAAATATGCAGTTAATATTTTGCATGATGAAGACGAGAATGGCAGAATTAAGAAGGGCATGGTTCTGCCCAAAGAAGGTGTCGGCTTTTCCAACTATAAATCTATTGGAATATTCAATAAGCCCGATTTCTCTAAAGCTGGAATTGTTTTGAGATTGGACACAACAGTGCAGGTAGAGGTTATTTATATGTAACGAGATGAAAAGATTGTTGTTCTTAATATTTTATGGTTTTTCCCTTTTTATTCAGGTCGAAGGACAGGAAACCAGTTCTGTTTCATCTGCTGAACTCGCGTTAATTGCCCAGGTTAATCAGGGAAACAGTTATATCACATTTCCTGCAGACATCGGAAACATTGAACCGCTTTGGTTTGAGGCAAACTTAAGTCCCGATTTTTATATCCGCAAAAGCAAAGATTCCAGGTTGATGGGCGTGTTAACCCCGCAAATTATCATCCGCATGTACCAGGAAAGGTCGTTCCCGGTAAGAACACCCAGTTACATGCCCCAGATAACGGCCTATTATTTAATGTCTCCCGAAAAGGATAAAAATACGTTCAGTTTATTTGGAAAAATAGCTCACCATTCCAACGGGCAGGATGGTGATTTTTATCTTGAAAACGGGGAAGTAAATTT
>JAQVON010000148.1 GCA_028702595.1 Mariniphaga sp. | reverse complement strand
CATTGGTTCAACTTACAAAGGTAAGAGTTTGTTAGAATATGGCGATATTACAGCCACCAGCCTTCACGCGACTAAATTATTAAATACAGCCGAAGGTGGCGGATGCATAACCACAAACAATGAATTGCATGAAAAGCTAAAACGGATTCGTTTTTTTGGGCATAACGATGAAAAAGATATTGTGGAAGATGGTTTTAACGGGAAAATGACCGAGGTCCATGCTGCATTGGGAATAGTCAACTTAAAGTATTACGATGAAGTTTTAAGCGACAGAAAAGAAAAGTACAATTTTTACAAAGAGGCTTTATCAAACATACCTGGACTAACATTTCAAAAAATAAAGCAAGGTACTACCAATTTTTCTTATTTTCCGGTAATTTTTGAATCTGAAGCACAGCTCTTAAAAGTTGAAAAAGCATTAAATACTGAAAATATATTTCCCCGAAGATATTTCTATCCATCGGTAAACTCTTACACAAATATTGTTGAATACAAAGCAACCCCTGTTTCTGAGGATATTGCAAAACGGATTCTTTGTTTGCCACTATACTGGAAACTGAGCCTTAAGGATTTAGAAACAATTTTATTGAGAATTGAAAAGGCATTGTTATGAGTCCTGCAACGATGAATCCCTATTTTTACCCGCTTATAAGCGAGTTTCCCATGTACAAAGGCCTCGATTCGGCAAAACCGGAAAACTTACCAGTGGCTAAAAAAATAGCAAAACAGGTAATTTGTTTGCCGATTTACCCGGATTTAGACAACAACCATGTTACAAAAACTATTAAACAAATTAGAAAATGATTATTAATACTTATTTACCAAAAAAAGTAGTTACAAATCAGGAATTACAAAGAGAATTTACTGAATGGGATGCAGATGCTTTCGAAAAAAAAATTGGAATTAAGCAGCGGCATGTTGCAGATGCACAACAAACTGCGCTTGATTTGGCAGTTGAAGCCGGTAAAAAAATTTTAAACGATTTCGACAAAACGAAGATTGATTTTGTTCTTTTTTGTACACAAAGCCCTGATTATTATTTACCAACAAGTGCTTGTATCATTCAAAATAGATTGGGATTGGCAAATTCTTGCGGTGCTTTGGATTTTAACTTGGGTTGTTCTGGTTACATTTATGGTTTATCATTAATTAAGGGATTATTAGCCGGAAATATTGCCAACAATATTCTTTTTATAACGGCCGAAACATATTCGAAATACATCCACCCAAAGGACAGAACAAACCGTTCTATTTTCGGAGATGGTGCAGCAGCAACTATTGTAACAAAAGAAGATTTGAATAAACTTGGTGAGTTTGTATTAAAAACCGATGGAGATGGTTTTGATAAGCTCATAGTAAGAAATGGAGCAGCGCGTTTCCCATTTGAATGTAACCCGGAAGAAATAACATACGGTAGTGAAAATAAATACACAAATAATAATTTGTACATGAACGGGCCTGATATTTTTACATTTACAATAGAAAATGTGCCGGACTTGGTAGAACAAACGCTGAAAAAAAATAACCTGGACTTAAATGAAATAGATTATTTCATATACCATCAGGCCAATGCATTTATGCTAAATTTTTTAAGAAAAAAATCTAAAATACCTAAAGAGAAATTTTTTATTGATTTATATGAAACCGGGAATACCGTTTCAGCAACTATTCCCATTGCTTTAAAAAAATCAATTGATAATTCAGTTGTAAAACCGGGAGATAAAATTTTATTGGCCGGTTTTGGTGTTGGATTATCCTGGGGCGCAACTGTAATAACCATTTAAAAATATACATGATGACAAAAAAGGAATTTATTGATTTGTTTGTGGAAGAACTCGAAATTGAAAACACAGTAGTAAAGCCTGAAACACAATTAAATGAATTGGAAGCATGGGATTCCATGGGACATATGATTGTAATTGGTCTGGTATCCGAAAATTTTGATTTGAAAATAACTGCCAGCGACTTAAAAGCTTTACAATCAGTAGATGATTTAATAAATAAAATTGGTGCTGAAAAATTTGAATCGGAATGAATCAGTTTTCGCTTTCTGGCAAACATGTCTTGATCACAGGTGCCTCTAGTGGCATTGGCAGACAATGTGCAGTTTCTTGCAGTGAATCAGGGGCTACTGTCACTTTGGTTGCACGAAATACAGATCGCCTCAAAGAAACAGAAAGCCAATTAAATGGTTGCAGGCATTTTTCTGTCGCCCAAGACTTATCTGAGTTGGATGCGATTGAAGATGTGGTAAAATCAACCGTTAAAAAAAACGGCAAAATAGATGGTTTTATTCATGCAGCTGGAATTGAGGGAACGGAACCCATAACATTATTAAACGCAATTAAATACAAAAGCTATTTTGATATAAATGTACTGGCCGGACTTGAATTTTCAAGATTCCTGACTAAGAAGAAATACTGCAATACATCTTATGCCAGCTTGGTATTTATTGCCTCAGTTATGGGTACCTTGGGGCAGCCGGGCAAAATAGCTTATTCTGCCAGCAAAGGAGCATTAGTAAACGCGGTTAAATCCATGGCGTTAGAGTTTGCTGGTAAAAATATTCGGGTGAACAGTATTTCTCCAGGAATTGTCCTTACGCCAATGACTGAAAATCTGTTTGCCTCGCTTGATGCAGATTCAAAACAGGCAATTATTAATATGCATCCACTGGGTATTGGAACGGTAACGGACGTGGCAAATGCCTGTATTTTTTTGTTAAGTGATGCAGCAAAATGGATTACAGGAACTAATTTAATTATTGATGGAGGGTATAGTGCAAAATAAAGCGCGGCTTTTTATTATCGGTGCAAGTCATTTAGCCAGGGAGTTGGAAAGCTGGTTGTGTTTTATTCCTGAAGAAAAAAAAGATTGGGAACTACAAGGTTTTCTTCACAACATGGGAAATGGAAATCCATTAAACGGTTTTCCCAGCGATTATGAAATCCTTGGCGATTGGGAAAACTATCCTTTTCATAAAGGAGACCGTTGTATTATAGGAGTTGCAGATGTTGAATGGCGTGAAAAAATTTACAACAAACTTAAAGATAAAGTATGGTTTATGCCGTTTATTGCCCATAATGCAATCATCGGCAAATTCAATATTATTCCGGATGGTACTGTAATATGTCCCAATTGCATCATTAGCACCAATGTAAAACTCGGTAAGGCTTGTCTTTTAAATATTGGAACACAACTTGGACACGATGTTGAAATGGGAAATTTCTGTTCGCTTATGGCAAATGTTGACCTGGGTGGTTTTGTTAAACTTGGCAATAAAGTTTTTATGGGAACAAATTCAACAATAATTCCATCAAGGAAAATTGCATCACAAGTCAGAATAGGCGCCGGGGCTATTGTTGTAAGAAATATAAAAAAAGAAGGTATTACCGTTTTTGGAAATCCTGCTGAAGAAATGTAGTAAAGAAATGAAAGACAATCCACTAGTTAGCGTTTGTATGATTACATTTAATCATGAGTCTTACATTCGTGAAGCCATTGAAGGGGTATTAATGCAAAAAA
>JAQVON010000020.1 GCA_028702595.1 Mariniphaga sp. | reverse complement strand
GGCAATATAAACCACCTAATTGTGTTGCCACATCCTCGCCCTCTATTTTGCCAGCCCAATCCAGATCGTTCCACTCCTCTAATTCATCAATACTGTACACATTTCCAGCCCGTTCCTCACAAAATGGCCGTGTTTTTTCAATTACATCACCTGCATAAATAAAATGTGTAAGTCCCAACTCCTGAGCAAAAAAATTATCTATTGCCCTTCCATGGGCGAAAAAACTATCGTGTACATAGCCGCCAATATACCGCTCATGCGCCCCGTTGCTTTCAGGGGTGCCAACGATGATGTCTTTAAACCCTTTAACAATGTCCTTGTACTTTCTCTCTCCTTCAATACCCTTACGTAAAAAGTCGGCCAGTTCCTCCCGCACCGGTTCAGATTTTGTAAGGTTGCTGATAAAACTTCCTTCAATTATTTCACCCTTTTTATCAATTCCAATAGTGATACGGTACTTTTCCAATGCCTTTTCAATGCCTGATAATGTGGTTTTTTTGTAGCCTAATTCCCGAAAGTATTCCGAGGTCATGCCGGTCAATTCCAGCATTTTGTTACCGGTTTCTTTGAAAAATTCATCAGAAAACTGGGCTTGAAAGTCAGAAAATATTTTATTCAGGCCGTTAATCTGCCTGGCGTTGTACTCATTAAAAATGACGTTGCCATCCTGTGTTTGAAAGTTGGTAAGATAATCGGATAACATGACAGTTAACAACTCTTTTTGCAATCCCTTTAAATCCTTGCCAAATTTTGTAAGATAATCATTGATAAATTCAGGCTTTTTATTATAAAGCTTGGTTAGTTGCTTTAATGTCAGTTTTGGCTTGGGCATTATTCGCTAAATGTTGGGTATGCTTGTACCTTTGCAGGCATATTAACCTTTATTTCTGCAATTTTGGCGTTGAACGCCTCCAGTTTCTTTTCATCAGTTAATAGCCAGAAATCGGGGTTTTCCTGCTCTAATCGTGCGATAACATCCGAGCCGTAAACAAAACGAATGTAATAATCATCTGTATTACTTAACTGTGAGAGAACGAGTGCCTGTTGCTCCTTTGTTTTGCCTGCAAAAGGAATAACCAGTTTTGCAAATTTATACTTTTGAAATTCAGCAGAATCACCGAGCATTGACAGTGCGATGTTGTCCTGTATGCTGTTAATTATGCTTTCAGGACTTCCGGCATCCTTTGAGGCTTTGAGTAACCCAAGTAATTCAGTCTTTGTTAAAAACAACCTGAAATCTTTTGAAACATTACAATTTATATCAATGTCAATCTTTGTAATCTCTGAAATCATTGTAAGCAAAAAAGAATAAATTTCTGAGTATTTAAGAGCATACGGGTACAATGTATCACCAATATTTTCTATCTCGATGATACTTTCTGTTGCTGTTTTCTCAGGTGATCCGCTTGTTTTGTTGAAAATGTCAGAATTGAACTGTGTTTTTTTGCATTGCTCAATATAGTATTCGAGCATTTCTTTCTGAAACTTGGGTATGTCAGTAGGTGTTACAACATACTTAACGATGTTGTCCAGGTTGGCCATATCGGTAAATACACCAGTGTCAGGAAAAGGTATGTAAATAACGTCTAAGCCACTTGAATGTGTTGGCATTACGCCTGTACCTGCGCATGAAGTACATTTAACCCTCATAGGCCAGTCAGTGTAATAAAAACCGTCTTCTTGCATTTGGCAATTCTCGTTCCGGCACCTTTCTACCTGTTGTATCTTTTGAGGAAAGGCGTGTTTACACATTGTAACATCTATTTCACTGTTGACCTTGATAATCTTTTCAAGCCAGGGCAGGCAGTTATCATAAATATTAAGAAACGTATTTCCATCCGTTAATTTGTCCTGAATATATCCCACGGGCATGGCTGGTACCCGGGACAGGTTGTAAGGTAATGGAATGTAAACAACATAACTATTTGTTTCAATGTTAAACGTGAAAGAATTACCTGGTATTTTAAAATTATCAATATTATCAATTTTCGGGTAATTCATATCGTCTGGTTGTTCTGTAATCTTTATTGCTCCTTCGTATGTGTAAATAGTATACGTCTCTACTTCTTTATTTTCTCCATTTTCATCAATTAAATATATTTCATTTTCATTAACAAGATAGTCAAGTATTTGATTTTTATATTCATACATCAAAGTTGCCTTACTTGGTGATTCAAATACATAGGGTACCGGGTAAGTTGTTCCGTCTGTACCTTCAAAGTCAACGATTAGCCAGGTATTGGGATCGGTTTCTATAAGGTCTTTAATTCGTACGTGCATATAACGCTCAAATCCTTCACGATAAAAGGTTTTTAAAAAGCTGTTGAATAAATCGTCATTGGTTTCATCCGGCACTGAAAATTTTGTCGTGATACCCGGTGAGCGTGGTATACGATAATACGGATATGTAAGATTTGATGTTATTGATTTATTGATAAAAACAGTAATTTCTTTCAGGGCCTTAAAATCTTCATCTGTTTGTGTTCTGTTGTACTGCCTTAATTTATCCTCAATACCCCTGCCTGTGCTGTGAGCTTTATAATCCTTTGCAAGTTCAACAGTCCGGGCGTAATACGGGTGTCTTATCTTGTTTTTAATTATGTTGTATAAAACAGGGAATGATTCTAATTGATTCATATGTATATTTTTTACAAATATACAAAGATATTCCAAAAAATGGAATTTTTTCCAAAAAATAGATTTTTTCTATGGAATAGAAATTTCTATAAAAAATTACACTTTGGTGTATGATATTTAATCCGATAGAAAGTATCGGAAAGTATCGGATTTTTTAAACAGGAAATAAAAAAGCCCTGTAAATCAGGGATTTTATTTTTTGGTAAGTGTCGGATTTTTTTAAGGTATTAGCAAACTAAAATATGGCAGAAATATGCCGTTCGTCGAAAATCAGTGCCGAAATACCGGCCTGTTGAATAAAAAATGTGGTGTTCGTCGAAATTAAATATACTGAATGGGTTTCCGGCTGAATAGCCCCATCGTGGCATATCTGAAAGCATCTAAGCTATTATGAACTAAAATTCCATTGGCAAAAAATTCATGATCATTGTCGATAGTTAAATCATATAGATAATCTTGCTTTTCTCCGATAATTTCTACTTTTAGAACTACATAATTTGCTACAATATCTCGTTTTATCGTATCTGTTGGCAACATATTCTTTACCGCAATATTCACATATTTTTTTTTCGTTATCAACTCCTGATTTTCTACGGTATCTTGATTTACATTTATTTGAACAAAATCTTTGTTCCATGTGTTTTGCAGTAAATTTATCCCCACAAATTTCACAAACTCTTTCACCGTATGTAAGGTGTCCAAAATTATATTTTTTCGCTTGTTGACTATGCCATTCAATACCTGTGTCTGAGGCGTGCCATTTTGGAGCCGCCAATATGCCCTTTCTTTGAAATTCAGCAAAAAATTCAGGGTATTTTTTAACCCTGTTTTTGCCATGAAATACAAAATGTACGGTATTCGAAATGCACTCCAAATTTTCGATTTTATTATTTGACGTATCTTCATCAATATGGTGTATTCCATATCCTTTTGGTATTTTCCCGTTTTTTGATTCCCATACAACCCTATGTAGTCTTTTAGTTCCTCTGGAAAAATATCTCTCTCCGTTGTATAGTCTGTATTCTTTTCCATCGTAAATTTGGCAAGGCAAAGCAAGTCGTTCGCTCTCAGTAAGTTTATTTCTTTCCATTGTCCGTTTATAAAAAATTTATGGTTACTTGTGCATTTAATTGTAATTACAAAATTACTAAAATAAATTTTATAAAACAATATCTTACCGTATCCACTAACAAAACTTGCTAACAATTTTTTATAACCATTTCTGGTTAAAATCAATTCAGGTATTTTTATATCTTTTATTTTTTTAATACCATTTTTGGTAATTATTTTTGTGTCACCATCAAAACAGTGATTATAGGCGTCTATAGGCTCATTAATGAACTTACCATCCTTTTGTAACCACATATAATTTCTCAATTCTTTTATAAGGTTGGTCGAATCTTTGGTAACGTACTTCAAATATTTCTTACTGAAATCAATACTTTCATAGATATGTTCCTTTTTTACCCCCCTTACATTGAAGCCTCCAAGTTGCAATTCCCGGATGGTCCGGGGGTCTGCCGAATCGGCAATAATTGGCCTATTGATACTAACCTTCAACTGCTTCATTAATCTAATTATGTCAGAGGACAGTAACCCTGTTTGATAAATAAGTTCCTGCAAATATATCTCACCCTGATATTTGTAAATAGCAATTAAAGCGGTCGGGTCGTTGGTATACCCGAAATCAAGTCCATAGCCTAATAATGATGCACCCTCCGGAACCGATGATACCTGTTGCCATGACGGATATACAAGCCCCTCTATCATACCGGTTAATCCTTCACCATACACCCGCCACCAGTTGGCGTAATTCGGGTTGTTTTTACGTAACAGTAGATCGTTAATAATGGGCTCAGGTAAATATGGGTTATCTCTGAATGTACTGTTAATCCAAAGTACATCATCCCTGCCAGCCAAATGTTCATGCGCCCAAAACTCGGCCACCGGGTTAAAGTCGATGAATGCAATTTGGTTGGTCCTGAACAATAACTGATCAAATATCTCCCAGGGGACCGCATTTGCTTCATTCATGTATAAAATATCCCTACGGGGTCCCCGGACTTTTGAGGGAGAATCGCAACTGAAATATTCAACCCTGCATTTTCCAAAGTTGAAATGAAAATCTGATTTGTTATGTATTTTCTCAACTTCAATATTTTCATTTATGATAATGTCCTGAAAATCTTTAATTGCACCCTTTTTCAAGTGGGGCAATGTTTCAGATACAATACTTATTGTCATTGCCTGTTTTTGCAGGCTTGCAATGTTGTATAGTAATTGGAGTATGGAATATGTTTTACTACTCCCGGTACCGCCTGGATTAATTATTGCTCTATATTTGCCGGAAAGGTAGGCATCAAGATTTTTACCGTATACCGGGGTACACCTCATTTGAATTTTTCCAGCAACCTTTTCTGGTTTTCAAGGTCCTTTTCTGAGGCCAAAATAATTTGTGGTTGTGGCTTCATGCTACCGTCCGAGTTGGTTATATCAGTATAGTTCTGAGCAAGGGACCTCTTCTCTTCCTCAGAACAAATGCACTTAAATAATGCTATTTGCAAGGTTGGATTATCTGATTTATACCATTTGTTTTTAAGCGACTGACAGGTTTTTCGCTTGTTATCATCAATAGCCTTTTTAATTCTTTCCGATTTTTCCAGCTCGAGATTATAAAACTGGCTACTTTTAATACCTGTATAAAAAGCAAAAATATCCTTAATGCAATATAGGTTATATTTTTTAATAATTTCAACTATTTCAGATTCGTAAATAGTCTTTTTATCTATTTTTAGTTTTTTTGTCATTCAAATATTTCTTTAAAAATAGTTTCAGCACGAAAATATTTATTTATTGCATCTAATTTTTTTTCATCACAAAAATATGCCTTATTTTCGATATTATCAAAAGTAATAATAATATATGGCCTATCGTCCCATTGTTTATTTATATTGTCTTTCATTTCTTTTCTAACTTCTTTTATATTTTTGCCAGAATCAGTTATCTCTTTAAATTCTTTTTTTATTTCATAATTATCTCCAAATTGAAAATTAGGGGATTCGGCAAATATAATCTCCACGGTCTCTTGATTTAATCCTGCGTTATCAAAATCAATATCACCCATCAAATCACCAAGCAATATATTATCAAATTCACTTTGCGCATCTGGTGAGTTCATAAATATATTTTGTTCTTTTTCTGTTTTTAAATCAAGATTAACCTGTTCGACTTTTAGTAAATAATCATTTGTACCATCATATTTATGTATATAATCCAATGCTGTTATTCTTTGATGTCCAGAAATTAAATTACCAGTAGTTTTATTCCAGACTATTCCACCTAAAAAACCAACTTCTTTAAAATTCTTTATTAATTTTTTTATTATTTCTTCCTTTTTTTTGCGTGGATTATATGGAGCAAACAGAATATTAGATCTATTTATTTCTATTGTTTCAGATTTTATATATTTATCTTTTTTAATATTATTTATTTTCATAATTACTTTGATAAAACATTGCCTCACATTCAGGAAATTGATTAAATACTTTTTGTAAATCATTTGGGTAATTTTTATGTAGCCATTTTAAGTCATCAATACAAGTTATATTTCCCTGAGATTTACGATTATTTGTTTTTATTGGAGTAATAAGGTGGTTTAATTTAATATAATTTAAACATTCTTTATTATTCCATTCCGATAAAGGATAACATTTTTTCCCTTTTTGATAAATCGAATTTAATTCATATGTTTTTAATTGTGCATTTCTAACTAAGCTATCGTTGCATTTACATCCCATTACTACCCATTCTATACCGGTTTTGTTGTAAATTGATTTACTTATTTTAGAAATATTCATTATGGGGAATTTAGCATCTTTTTTTATTCCCAAGGCACCCGTTTTAATAAACGAAGAAAGCGAAAAATGAGGAACCTGTATAAATTTAACATTGTATTTTTTTTCAGACCAGGCAATATATTTTTCTATATAAGTTAGTCCTTTCACTTCATACATAAATACTGGCTGAACAATTAATCCTTTTTTATACAATAAATCTAATAAAACAATAGAATCTTTACCTGTTGCTGAATGAAATAAAATAACAGAATTAGTTAAACTGTATAATTTTGATAATATTTCTTTTGTTTGTAAAATCATAATTAAAAAAGGGGATTGCTCCCCCCTTTTTTTTACCTAAATTGGCCTAATGGGGGCAATGTGCCACCAGATGAACTTCCGCCACCCGAAGAAGTGTCATTTAAAATTTGTTCTCTCATATTAAATATTTTTAATTAAAAAAACAAAAATACGAACATGTATAAGGTTTATCAAAATTTTACTAAAAGTTTTTTTCCAAAACTTCCCCCAGCTCAATACAAAAACATTTATCACCTTTTTTCATACCTTTTGGTATTTTTACAAGATATTCAAAGGCATATATATTTAATATTTTAACCTTTAAATATTTAGCATCCCTGTTGTTACCAACATATAAATATAAAATATCATAATGTTGATATTCCTTTCCGCCCTGCTTTACAAATCTGCTGTAATAAAAATCATTTACAGTCCTTAGCTCTTCTTTTTTTTCTCCAGAAGCTATTTTTAATAAATTTTCCTCTTTAATTCTTAATGAAAGAATTTTTAATGCCATTTTTAATATTTTTTACTAAAATAAGCATAATTTTAATTACATAGTATTTTTTAACATTTTTTAACATTTTGATCAAATCAATTATCTGAATGTACTACTTCCACCCCGTTAATTGTGAGAATCTCCCCATCAAAATTACTTTCAAAAATCTTTTGAACTTCATCTGGGTTACATTCAATCTGAATTGAGTGATGTTTGCCGTTACGGGTGTAGGTGACGGTGTTTGTCATTTCAGTAGTCGTTGCAGGTTGGTTTTATTGTGAATTACCGTGAATTTTTGCAACGCAGCGATTAACCGTAAAACCTTTTCTTTGCTCGGTTCAGGCAAATTGTTTCGACCGCTGTCTGCCCCTAAATTCACCTGTTTGGGGTGGCATGATTTAATCAATTTAACCATATTGTTTAAGTCAAACTGCATAATTGGCTCAATGGTTACATAAGTATCAACCACTCCTGATAATTCGTTCATTGCTATACTTCTCTCCTGTGGCGTTGGGCTGTTGCCCATTATATCAGGGTAGAAAATATCGCTTTCAATGGTTGTACACACATCGCACTTGCTTGTTATTACTGTATAATGGATAAAATCCATAACCCTATCAGGGTTTTTTGTTTGTAACAAGTATTTGTTATCAAATTTATCCATGTGATATAATGTTTTCAAAATCCATTCATCGGGTATGTCCTTTGCAAACATATCACAGGAGCTACCAACGAAAATATAATTTCCATTACCTAAGTTGGTTTTTGGTTCCTTTTCGTCAAAGCGAACAGGTTGTTGCGGATGATTAAACCGTTTAGCCATAGCCTTGCAAAAACAATAACTACAATCGTGGTAGCATTTTCCTTTACAGGTGTTGAATGTTGCTGTTATGAACTGGTACATCTGTGAGTCGGGTTTTACTAAATTTAGTTCCATGTTGTTATTTTTTTAAGTTCTCCAATTTAACCTGATAATCATAGATTATTTTTTCAAATTTGGCAATTTCTTTTGCCTGTTCCTCTGCCATTAACTCCTTTTTCCGTTTTATGAGTTCTGGGTTAAGGTATTTATCATGACAGGTAATAAGATGATGTACGTTTATTTTTTCTTTTGGAATTTCCAAGATACGTTTTTTGGTTATTTCTAACAGTTCTTCGTCTGTAAGATCACACATAACACCGTATTTCTGGTCAATAAAGTTTCCAGAACTATAATTACAGTCATCGTATATTTTGGCATGCCATACATTTACTTTGCCATTAGAAATACCTACCTCAAAACTCAGCCTAATGTTGTCTGTTTTTATTTTTGCGTCGGTTGGCTCAAGTTTATCGCCTATAAATACCGTTATCCGTTTTGCCTTCAAAATATCTTCCCGGTTAATGATAAGCCGGTTTAGATCGGTTTTTTCTTTTTTTACAGATTGAAGCTGCGTATTTATTTTTGATAGTTCCATTTTGGCAGCCGATAACATCTCTGAAGCCTCAAGAAATTCTAAGTCAATTTTTTGTTTTGGAGGGGTATCAAAAACCTCACTAACCAATATAATGTTATCATCAGGCCATTCATCCCCACAATCATCCACGTAAATACTTCTAACCATATGCTGACTTTCGCTATATTTCCCAAAATAAAATACTTCAGCTCCGTTTTTCAAATACTTTTTTGCTTCCATGTTTTTGGTTTTTTAAGTTACTAATTATTAAAATGGTAAATCCATTTCCTCGGCATTGTTCGCCTGTGGTTCGTGGTTTGATTTCTTTTCAGGCTTCCACGTGTCAACAGTAAAATTAACCCTGCTGCCGTCTTTGCTCTGCAATATATTTAACCTTATTTGTTTTTTGCCTTTATATTCGCTCAGGTATTGGCTTCCTTCGCCCTGTGACCATTCGATAAGGTCATCAATGGTAATGACTGCCGAGCCTAAAACAAATTGTCGCTGATTTTCTTTTCGGGCAAACGTTAAAATTCCTTTTGGATAAATTGTTTCTGACATGATTTTAAGATTTTATTGCGATTAATAATTCGTTTTTAATTGCCTTGTATTGTTCAATCCATTCAGGTATACTTACCTCTTTTTCGTCTGCCTCCAGCATATCATGTGCTATATCATTAAGGCAATGTTCAAACGACATTCCATATCCCAGCATAAGAAAGTAATCGTATTTTTGTCCAGTTTCTTTGTTCTTCCGGATAACTTTTTTAAGCAGGTTAAACCTACTATCTTCCGGCTCCATTACGTAATCTTTAAAAATGATTTTCATTTTGTTGGTTTTTAATTATTAAGAGCGTAATTTACTTTCTCAAAATGAAATTTTACATCTATGTTTGTTTCTGTTATTAATCCGTATCTTTTGGCTATTTTATATTGCGTTGAATGTTCGTTTAAATGCTTCATAAAACCTGCAATTAGCTTTCTAAATTGCTCCAATGACATTTCGTGTTTATTTATATTGCAGCTCGGACACGCTGGGTTCTGATTCTGTAAATTATAGTTTTCTGGGTTATGGCATCCATCTGGTGCATACTTGGCTGATCTGTGCTGCCAATCTATTCTATTTGCACCTTCTGGTAATATTGGCTGTATCTCTCCAGTAATTGTATTTTTCCAATGCGCTGGCATATATTTGTATTTCCTTCTTACTGGCACTATCTCGTCAACGTGAAAATTGCTATTTAATTCCACACCACAGTACGCACACCGATTGTTATACTTATTCCTTATCAATTCTCTCGTTTTTTTATCCATCTTTTTTGCTTTTAGGGTTTATTACAAAATCGGGAATACCGATTTTTGTCAGCGAATTTTTGGTAATGAATAGTACACATTCTGGGAAATACATTTTATCAAATTCATATGTAAAATCTGCTTCCCATTTCTGATATTCTATGTTTTTGTCAACTTCATCTTGCGGAGTTACATCGACAACGTGAGTTCCAGTATGCTTTACATATAAGTATGCAAAGTTAAGTTCACGGAATTTTCCGGCTGCTTCCAATAGGGTATTTTTTATTGTTTCTTGTGCTGTCATTGGTTTGTAAATTTACTTATTTTTTTTGTATTTATTGAAATTTTCGATAGAAATTCTTATGTTTTTATTTGTTGCTAAGTCCCTCAGAACAACATCGGCAATCTCCCCTGACTGATACCAAAAATTTATAATCTGGTATTTGTTGCCGGAGAGCGTTACAATGTCGTTAATATGAATAATTGTTTGTTTCATTCATTTAAACAGTATTGTGTTTTAATTCCTTTGCCCTTATTTTCTCAACTATATTCTTAATAGTTGTATAAGATGTGTTGAAATATTCCGCAACCTTTACACCAGGTTGTCCTGCATAAATCATTTCGTACATTACCAGCTTATCTTCATCAGTAAAGTTGCGGTGTGTCTGTTTGTGGTTATTCATTTTCTATTATGTATTTTCCCCATTGGCAAGCGATTGCCTTGGCAATTCCCGGATAGGTTTTTGAACGCAATTTTTGACGGTCTTTCGATGGTGGCATTTTCCAAATTCGAGGCTCCCTGCCTTCAACAATATTCGTTGGTTCCAATTTCGGTAAGTTTTTAAGCCAGAACCAGGTTTCTTTAGTTTCTCCATGCCCAAATTGCCAAGGTTGTATCGTTTGACTTCTTTTCCCGATATATCTTTGCATTATAGTTTTTGGTTGCTCTAACATAACGTGTTCGCATACATTGCAAGCGGAATCCCAGGCACTTTTGCATAATTGTATACCATCTTTTCTGTCCTGACTATTCCAATACCACCTATTCCCACATAATGCAGTATATGTACATGACGGGTGCAAAATAATCATATCCCATTTTCGTAAAGCAATAGCCTGGAATATATCCATTTTTAAATGATATTCTGGCATATCCCCGGAACAATCTTCAATATCACACGAAAAGGCACTAAAACCCCTTTTACGTAATTCCGTTGTTATTGCCTGGCTTTCCTCAAACCCAATCAATATGTAAATGTGGTTATTCACAGCTTCGCCCTTTCCTTCAAAATTAGCTCAATGTTTTTAGCCTGTTCCTGTATTTTGTCTATCTCATAAATAAGTATCTCGGCTTGTTCGGGGTCTATTGAATCAATAAGTAAGTCCCTGTGTATCTGGTATAATAACATGTTGACTTCCTGAATGCGGTTTTTTATCGTTTTGGTTTTCATTTTTAAGAATATAATGGCATTAATAATATAAAGAAGCCTCCAACAGAAAAAAGAGTTCCGTTTGTGCCTTTTGAATTTGATATTTTAATCTCTTTTACACCTGTATAAACAGCAGTTCTGATAATTAAATCCAAATATTTAAGCTTATATTTTTTGTTGAATAAAAAACAATCGTGTTCGTTTGTTAATTCAAGTTCATTACTCTTTGTTTTTCCAGTCCCTCCGCATTCTTTGCAATCATATTCGGAGCCGCAATGTTCGCAAGTGAAAACACCATCACCATTGCAGTTATCGCAGTCAATCATTTTTGGTTTAAAACAACATTCGATTCTCATTAGGTCGTTAAAAAGAGTGTCAACGGTTACAGTTTTCTTTTCAATAGATTTATGTTCAATAAAAACTCTTTTCACATTTGGGTATTTTTCAACCTCAATATAATTATGCACACATAAATCTGCTTTGATTTTCGCAGCTATATAAGCATCTGTAGAATACAAATACCCATCTTGGAAATTCACTTTAGCCATTGCTGGCCTTAATGTATCGCTGCCAACAAATTGGCGAATACAATAGTCGTTTTTAATTGTTTTCATGGTTTTTGGTTTTTGGTTTCATTTGATTATGTTTTTGATATAATGAAGTGCTACCTGTTTCTTTTCCTTGATTGTTTTGCTCGTTTATTTGCAGCCCTTGCTTTTTTTTGTTTGTTAGTTAATTGAGATTTTTTATAACCATTTCTTTCTTTATCACTATATCCGAGTGCTGCCAATAAGTCGGCTTTTTTTCTATTCATTTTACAGTATTTTTTTAATATAATGCAGAGCCGCAGCCCTGACATGTTCTGATTCATTTTTTAACTCAGGCCAGTAATTCAATACAATTTTTCCCTGAAAATCTTTAGTTTCTTTGTGTGCCGGTGAAAATATGATTTTCATTCCCCTTTCTAATCCAATCGCTTCAATAGCACCACATGCACGGTTTAATTTCATCAGACTTTCGACATTGATACTGATACCGGATGACATTTTACGGGTATAATAATTCATTTCTTCAATAACCATTGTCCTAATTTGGTACGTGTCAATTATTCCCGATATTCTTTCCCAGATGTAGGCAATTTTATCTTCCGTTTCTTCGATTTTGTCAGCCTTAATCGTGTGACATTCGACAATTCGCCTGCCGTCACCGACAAATACGCCTACATTGCGGATACTTGGGTCTATTGATATTGTCATTATGATTTATTGTTAAATTGGCACACACTGCCCCTTTTTGTGTTTCTATAATTACAATATACTTCTGTTTGATGCGGGGCAAAACACATACATTTATATTCTCCGCTTTCCATCGGCAAACAATAGTTATTTACCCAACAAATTAACCATCCATGTTTTTTATCGTAATAAATGTTTTTTACCGTTTCTTTTACCATTTCAACCTGATAATCTGGCATATTTTTGGTAATTACTTTTATTTGATAGCTTCCTAAACATCTTATAGACACTTTCCTATTCGAAAAGCCTGCATATTTAAGGCATTTTCTTATTCTGTCTGCTGTTTCTTGCATGTCACCTTTTAATTATGTTTTCGTCTATTTCTTTGAAATTTTCATCATTATACGCACATCCCTGATGAACCCATACCACACCAGAATAGTAACAAATTATCCATTCATTATTTGCGATTTTAACCCAATAAAATCCTTGTTGTCTTTGCTTATTCATTGCCTTGTTTTATAAACCAGCATAACTGTTTCATGTCTTTGTGCATTTCTTCTTCTCCTATCCCAACCAATAATTGATACCATCTTTTTATGTGTTCTGCTGACGGCAAATTGTATTCTAAATCAGTATTTGATTTTATTGCAATTGACGTTAAATAATCGTCTATTTTCTCAACATCTATTTCGTCTAAATTTTCAACCCCGAAATAATCAGACAAAAAATCAATTAATAGTTCTCGCTGTGTCATGTTATTAATATTTAAATTCGTGCGTCATCACTTGTTTCATAACAATCTTCTATATCAACACCTAAAATATCATAATAGCTGATGTGTTCGTCATCTAAAAAATCATTTTTAATATCCCTTTGTGCCATTACAACTGCGTTTTCTTTTGCACCCCGAATTGAAAGCGCATTTATAATATATGTGTACGATTCATCACCTTCGATGCCTTTTGATTCTGCTTCATCAAATCTGTATTTTACGGTACACTCAACAAAATATGTTTTCATGGTGTGTCTTTTTTTGGATTTCTATAAACAATTTTCCCAGATATATGTCTGTATTCTTTTGATATGGATAAATGCAGGTGCGGAATATTTCTTATATATGGAAATTGTTTTAATTTATAAAATTTATTCCAAGTTAAGGTTATCGTAAATCCATACACTACAGGCAACCACTCAACTACAACATCTGTTCCTCTGCAATATTGTTTACACACATCAATATTTATATTTGAAATTGAATACCCATTAAGGTCTTCGCTCATAACGGCGTATCCCTTTGTTTTTCCAGTTATCATTTTTTATGTTTTTTTAATTATAAAAATTACTGTACCGATTATCAGTAATAACCACAATATACCCCCTGACCATTGCAGAAATGATTTAAACGTGTTCTGAGAGGGGGTTTTCTCTTTGTGACTACTTGATATCATACTGATATGTTCGTTCACGTATCGGGCTATAATTGCCCCAGAATCAACATTGGCTGTCACCGTTATGATATTGTCTTGTAATTTCCATTTGATTACTGTCTTGGTCCCGTTTTTGCCTGCCGTATCCTTCACAATCACGTTGTACAGGCTGTCGCATGATAAGTACATTCTTAACCAAGCCATATCGGCCGGAATGGTTATAATGCTGTCCTTGACAATTACAGAATGATTTGTAATAATGCTGTCATGTGCTGGACAACGTAAGCAATGATACGCTTGGCGTTTTTCTAATGAGCAACCAGAAAATGTGAAGTACACCATTGCAATAATTACAAAAATTATTATTACAATCAGAATATCCGTGATAAAATCCCATATTTTTTTCAGGTTTTGTTTGCTGAATATTTCAGCTATACATAGAACAAAGTAGCAGAATAATACACCCAGAAATTCTATAAAAGATATGATTTTTTTCATGCTGCTAAAATATACTAATTTTTTCTGATATTTGGAATTAAAAAGTTAAAATTTGTTAAAAAGTGGTACCTATACACTCGTTAGGCAACATATTCAGAAACAAATTTGTCGTATAACTCTTCTGCTGAATATTTTTTACCACCTATCATTGATGAACGAAATGTATACCCATCTACACCTTCACATATCATTAGGTTTTGTTTTGATAACCAATTTGTATAATCAATAATACGTTGCCTAACATCGGCTATATTCAATTGCTGTTTCTGAGGTTCATTCAAGTTTTCTGTTTCTATTTTCATTTTATCTTAATTTAAAGTTTTGTAATTCTAAATCCGCAACTAAATATAGCTGCAACACGTTATGGTGCATTTTAAAAAGATAGCACCTTACATTCAGCACCTGATGAAAATCTGCCAGTTTTACCACTTTGATATTGAACTGTTATTAATACGCCTTTTTCGACAATTTTAACAACTTCATCATCCCAGCATAATGTTCCAATACACCATATTCTTACAAAATCACCAACATTACATTCTTCAAGTTTTTTAATCATAATAAGAACGCACCATAACAACAAATATAAAACAGTGGGGTTACAGTGCAATTTTTAGCCCATCTGCTTCGATTAAACATTATTTCAATTTGATACGGTGGTTCATTAAATCCCCACCGATTTTATATTTGCAGCCGTTAGCGGTCAGTGTAAAGAAGCCATTTAATGCATTCTTGAAAACCTGCAATAAAATATGCTTGTTCATGTGATGACATTTCTGGTTTTACCATTTCTGATATTTTAACAGCAATTATGCCAGCATCTTCAATACTTGGAATTAACTCATCTAATGCGTTATTAAATTCTACTCTGTGCATTAAATTTGTTCCTGCACAATGCTGTAAATTATTTAATTCACCACTAACAAATTTTGAATGTTTATCCCATATTTTTTCTTGAATAAACACCGAACCGCCAACACCATCTATATTTAATTGCTGGTTCTGTGGTTCATTTAAGTTCTGTTCTTTGTTCATAATTTCATGTATTTTGATAGTTTAGTATTTCAAAAGGTGTAATGCTACTGCGGTACAAATTCCATCAGTGCAATTAGCGAGCCTGTAAAACTTCCCCAATTTTCTTGATATGAAATCATTGGATTATTTGTTTTTATTTTACCAAGTTCCGTATATGAATGTTTTACAAGTTTTACACTCAATATTTTTTCTATCTCTGTATCGTGTTTTTCAAACATAATTCCTCTTTCACTATTCGATAGTTCCGATAAGCTTTTATAAAATGCTGTGTTTTTAATATCATCTGCTTTCATGGTTATAAATTTTTAATTATGACTGTAAAAATATACTAAATTTCTGCAAATGGATGAATTTATTTGTTAAAGAATGTTAACGAATCATTGGAGGCAATCAAGAATCTTTATCTGATACCTCAATCCAAACTTCTTCACCATCTTTATTTCTTTCTAATTTCCATTTTATGATGCCACGAATAGCATCAATTTGACCGTGAAAATAGGTGTCTCTTTTGATTTTAGGGTGTTCAGAAATCAATACCCACAGAAGAATTGCTATTACAATTCATACAAACATAAATATTACTGCAATCAACCATGCTTCTGTTTCGCTTGAAACATGTTGAAAATCTTTTAATAAACTAAACATAATTTTTTGATTAAGAATGTTAATAATGCAAGCCCTCGGATATTGGTTGCTAATTATGAAATACACTTCTGTGTGGCTTTTTCTGGATAATTAGCGTAATAAGGCTGCCCCCATTCTCTCAGATTAGAGTCAATGCACTGGAACCTATACCATGCGCTGTTTAATGGCTTAATTCCATAATCATCAAGCAACCGACCAACATATGAAGGATGAATGCTGTCATCATCAATGTTTATTTGTATCCACTTGTGGTCAATATACTCTTTACAAATCTTCAACAAAGCAACCTTTGCGTTTTTAAGTATGGTTTTGTCGTGTTGTAAATAACCACTACCATTTGCAAAATCGCATGAATCAGGATGTTTTGGTAACGTGTTCATAATCGAATTTACTCTATCTATAAGTAATTCATATTTTATACATTCATTTTTGTTGGTAAATTCAATACCGTCAATAGCCTTAAATTTCGTAATTGTTTTCATTTGATTAGGTTTTATTTGTTAAAGAATGTTAAAGGATTTTTTTGGTTTTATCTGTTAAACTTATTTACAACTGTTCGGGTTTTCCGAATAGTTGGTGTAATTTGCATTTCTCTATATGTTCGCAATAGCCACATAAACTTCCACACCTATCAGCTCCACAAACAGAAATTATTACCGGCTTGGATTTATCCTTATTATCGTTTTCTTTTTTTAGTTCTGTTGATTTTTGCTGAATATTGCTAATTATACTGTTTGCAAATTCAGCCATTAAATCAGCGACTTCATAGCTTTCTTTATCATTTCTGTCTGTAATTTTCGGATGATTCCAAATGTCTTTATTTTCGCCTAACCAATCTTCCGCATCCCATCTTTCGACTGGAAGCGTAATATTTGATTTTTGTTTTTTATTCATGGTTCAGGTATTTTGTGTAAAATTTTATGTTCTCTTTCTCGAATCTTATTTTGCTTATAAAAAAATCTCTCCAATATCCATTTTCTGCATCCTTTACATACTTTAACAACATGTTTATTTCTTTTATGGTTTCTGAAATCATATACTTAGAATGAACCTCCATCATATATAAAATCTGTGTTTTCTTCTTCATGATAATTAGTAAATTTAGTTATGTTGTTAAAAAATCTCATTTTAAATTTTGTTGTCCCAATGTTCCTACCTTTTGCAATAATGATTTCTGCCATTCCTGTCGCATTACTTCCGTCATCAAAGGTTATATCTTCCTTGCTCTCGTTACCTGGGTATGCCTCCGGTCTATTTATGAACATAATTATGTCCGCTGCCTCCTCTATCTGTCCCGAATCCCTGAGCCGTGAAAGTGTCGGGTAGTGTGTCTGCCCTGCTGTTGGCCTACGTAATTGTGATAAGGCAATAATCCAAATATTTAGTTCTTTTGCAATATTTTTTAATGTTCTTGCTATATGGCCAACTTCCTCCTCCCGTTTGGTTTTCTCTCCTGAAATTAATTGTAGATAGTCAATTACTGCTCCAGGTATACCAAACTTTGCCCTGTGTATGCGTATCAGGTTGCATATATCGCTTAGTTTCGATGATCGGCTTTCTGCTATGAATAACGGCTTATCTTTTATTCGTTCCATGTGTGCCTCAACTTGGTGCAATTCAATATCCGAACATCCACCTGTTGACATCTTTTTGAATGATAATTCTGATTCTGAACTTACTATTCTGCCAACAATCTGCATTTTACCCATTTCGAGGCTGATAAATAAAACAGGTATATTAATTTTTACAATGTTTGCAATGATATTGAGTGCGAGCGATGTTTTCCCCTGGCTGGTCTCTGCTGCAATTATAATCAAATCTGATGTTTGCAGACCACCGGAAAACATATCAAATAATTTTATTCCTGTCTTAGTGCCTGATATTTCACCCGAAATTCTGTCATTTATGAACTTTCTGAATTCCTCAATATTTTCAGAAAAAGATAAGTATTTTACATCTTGATTTGTTCCAATCCGGACAATTTCACCACTTAACCATTGGCATATATCCAGCGGGTCCATTGACTTTATTTTTGCCTGTATCTCGGCAGATAGGTTACTAAGTGCCTGTATCTGCGAAAACTCATTTAGTACCATGCAGGCTGTTGATAATTCAAAGTCTGGATTAACTTCATTTAACAACTGAGCAATGTATTCTATATCATATTTAGATTCGTTGGCAATGCTGATTATATCAACGTCAAGGCCTGATTGATAAACATTAACCAGTGAATCGTATATTTTCCTGTTTTCAATAATGGAAAATGTGTCAGGCCGTATTGTGGTTATGGCTGAGGCGAGTAAATCAGGCTGCATTAGGATGGTGCCCAATACGTGCCTTTCGATCATATTTATGTTTTCTTGCTTCACTTTCCGAACCTGTTTAATATTTCCATTGTCCTGATTTTGTTGGCTTCCAGTTCCTCCGGTGTAAATGGTTTGCCGGTATGCTCGTTAATGTATACTTCTTCTTTGTATGGCTGTATGCCTGTGGTTTTTTTGGGACTGGCAGTGCCAAATTGTCCATTTTTGTAGCGAGTAATCATTTCTACAGGAACAGCATTAAGGCAATTAGCAAATTTTGATAAGTCGTTTTTCCCTTTGGTCCTGATTCCGGCCAAAGATATTATTTGTTTTTGCCAAAACTCGTTTGTTATGGAAAATTTCAATACGGCTTTTATCTGGTATATTTCTGCCCCATCAATATTTTTTAAGTCAAAGAGAGCCTTAGCCCATTTATATCTGTTCGGTTTATATTTTACCAACTTCATAAGGTCAGGACTTCTCTTAGATTTTATTTCAAAAAAGTAATCCGATATTTTGTAAAAAATTTCGGGTATCTCTTCTTTGGGTGGTTTTGGTTTTGGTTTTGGTTTAGTTATATTGTTATTAGGTTCTATAGTATCTTGTATATCTATACCTACAATGCTTTGGCTTTGCTTTGGTACGTGGTTATGTATTGCTTTGTCTAATGCTTTGGTAGATGCTTTTGTATGTGCTTTTGTATTTTGTACAATAGCAATAATGTTTGCAGAATACTGGTTTTTGCTTTTTTCAATAAGGATAATAAACCCCCATTCAATTAAATCATCGAATGTTTTTTTGAATGTCCTGTAATTTTTTATGCCGATTGCTTCCTTAGTCATTTCATTTGGCAACCCAAATTTTTCTTTCCATCCCAGACGGTTGCAATGTTCAATAATAAAAAAGTATAGGGCTGCATGATTAGGACTTATTTTATCCGGATTATCAAAACAGAAATCAAACCATTTGCGACTTAATGAAAATACATCCATCTTGGTGCTCTCCAAAATGGCTTAGTCGGGAACCGCCGGAGCAATTCAATCCAACGAAATGGAAGGAACGGCGGCCCCGGTAAGCCTTATTTTAAATAAATGATTGTTAAAATTGAGTTCATTGGACTAATTGAATTGCTTTTGCAAATATACTACAATTTTCTCAGAAAACAAATAAAATTACAAGAATTATAAATATTAAGCAGACCTGGCTTGCTATTATTGCAGGGTCGCTTTCCTCCATTTCTTGTTTGATAATGCCTGAGAATAGCCAATACAGGCCAATTACGGGGATATATTTTCGTTTCATTTGAATGCTATTGATGTTTGTTCGTTCGGTAATGGAATTTCACAATTCAGGTTTTCCCGGCACCAGATTCTGATATTCTCAATAAATTCCTCCATCTCTGTTGTGCTTAATTTATGGGTCGGCTTTACCATTCCCTCAAATATTTCTCCATGTTCAGAAACAAGGTCGTATTGAAGGAACTTAGCCTTAAAATAGTCTTTGACCTCCTCCAATGTAAGCAATAAACCTGTATCGTAAAAAGCGGTCCGGGCAATGGGGAAAACGGCTCCGTGTAAAAATTTGTTCTGATTGTCAGATCTACGCTTGTACACCCTTCGGATAGTCACAGAAATACGCTTACCTTCATAACAACGTATATCAGCATCCATCTGTTTGCGGTTGGCAATACGCATCCTGCCATTTTCCACTTTACCGTAATATGTAAGTTCGATTTCTGGCATTATTTGAATTTTACCGTGATAACTGGTGCAGCGGTGTATGTTGGTGCGTTTATTATCTCTCCGGTATTCGGGTCAACAGTTCCGGTGCCTGGGATAGCCTTTAAAAATGTTTCCCTGGCCTTTTTACGTTCGGTTAGGGATTTTATTTGTGAATCAAGTTGCTCCCATTCACTGTCCTCTGAACTTTCAAACATATATGTTTTTCGTGAACTAACTGAAACTTCTGCCCCATACATTTCAACCTTATTCCCGTTGCGTTCCACTTCATCCACTACAATACGTTTTATTTCTATGTTTCCCCGGACTGATTTTATTGTTTCCTCCAATGATTTTAGTAATATTTCTGCTTTTATCGGGTCAACTTCACCGGATATAATTTCCTCTGTGAGTTTCTGAGAAAAACTTTTTTGCTGTTCTTTTGTAAGCGGTAATTGGCTGAGTGTCGAAATTGCTGTTTCCATTGTTATTTTTTTAATGAGTTTAGTTTTTCTTTATATTCTTTTTTCATGCGGAACTGTGCCGCAATATCATCAATTAGGTTTGTTTCCCCGGCTTCAATTCTTATAATGGCAGAGTCAAATTGTTTTGAGTTAAGCCATGGGCGGTTATCTTCGGGGTATTGTTTTTTTTCTTTCTCAAACCCTTCCGATTTTTCTTGTGTGCTATGGTTGTTGTCAGTATCTTCATCGGCAATTATACCTAATATTGTGGATAACTGATACCTGCGAAAATAGGTTATTTCTGACCCTCTGTCCTGTGCTGTGCCTGTGAAGTTAAGCGGAATAATACTTTCAATGCTTTCCCCTGACGTGTGCATAAGAACTGTTTTAAGACAGGGTTTCCCGTCAATGATGCAAAAAATCTGTGTGTAGCATAAATCATTATTAGATAATGGCTCTTTGATTGCATCATTTATTGTTGAGAGGTCGGCATATTTGAATGTGTAGTATCCCCCTGATTTCATCGTTACTTTAACGGTCGTTTCCATTTGTGGCTGCTTTAATTCTGACTGAAATTTAAGCAATGCAGCGATTATGTTTTTTGTTTCCATGTTTGTATTTTTAAATTTGTACGTAAGAGTCACAGCATACTACATTATCTTTGCCAACTCCGGTTCCAAAAGCTGGATAAGATATACACGTTTCAAAATGTTTTTTGCATAAATCGAATAAATTTACTTGCTCCGGCCTGTTATCAATAATAAGTTCATTTATAAATTCATCTGGGAGTTGCAATTTCTCCGAAAGGTCAATAATATCTTTTCTCCGGTATTTACCAGATTGGTCGAATAAAACCCTAAATAGTTGGGATATTCCCTCTTTGTCTTCTGCCGATAAATTGACTGGTTGAGGTTCGGGTGCTTCGTTTTCAGTTACCAGTTCATACAACTGGATGACTGTTTTTTTTACTTTTTCCTGATTCATGTTATAATTTGTTTATTTCATTTGAGGCCCAAATTTTGAATGATGAGAATTTTGCGAAAATGAGTTTTTCAACCTCAAGCCCCTCAGGTGTTGTAACCTGTGCCGCCACTAATTTAACGTCAATAATCATCTTATTAAGTTTAGTTTTGTCAGGTGCTTTTGCTGCCGCTTTCTCCGCTAATAACCTGGCTTTTTCTGCTGCTTGTTTTTCTTGTTCTGCTTTCAGTTCAGCATCTTTTTTAGCTTGTAATTCCTTTGCGATACGGTCTTTTTCCGCTTTTTCTACTGCCAGTTTACGGTCGTTTTCTGCTTTCAGTTTGAGTGCTGCCGCTTCTGCCTTTTCCCGTTCAATACGTGCCTTTTCTTCAATGGCTTTCTTTTCGGCTGTTGCCTTCTCTTCCGCTTCTTTACGTGCATTTTCGGCTTTTGCCAGTTCATCTGCAAGTTTCTTTTCTGCTGCGTCACGCTCGGCTTTGGCTTTCAATTCGGCTTCTTCTTTTTCCTTTTGCAGCCTGATATTTTCAAGCCTGATTTTTTCGTTTTCAATTCTTTCAGCTTCCAGTTTAGCCAACCTTTCTGCTTCTGCTTTGGCGGCTGCTTCTTCTTTCGCTTTCTTTGTTGCAACCAGACCGGTGTACATATCATCCCATGCCTGTTCTGACATTTCGCCAAGTGGAAATATTTTGTATTGTTCGGGATCCTCTACAATTTCTGTAAGTTTTGCCGTGCGTTCCAGCTTCAGGGCTTCGATTCTCTTCTTTTCTGTAATTTCACGGGCTTTCTCCACATCATTAAAGGCGTTTTCTGTTACTGCACATGAGGCGGCAATAAGATTATATGCTGCCTGTTCCAAATTGCCTTTTAAAAGATAACCACGTTTGCGATCATCTTTTATTTTGGCTGCACCAGTACGGATTTTTACAGTCTTTAATCGTAATTCACGGGCAATCGTCTCGTCAATAGCTGCCGGACTTTCAAAATTGATTTTTGTTGCCTGTTCCTGAATTTCGGCAAGCTGCTCCAAAAATGGCTGATAACTGGCTTTTATAGTTTCTCCTTCTTCAATAGCCAGTCCGCCGTCATTGATAACTTTTACCAATGCTGTTTCTTCGATTTTTTCGATTTTGTTCATAGTTTTGTTTTTTGGTTTATGCTGTAAAAATATACTAATTTTTTTTGATATTTTGAATTAAAAAGTTAAAATTTGTTAAAAAGTGGTACCTATACACTCGTTATGGGCAATAGCTACGATACTGCTCTAAATTGACAGACCCTTCGACCTCGTTTCCCCAAGCATCCCAATTTTCATACCGTTGCCTTGCAAAAAGTTCTATTTTATTTTGTTCAGGAAACATTTTGTTTATTCTGTTTCTAATTTCGTCAGGCTTTTTCGAATGTTTAGTTCTTAATTCAGACAAAAATTGCCTTTCGTTTCTGCTTCCTCTTGGTGTAGGTATCTTTCCTTTTTTCCCTACTACGCAAATTTCACATTCACTCATAGTATAATAACCTAGATTTGTTCTTTGTTTATGCCATATAAAAGCTATTGTAACAAAAGTAAATCCCCAATCTTTTAATACCTCAATCCCTAAATCTACTTTTGGACTTACAAGCCACATAAAGCAAAGTGAATTTTCATTTGCTATATCTTTGATAGGCAATTTTTTTAGTTCGTCAATAGTCATAGTTCCATAATGCTCATTAGAAACACCATCTAATAAACTTTTTTTTGCAAGGCTTCTTCCACTATCATATTGCCAAGCTGGGTCTGCATAAATTATGTCGTATTTTTTCATTCTAATTAAATTTGTTGTTAATAAACCGCTACTGCCCATAACAGCGGTTTGGCGGCATTAAAACGACCGCCAAGCCGCAAAACGTTATTAATTTTTTAAAAAATTTTATTATTTACAATATTTGCAAAGTATCTGAACTTCAATAACATCATAACTCAACACTTCGCTAAAACTTATTTCAATTCCGTTACGGAAATAGGTTTTACACTCTGTACAAAATTCAATTTGTACCTGTTTTTCCTCAGAATAGGCAGGATGTCCGGGTGTATTCATCTCATATTGTGTTTCAGTCATGGTATATAATATTTTAATTCAAGTTTACCGCATTTAAAACGTGGTTCATTTTTCAGTAAATCATATTTTGGCTGCAATAGTGCAAAGGGTTTGTTTTCGTCAATTACTTCAACCTTCCCGCAATAAGTAAATATTATCATACCATACATATTTTTATGCTTTCCATGTGTCGGGTATGTGTAGTACGGATTACCCATTGATGATAAAGTTAATATATTTTTCACTGCAATTCATTCTGTAACCACTGCCGTAAAAATTGATAGCATCCCGCCAGTTGCCATATTTTCTATGTAGTGACCATAAAAAAGCAACCCCACAAAGTAAGTTATCTGCCGGTGTTAATGTTTTTCCGCCTGTATTGATAGGGTTTAATTGCATATAACCCTGACAACCTTTTTTACTTTTAGCCGTTGAATCAAAACGGCTTTCACAATAAATTAGGTTCATTACTAAATTAACGGGAACTTGGTATTCTGAACAGATACTTTTAAGATAATGGCAATATATGCGTGTAAAGCCGTTTTTTCTGGCTTCTGCCGCAACTTCACCCCTTGTTTGGAATAAGATACCAGAAGCGGGTTTGGGTTCATTAGCAGGGCTTAAAATAGTCTTATTTGGCGTATCGGGTTTTAATGCCATAAATGCAACTGAAAAAACAATCGCAAAAATAGATAAGGTGTTAATTGTTTTGGTCATGCTGTTTTTTTATTTCGTTTTTTTAATCTTCCAGCAGCAGATAAAATCCGCTGCACGGTGTAAAAGTCAACATCGTATTCGTCAGCTATATCCTGTATTATATCACAGGAACGCCTGTCTGTTATTTCGCTATCATACCAAACAATGATAGCCTGGTTACGATTATTTCTGTTTTTTTTGTTCATACTTCGTTACAATTTGCTACAAAGATAAACAAATGTTTATAAAAGTCAAGAAATAAAATGTTAAAAATTGTTAAAAGTAGTACCTATACACTCGTTAGCGGTAATTACCCAAACGCATAAGTCGCCTTATTTTTTTCTTCTTCTAATAAGCGTATTGCATTTAAAAATTCAATCTCCGTTAACTGCTGTTTGTCAAAATAAGGCTTTACTTCAATAACCTTTTTAGTTCCGAAATAATCTACAATTTCAATCCGAATGTAACTACCGCTAACATCGGTTTTGCGTAATGCCTGCTTTTGTACTTGTTTTGAACTTTCGTTTTTCATATCAACTTTTGTAATTTAATGAGCATTAGGTTTTTCAATTACGGCACTAACGCAAAGCCTTTTAACGTTGGCAACAATGCCTAAATAATCTCATCGAATCCACCAACCCTATGACAGTTTGGACACTCAAGATTAGATGTCCCAACCGGACGCACCGCAACCCATTTGTGCATACATATATCACACATAACCCTGCTGGCTTCGTACTGTTCGGCACTATTGCCAACAGCGGGTGTAGTTAATAATTTAACTTGCTGTTTGTGATATTCAATCATCATCTCCTTTAATGTCATAAAAAAACTGCCGCTTACATTTCCCGATTCAATGTAGTACTGTACGGACGACTTAAAGAACTTATCATCCTTTTTGCTTTCAAAATGTTTTTTTATTAATTCTTTCATGTGTATAGTTTTTAGTTTCAATTCAGTTAAATTACATAACCACACCCGCCTCCGTTATGTGCAATTAAGGGCGATATCCATCGTGTTCGACAGAAGTCCAGTTTTTAGATTTTAAAAACTCTTTGGGATTTGGTAAGTAACACCAACAAATAAGTTTCATTGAGTTTTCACCGAAATGCGACCAACTTTGTGTATCAAAATTATAATGTCCTATTTCGCAAAAATCAGTATCGCTTTCATCAAAAACCAAAACAGGCACACTAAAATCTTCACCTTTTGCTTGTCTTGGAAATTTGTTCATAGGTTTAAATTCTTCATTTAGTTCAGGGATTCCACAATCGAAACCTTTTGCTCTTAAACTTTCGATTACTGCATTTTCGCCAGCAATCATTTGTGTACGTCTAATTTTATTGATTAAATTACTCATTGTTAAAATATTAACTGCGCTTAACACATGCTATAAAAAATAGCGGTTTTAGTGTTAATTGCAAGGTTTGTACTATTAATTAAATTCATCTCGTTTGATAAGTTACTGCTTTTAAATCCGCTACTTTTCATAGCATCACCGTTATGTAACATTAAAACGATTACATAACAACAAATATAAGAAGTGGGCAAGGGAGTCGAACCCTTCTATGGTAGCCCTTCAATGATTAAGCTCCCTGTTTTTGACAACTGAACCGTCTGTTGTTAGCCCACTTCTTATATTTGCGCTACGTTGAACGCAATGCCTTTACCCACAATGAGCCGGGGATTGGCTGCCGCCCCTCCGGATCATTAGGAACAATAAAAATTACTAATCTTCATTTTCCATTGCAGTCGTTATCTTATCTTTAATTTCAGTCTTACATTCTTCATAACCATCATTATATGCAAATTTTACAAGTCCTTTAATAAAGTTTATTTGCTCTTCATTAAATTCGCTTAAATTAAAGTGTCCATTTTCAATTTTCTCTATTGTATTCATATCCGTAATTTTTATAGATGCCTATCGTGCATCTAAGTTAGCATATAACTTCGCATTATTTTTTTCTGCTAAAATAGTCCAAAATTCAACTACTCAGCGAAATATTTTCTTAAAAATTGTTAAAAAGTGTACCTATACACTCGTTAGCAACAAGCGGTGAAGCTCTAATTAACATTTGCGGCAAATTGACCGTATTTTTTAAAAGCCCTGCCCGTTTCGGTTTTTTCAAAACCGTTTGAGAAAGCACATTTGTAAATATGTAAACCTACTTCCGGATGAACGCAATTTCTTAAAACTTGGGTTGGCGAATGTGTATTAGAATAAATTATTCCTTCCATTTCAATACCAAGCCATTTTTTAATTGCTTCTACTTCTGCTAGGGTATTTCTTTTAAACAGCTTATCAATTTTTGGAGCTTCAATTTTGGTGATATTAAAGTTTGCCCAAAATGCGTTGTGCCCTATTGTAGCCGTTGGTTTAATTAAAAAATCATAATAAGGAATTACATTTTCAATTACCCAGAGCCCATCATAAAACTTTTCTAAAAATATCTTGTATTGGTAAAGTGTTAAATCAGGTAATTTAGGTAAACATCTTGTGCTGTTTCTCGAATACCAAAATCTTGCTTTACTGTTTGTTTGGCAAGGTGGCGAAGCCCAAATAAAATCAAAGTCTCTAAAGTGTTTAAGTAAATATTCCTGAGCATCTCCAACAATAACACTATCATGGGGATACATTTTACTGTAAGCATCTGCAATTTTTTCATTGTATTCAACTGCTGTAACCTCACAGTTTTCCCATAATTTTCTGTTACCTCCTAAGCCAGCGTATAAATTTAAAATTCTCATAAAAAGTCCCCGCAAAAAAATAAATTACTAATTCAGTGCTTTTATTGTAGTTCTGTGTTAATTGCCGCACCAGACAACTAACACGGCATATATTTCAGTTTGCCTTCTGGTTTCCGGTACTTTGACAATTTCGTGTGGGCAAACCGAAAACATATGCCCATCGTTAGGGATGAATACGTTTCGCTACGCTGACCATTATCGCCAATAAAAATTACTGATGTGGCGTTTCATGGTAACTTTTTTTATAATGTGGTGGATCTAGTATTTTAAACCAAAGAAATTTATCCGGCATATCCTCAACATTTATGAGCTTACTGTCATCATTTTGTGGGTGATGTGTCATTAATTTACCATCTTTCAAATAGACGGTTTGTTGTGTAATATCCTTTTGTAATACTGGATTACTCCTAAAATATAACCCAATTTCTTTTGGCTTTTCGGTTGTCCATTCCATAATTTTTATATTTTTTCTGCTAAAATAGTCCAAAATTCAACTACTCAGCGAAATATTTTCTTAAAAATTGTTAAAAAGATAGAATTTTACAAGTCAATCAATGCTTGTAAATCCACAAGGGTAAAGCTGTACAGCTCAGGAAAGTTGTAAATGAAAGGAATTGTTATATCCTTAAAATTGTCAAAATTATGTTGAACTATGCAACCTTCCGAAAATCCCCCGATATTGTCACGCTCATAGTCGGGTTTGGTGCTATGAAAGTTCAACCCTTCCACATCGTACCATAATTTACCTGAGTAGTAATTCTCAGGTTCGTCTGTCTTTTTTCTATACCCGACAAATTTTGCAGTCGGTGCCTGGACCAATGCCGGATATTTTCCTTTATGTAGTCCCTTCTTCCAGCAGTTAATATATTGTCCTGTTTTCAAAACAAAGATACCGTTTTTGTTGCTTTTGCCCGAAGCCATTAAGGTCTCAACATATCCTGCACTTGGCTCTGTTGTACACGTGCCAAAAACTTCCCGATACATACCATTTAACGAACCCCATATAAGTAGAAAATCATTAAATCCTGCACCTTTTGGTGTACGTATACCCCAAATGTTTACAGTATCCTCAAATATTTTGTAACCTAATTTCTTTGCTAACTTTTTGCAATTTTCAACTGTTATTACCTGATCCATCGGTTGAATTGTTTTTGTAGCCAGATTAAAATTCTAATATCCCACGGGAATTTGCTAAACCATGAAAAATAACTATATCTTTTGACTATCATTTTTTTAAATTCATAAAAAAACAAGTCAATAAAAAACTGGAAAATAAAAACAATTAAGGCTGTAATACATATCAAAAGAAATATACTAATCATCTCCGTAATATCTTGTCAATTTTGTCTTCCAGCCTTGTAAATCTTTTATCCCATTTGTCTTCAATATTCAGCAACATACCACGGTCTGCTTTTTTATCGCATTGTGTTTTTAATTCCTGAATATCTTTTGTATTCTGATTGCTTTCAAAACTTGTTTCTGTTGAACGGCTATAAAATGTACTAAATGCCGTAAGAATGTTTACAATTACAGCCACGCCAACAGCTACAAATATTTGATTTCGTGTCTTATTGTTCATTTTGCCTCTGATTTCAAAACTTCACCGGTTGAATTGGTGAACAGGTTTTTTAACACGTACGCAATTCCGGCCCCAAGTCCTGCTAATAAAATAGGTTTCCAAACTGCCCACGTCAACGGGAACTGTCCGGCTTCGATGAGTTTGTATGCCATGCCCAATACTGTCGTTACAACTGCAACAATCAAACCTTTCCAAAAATCAGAAAGTTTCAGGTTCAAAAAATTAGAATTTTTCATAATAAGTTATTTAATTTAAAATGTATTTTATCTAATGATATTTACTTACTTTTAAGACTGTTAATATACTTGAAGGAGTTGCAGGACGTACCGGAGAAGTCCCTTTTGTGGTAAATAAAATCCTTACATTTGTATCAGAAGCCCGGCGCATTAATTTTACTTTATCTCCCGCATGCAATACTAATATCATCTCAACCACCAACGTTGTTTCAACACTTGAAGGAATGTTTACAATAGTATTACTATAAGGCACGTCTATATCATTAAGCCTGAACCAAATTTCTAATTTACCATTTGTGCCAACCGTCATATCTGCAATAGAAGAAACAAGAAACTTATATGTAGCTGAATTTGCAACCGTAATTACACTATCCCCAGCGGTATGTGTTATTCCATAAATTGCTCCATTACAGTTAAATGTTAACGGATATGCCTTTGTGGTACTTGCAAAAGTCTGAATAGTAGTATCATAAATTGTCGCAAAGTGTAGCTGCTCGGCTGTGTATCCTTTTAGTGTATCAGCCGTAATATTGCCAATTGCTATTACATTACTATTAGTTAATGTGTCTATATCTGCATTTGTTGCTGTTATTAAGTCCCAAACACTATCCTGTTTCATGTTAATCACCCAATTGGTATCATGCCCTTGTAGATTCTCACTACTCCATGAAAATACAGATGTATCTGCTTGTGTACTATTAAACGAAAATACAGATGTATCTGCTTGTGTACTATTAAACGAAAATACAGATGTATCAGTATGCTGCAAAATGTCCGTTGTATCCCAGCCCTGCAATGATAATGCTGTCGTGCTAATAAATATAGTATCGTTATGCATATACCAACCGGAAGCCCCGGTGCATGAATTACAGTAAGATACATAATACTTTGTGCCTCCAATTTCGTAATTTTGAGCAAACGAAATTATTGAGGTAAAAATTAATAATAGGGATATGATTAGTCGTTTCATGGTGTATGAATTAATTTAAAAGTTATTGTCCCGGCTGTTGCTGTTTTTTTTGCCGCTCTCCATTTCATCATGTAGTAAGGCCAGTTGTCTCCGTAAAATATTACCGAACCAGAAGCGGTGCTAATGGTGTAAGGTAACTGGGGGTGATCAACTGTTAAAAAATACAGATTTTTAGTATTGCTACATAGTATATTAACCTCAGCAGTACCGTTTAACCCAGTCCAGTTTATATGTACTGAATACGGGCCGGGTTTGAATTGTTCAAATGTTATCGTGCTGTCAGCAGCATGGTACTGAATTAGGTTAAATATTCCTGTTCTCATAACATTCTGACCATAACTTATTAATGAACAAAATGTTAATATTATGATAATAAATTTTTTCATTTTTAAATATTTTTGGATTGCAAATATAAATCTGTGATACATATTTTTACAAATTAACAATCATGTAGGTAATATAATAG
Source organism: Mariniphaga sp. (assembly GCA_028702595.1). GTDB lineage: Bacteria > Bacteroidota > Bacteroidia > Bacteroidales > Prolixibacteraceae > Mariniphaga. Next base: position 21,614 of record JAQVON010000020.1, on the reverse strand, counting down.
TCAATCGTTTGTCCCGGGGCCCCACCTGTCGGGTTTCCTGTCTGAATTTGCCACATTAACGCCTTGTTTTCCACGATACAATCTGCGGCTGATGAAAAAATTAAACTGTTCCATACTTCAGATGCTATCGGTAGTGAGGCGTTATCTGTTAATTGTGCCGCTATTGCTGTTGATAGTATAAAATCTGCAGTTGTATTACCTGTATAGGCAACAAAACCACCACCCCCATTACCTTTTGATTGAACTGCCAACAGCTGTATATACTTTCCTGTCCCAGGTGCCGCAATTACAAGCCTTGCGGTGTCGTAAGAATATAAAATTTGATTGTGTGTTACTGTCCATTTGATCGTATAAAATCGTGTTGCACTCTGTATCGTATCCATTCTTCCCGTTGCCCTGTCAATTCCTAAAGGCGCAAATCCCGTTCCCGATGTTGGTTTCAGCCGGTCAAAATAAATCGAATCGTACCAAAAATGTAACGGCTGGTTACCGTCCATTATATTATATGTTGGGTTAATAATTGTTCGAGCCGTGTCACCTTTCCAGAATTGTCGGTGATAACGTGATAATAGCCAGGGTTGAGAAAAACAACTAAATGTTGATAATAATAAAAACGAAATAACGAAAATAATCTTTTTCATAAAATTTAATTTTAAAATAAAAAACAAGGGAGAGGCGAGCTGTCCCGCCTCTGTCCCTTAGACAAGCGGGCTAATTACCCGTTCAGGCGAAAATTTAGATACCCATTTCAATGTCCACATCTGTTTGTGAATTGATTTTTGTCCTTTCTCAATCACATAATTTGCAGCAACTGAAACGTCAATACCACAGATACCACCAAAAAGGTCACCCCCGGCGGTCTGGTACCATATTTTAAGTAATTGTTGGCATTCCATCCACCGCATGAACGCATAGTTAAGGTCGCTGTTATCTTCCACTTCGATGTTAATTAAAAAATCTTTGTCGGTGTAAAAGAATTGACCCAAACTGATAGGCACTTCGGTAGAGGAAGCGGCAGGCATATCACCAATGACCCTGAACCGCCTGATGGTATCGGGGTCTACACTGGTCTCCGAAAGTCGAGCGTTCCACTCAGCCAACGAAGTTATAGATGTGAAGCATTGTGCCGATGGCCCGGCTATGTAAAGTATCTCGATCTCCCCCTGATGGATATTTGATTTACAAAAATCAAAATCATTTGAAGGCGGGACATAAATACATCCAGTCGGACATGTCGGTGTTGTGTTAACACTCATTGTATTAAGATATTAAGTTAATAATGTTACCAACCAAATTAACCCAATATTTTTTTAAGTCTTAATTATGGTTTCAACATTTGAATATCCATAATTGCAATTATTATTGTATAAATAAAACTTGAAATAATATGTTACTCCTACGGTTAAACCTGATACCGTTACTCCCGTCTGCTCAAAATCCGCTTCATTAGTAATTGCACCAGTAGCCGTGTAATTTATACCATTTGTTGATATATAAACATGCGCCCAAGTATTTGGCAAACAATATCCTTTTATTATAATGTTTACGCCTGAATTAACAACAGATTTTAATACCTGGTACGGCTGCCAATACTGCCCATCATATCGAAATTTATAATTAATACTATTTTTTGTAAAACAAATTGCAGCATTTTCTTCAACTGTATAAGGTATCCACGTTTTACCCTCTAATGAAAAATAATATAAAATATTATTGATTATTGTACTGCCAGATATGTCACCAATCAGATACGTAGTCCAGTTGTCAACACCGGAGGCCAAAGGTTGTTGAAAGACAGTATCCGATCGGTCAAGCCAATCGACAACGGTTATATCAGTATCACAGGCAACACATGGCTGATATGGTACACGTTCATTATTGCAACACCCGGTATTTATCACATAGTCAACAGTAAACGAAACTGTTACCATCGCAATACCACCATTGTTAATCCACTCTTTCAGATCAACCTTAAAATCAAATACACGGCTTGCCTCATCAGTTAAAGAAGTAATTTCGATAAAATCATGTAAAGCTATATAATTTAAGCAATCATAGATATATTCAGGCACAGGCAGAGTAAAATTAAATTTTTTGGTGAGTTTTTTAAAATCAGCCTGAAAATTCTTGTCCCCATCTTCCCGTCCTTCATCAATGATTTCGTATGTCGGCTCTCCCAAATCACTTCCATTTATGAATAAAACATAATGAAAAACATTTGATGGGTTACTGAAAACAGAACCCCCCAAGTCACAACTATTTCGATATTTTATTTTTAAAAAATCAGCCATTACGGTTTAATCATTAAAAAGTATCTGTATGTACCGGGGATTGCGGCTCCAAAATTAATCGTTATCCAGTTTGTCGTGTCTGCCCCTGCCTCATCTCCAAAGGTATAATTTGCTACAATAAAATTATTTAAATTATCCCACACCATTACAGCAATGTTTTGTGAGGCCCAACCGTGATTTATTTCAAGGTTAAAGATTGCTGTCAAGTCAGCAGCCGTAAATGTATCCGTTAATGGCACTATGCAGCAAGACGATGTGTTTTCTGCGGGTGTTACAAAATCTTGTAATATTTGATATTCAATTAATAATTCAATTGTTCCGTCACCGTTGGTTAAGTCTCCGTCTGTTGCAATAACTTCAATTCCTGTTGCAAGCGGAGCAACACAATTAACACCCCTGTATATATCACGCCTTGTTACCGCTAACTGAGCAAAAGCCTGTGTTAGCCGTACAAAGTAATCTGTTGCCCCTACAAATCGTATATCAATACCATTTGCCCCGCACACAAAGGGAATAGTTCCAAAACTGTTACGGGCTGTTATGCAGACAATGTTGTAAAACTTGCCAGCTCCCGGTGATGCCATTTTCAATTTTGCCGTGCCTAACCCAAGTATGTCAGCATTGGTGAGGTCAAGTCTTATAAACTGATTTTGAAGGTTGTAATTGTTATTTATGGCAGCATCAAGCAATTTTATAGCATTAACCACAGTACGTGCCAAGCCAGCAGCCGCAAAGTCAGCATCGGTAAGGTAAACAGTTGTATTCATTGCCGGGCAATTGCCCGAAGCATCAAGGCCCGTACCTGTTTTTATCAGGTTATCGGCTGCGATTCGTGGTGCTGATTCCAGGGCGATAATTGATGCAAATGACGATCTTTGGTCAACTGCTGCTGTCAGGTCGCTTACAATAGTGTAATCTGTCAGGGCAGGAACCGCTTTTAGTGGGAATTGGCATACTCTTAAATCTGGCATTTTATTATATTAAAAAGGTTTCTTTTGTTGAATGTAAGTATCTGTTGCGCTTGGTTTATAGTAATTTCCACCTGTTACTGTCGGGTCGTCAAGCAACTTCAATTTATTTTGTACCGAGACGGTAAAATCTGCAATAACCCGGAAAACTTCTGAGTAAAATGTAGTCACCCCGTCCCCTACCTCTACATAGTAAAATCCACATGGCAAGGGTGTTGTAAAATCGGCCAACGGGTTCCATATTATGTTGTCAACCGGGCCGCACTGCACTATTGACAAGTGATTAGTTGTCGGGGCCGGGATGATGGTAAATAAGTCAAGATAAAAGGTCCATGTTCCGGCTACTATATTGTAAATATTAAATACTGATACAGGCAAAGGCGAAGCCATTCTTCTAACCTGAAAAGGCACGATAGCATTTTCGGGACAAATCAAAACTTCAAATTCGTCAAATCCCCCGTTCTGTTTTGACACCCAGGCGCTTCTGTAATTCTGTTTTGTTACAGAATCGTAAAACCGCAAAGGTTGTTTTATCCCGTTGTTTATAAAACTACTCATACATTAACTGTCAATTCCTTAACTCTCGTAATTATATCCCAATTCATTGCCACAATCTCTCCTGTTTCTAAATTTGTCTTGACTAAGTTTTCAAAATCAATATCATCATTGCAATCTTTAACTGATAAGGTTTGCAGCAGTTTTTTAATGACGGATAAAAAAGTAGTTTGGTCACCATCAATAGTACCGGATAAAAACATACGACCATAATACCAATATTTAGGTATTGTATTACTCAAACATAAATGGCCATTTAATACCATGTCGCCAGTTCTGTACCCAGGTTCATTTATAGGTTCGTGCATATTCAACGCTGCATTATACTGCAAAGATAATAGTACAGGTTGCTCGTCTCCAAATCTGGAAGGATATTCGATAATGCCGGATAAATCGGTTATAAAATTACATCGGTATTCCTTTTCGTTTTGATCTGCCTGTATATTGTACTTTATTACCCGGTCATAAAAATCGGCATTGGCGAAAAGTGACTCAATAAATTTCTCCCGGTTATATATTTTATCAACCGCATACGTGTATTTGTTGGTTTTTACGATCTCTTGTTTGCCGGTAAAGTTGTTGATAATTCCGGTAATGTCCTTAGTCACCTGCACGCTTGTATTATAAGTATATCCTAAATCGAAATACATTTGATGTTCAATTACAAAATGATTGTTTGCTGTGTCAATATACCAATGACAATTAAGCCTGTTTGTCAATTCATCCAGCAAATCCTTCATACTCATTTTTAAAATAAGTTGAATATCTGTTGTTGTCCCTGCCGCCTTGATGTCCTTGCAAGGTGTAACACTCAGGTAGTTCAGATTACCAAGTTCTCCTGTTACCGGGTTAACCCAATTAGTAAGAAAATCACTTTGTAATGTCAACCCACATCCGGACTGTTGAAGAAAAAAGGACAAAATATCTGTTACCTTTCTGCCTGAGAAAACATTGAAATCGTAATTTGGATTATTTTGGTATGGATTTATCAGTGTGAATTTCTGATATGTATTTTGATTAACCCATAAATGATAAGCATAGTTTTGATTGTTGTAGTATGGTTCCCGTAGCCAAACATGTGCTGCAATGTTACCGAGAGCAAAAGGCTTCCATTGCTGCCAACTTGGACCCGGCGATGACGGGGAGCCGTTTATATCTACTGTGATTATTTTTTCTGCTATCCAGGTTGTCTTTACTTTAACATCTACTTTATAACCATAATTAGTAAACCCTATATTGCCCCACTCATACCACCCCATCGTTATACCTGGTGTATCTAATAATGTATATTCTGCACTTGCAATACGTAATACCTGTGCATTATTTGCGTTTAGATTATATGTTTGACCCAAACAATGATCAGATGTGATAATGGTGTCAGGGTAATGGCTTATAAGATTAGGTTGTGGTGGCGGGCCATACCCCAAAGCAGGCCAATAATATGGTAACCCATTACCAATGGTTCCGCTAATTTGACCAGATGAATCAAATACATATTTAACAGGGTTAAATTGTTCAATAATCATTTGGTGTACTTCCTCGCACTCAAAAACAGCCATTGTAGGTTCACCTACTACATGATACGGGCCGAAAGGTACAACACCCTCAATAATATTTTCCTGCGTGTCCATATACTTGTTTAGACAAGTGTAAACATCATCAGTAATCAATTTGACTATACAGGTGCAGCGGTCGTTATCCCACTGGCAACTGAATGGGTAAAAATAACCCTCATGCTTCAGTACGTTGTCCACGTAAACATCAATACTGATTTTTGTTGATATATCGGCCTGTTCAATACTTTTTATCAGGTCAAAATCAAAAACACCCTCAATTTTTGAATTTATGAAAGTCAGGTCACCGTTAAAATTGGTTATAACATGGTAATCCTCCCGCTTCCGGTCAACTTTACCCGTTGTCAACAGGGGAAAAACCTGTTGAGTATGCGTGGTACCGCTACTGGTATAACTGCAAATGAATTTTATATTTTTTAATTTTATTTGCATCAGTTATTGATTATCCGGGTGTAACTGCCTTGTTTCTCAACCCTACGGCCATTTTCGTAAATGATAGTTTTACCGTCCTTTTTCATTTGCTGATAAATTTTCTTTATCTCAGGTATTTCCTTCAATGAAATTTCTTGTTTACCTGATTTTTCTGATACAAAATTTTTCATTTCTATTGTATCAAAACCCAATTTTAACCCATCCATAAAAGCCTTGTTTTGCTTTATCGTGGATCCATTGAAAATAAACGGGTCGCCACTATTGCCCCAACTATTTAGGGTACTTGCAATTTCTAAAGGAGTACCGGACAGTTGTAGCTTTTCTTTTGATGCCATGATTTTTTTGTTGAAAATGGCATGATATTCCCCGCCTTCAACATTTATCATTTTGCCTCCCTGTTTATGGCTTTTACCCTCAATTAAACCCCCTTTTTCGTACTGTGGTACATATTCCTGATTGGCGATATTGGCTGATTGTATTCCTGCTTCAATGGCAAGTAAACCCGCCAATGCTGTAGCAACAATCCATCCTCCCGGATACGTATTCCCTGCATAAAAACCAACAACAGCAGCCGCATAATTTATCCACAACTCAGCCTGCTTCATTTTTTTGGTATTCTCAAAGGCTTTTTTATCCTCGGCGTTCTTTTTGGCTGCAAAATTTTTCTGTATTTCAAGTTCCTTTTTGTTATAAACTTCCTCAGTAATCAGCCCTTTTTCCTTCTTTTTGCGTAATGCTTCAAGTTCTGCGTTTTCCTCTTTTTCTAATCCCTTTATTGTTAGTGCTAATTCCCGTTCAATTCGTTCTTCACGGATTGAAAATAATTCATCTGCAATACTTTCTATTGTCTTTAGTGTAGCCTGCTCAATAGCTTTTATGCCCTTTTCATCAATGCCAAGCTTTGCAGCCAGCCAAGAATTTATTTGCTCTCCTGACCACATCGTTTTGGACTTTTCCATGTCCTTTCTGATCTTGTCAGAAAGTTTTTCAATTCTTTTTGAAAGCGGGGTTTCAAAAATAGAGTTGATATATTTGTCTTCCTGTTTTTTTATATTATCAAAATACTTTGCCATTCCTTCCGAAAATTCTCCCGATACAGACTGTGCTGCCTTTTCTGCAAGTAATATTATTTGTTTGTATTCCTTTATGAGTTTACGTACTTGCTCAATCCTTTCAGATGTTTTTTTTAATTCAGCCTCCATTCCGGGCAATAACTGATTTTCCCGTTGTTTAATCAACGCCGTTTCTTCTGCCTCAAGTTCACCAAGTAAGGTTAATTTTTCCTTTTTTGCTTCTTTTTCTTTTTTAGACTTTTTTTCTTCATTTTTGCTTATTTCTTCCTGTCCTGCTGCTAGTTCCTTTTGTTTTTTAATAAATTTATCAATTTCATCATTGCTGATCAACAGAGAACGACCCATTCTGTAATACGCCTCCATCGTTTTTTCTGATATTTTTCCCTCTACAAGTTCCCGTAGTCTTTCATTGAATATTCTTTGATTTTCTGCCGCCTTTTGTAATGCTTCTTTGTAGTTAATTATACCCTTTTGTATATTATCATACGCACCTGTAATTTCTGGCCATACTTCGGAATTAGCAATTCCAAATAATGAATCTAATGCAGTAATGCCAAAGTTATACATATCTAATGTGTTTTCCTGTGTGCTTTTGGAAAGTAATCGTTGTGCTTCGGTATTACGTTCAGCGATATTTTCCCGCATGTTTTCAATTTCAATATAACGTTCTTTCAGCGTTAAATCTGCCTGTTGCTGCCTTACCTCTGCCCTCATCAATTCAATTCTGCGGTCAAAATATACATTGCCCTCCCGTATTGCCGTGTTAATTTGTGCCTCTGTAAGCTGATTTGTTTCCAGCCCGGCTAAAAATGAAGGGTATATTTTTTGTGCATCCTCAATTAATTTGTTACGTCGTTCCTGCGTGATGTTAGGCTGTTGAATAGCATCAGCTAACAACAGGAATTTTTGCCGTTGTTTCTCGATAGGGAATAATTTTGATTCAGAAAATGCTTCATCAATGAATCCCGCAACGCCCTGTAAAGCATCTATTGTAGGACTTATTGACTTTGCCATATTTTGGCCAATTGCCTCCTTTATCTCGCCCATCGTAACACCCAAAACTTTCATTTTGCCCGCAAGTGTTTCTGTTGCTTCGGCTGCACCACCTGTAAATTTTATTAATCCCTGCTGAATAATTCTAAAGTTTTCAGCTTTGCTTCCTGTATCTTTAAATGCTAACCCCAACTGACCTAATCCAGACCGGGCCATAACGCCACTATCAACACCTTTGTTTACTGCTGCTGCCATTTCTTCCAGAGACTTTCCAGATTGTGCGGAAGCATCAACCAGGTTTGGCATAATGTCAGTAACCTGATTTACAGTAAGACCAAAATTGAGCATTTTTATTTGTGCATCAATAATTGATTCATCTTCAAATACACCCATCAAAGACTTAGCCTGATTCTGTAATTTTTCCAAGTCAGAATTTGTACCACCGCCAACGGTTATAACGGCAAACTTTAATTTTTGCAATCCTTGTTCGGCCTCAGCAAATGCTTTTACCGATTCTTTCCCGAAGTTGACAATAGACCGTACCGCCATTGCTGCCCCGATAGTTATTCCAAGAGCGGCAAAACCTTTTTTCATCTGATCGGTAAGCGATGTTGTTTTCTGCATCTCAACACCGGCTGTCTTATATGATGCTGCTGTTTTTTCAATTGCTTCTTTCTCTTTCTGTTTTGCGTTCAATAACTGAGCTGTTGCCTTTGCTGATTCTTTTTTTAATGCAATTTCATTTAATAATTTTTCATTCAGTTCCTGTATTTCTTTTTGTAGATCAGTATAAGTTACCTTGTATTTGTCAGCGTTTGCCGGTGAAGTGAATACCTGTTTTGTTGCTGTTTCTGTTTTTTTAGCTGCATCTTGTACCTTAGAAAACGAATCAATAGCCTCTTGGTTGCCCTTACGTAGATTGTCAACATTGACCGTTAAAACGGTTTCTATATTTTGAGATTCAGCCATTATTTGTTTTTGTTAATCAATTCGTTATAAATAATCATAAATCTGTGTATGTCCATCCGGCACAATTCAGTGTATGTTAATTTCGAGACTTCCATCATTGATAATTTCATTCTTTCCCAAAATTGTTTGGTTTCTATTTCATATTGTCGAAAATATTTTGTTTCAGTTTCTCCGGCACTCCCTCCATCACCTGTGAAGTACTTTGGAAAATCTTGTTTAAGTCTGCCGCCAAGCCGGGTATGACAGAGGCGGCAAACTGAAAAAAATCCCTGTAATCATAGCCCGCCCCCATCAAATCAGTAACCTTGTCTTTTTGTAATTGCTCATTATATTTTCCTTCGTCTTCATCTTCACGTATCAGAAACAAGCAACACATTCTCATGATCGGGTCGTTTCGTTTTTCAATTCCTTTGGCAATACCGGTCAGCATATTGTGTACAATGGCCGAAGCCTTGACAAAATCAACTTTGTTAAGTGCCTCATAAATTTCGTTCAATTTAACAGATGTTTCCTGAAAATTCATGCCGTATGCTACTTCATGCTGTATCAGTAGAAATTCCTGATATTTGTCTGTGCTCAGGCTTTCGGCAATCCGGTAAGTGTATTTTTCTGTCTTTACTTGTCCGCTTTCAAAATCAATATGTTTAAGCATTTATTTTGTTTATGATTGTGATTAATATGTAAACTAAAAATATTGTAGTCGTAGTGAAAAATACGTGTTCAACAGGGTTATATTCGTGTGTAGTCAGCAGATAATACCAGAATGACACTTGCCCGGAGTTGCATACCGAACACCCTATAATGGGCTTAAATAACCATACAGGTAAATGTTTTTCTAACAATATGTAAAGCCAGTTCAAAATCATTTCCGGATCGGTCAAGATAATACACCAAACAATGCTGAAAATTGCTATGTACAATATATCTATGCTCATTTTGTTTTTGCAATTATGATACGATTACGATTTACTGTTGTAGATATAGTATTGCCCACTGGCCGGAGTTTTGGCAATGATTTTAATATTTTCTTAGGATTATTTCCGCAACTTGTACAACTCATTTTTTATGTTTTTTAAAATATTCAATTTCTTTCAACCTCTTTACTGCCTCTTTTTTTGTTGTTATTTTTGACAATGTTTTGCCCTTTTTTGAAACAACCTTATAACCTGATTTGCTTTTTTTTATCATTGTATTATGGTCTTTTCCCGCAATTTGGTGATAAGGATACCGTGGACTGGCATTTATTAATGTGATAATTTACTGTATATCTCTGTGCCCCGTAATCATACGGGAAAATTAAATATTGTTGTTCGGCTTCATCATAAGTATATGCAGAGAATAATAAAGGAGACTTGTTTTCGATACCGTCAAAAGTCAGGTAAATATTAAATAGGTTGTCAAAATCTGCCACCTTATCTGGAATAGTCTGGATTAACTGGCTCAGAAAGTAATCAGATGTAAGTGTATTACTTATTTTTTTAAGATTAAACCAACCGATTAATCTAACTGTTGCCTGCATTGAAATACAGTAATTGTCCTGTGAAATCAACTGGTTACCTACTTCCTCAAAATAAATAATTGAACGGTATTTGTCATCTGGTATGCAAGTAATATAGTCACCATTCCGGCATGTTGTCGGGTCGTTTTGGTATATCGGAAATATTTTTAATACAGTTCCACCATCAGCAGCCATAACATGCTGGCTGGCAGGGGTGACAACACCACAAACAAGGTCTGCAAAATTCAAGGTTGCAACAGTCGTTAATGTCTTATCAATTATTGATCGTGTCATTATACTTTTTATTTATCATCCTGTTCATCAGTTTATTATAATTGTCTATTTCAATTTGTGAAGCGGCAATTATATTTATTTTCATTTGCGCTGAGTTCCAGTTAATTTTATTTTGTGATTCTTCTTTCCGACCCCCGACTACAACGGTGTTTTTGCCTTTACTTGCCTTTATTCCGTAACCAAGCCACATCTCACCAGTACGTCTGAAATCACGATAATTAGTTCTGCCTCCGTCAAGTCGTTTTATTTCTTTATATCCTCCGGGCATTATAGCCAATCTGTAATTTTTTCCGTTGCCCTTTATAGTTATCCACATTAACTCTTTGCGTTTTTCTTTTGTGCCAAATAACATATTTTTTGGGCCCTGATTATAAAATGATGAAGCACCTACAAGTGTGGGTTTCGTCGAATACCCTTTAAATGTATTTCCTTTAGCAGATATACCAGTATTTTCCACCCTGTCACGTATTGCAGCCGATAACCCCATCGCACAAACAACCTGTATATCACGTTGAAAGTCACCACCTGTGAAATAGACGTTCAGTCCCTTTAATTTCGCTATTTTGGAATCAAATGTCATAGTCTACCCTTCATCATTTTTAGTTTGTCCCGGCACTTCAAACAATCAGTATTTTTTAAATCTGCTGTCTTAACTAAATAATCCACATTAGCAAGGTAGGAATCTAAATGTAACTTCATCAAATTCTGTATAATTTCCCCGTTCATCATTGTATATCTGCTGACGTTGGGCGAAGTAATTATATCAACCAACAAATTGTAAGTTGTTATATGCTGTATTGCAAAGGCCAATGACATAAATTCATGAGATGTTTTATCCGGTGTATCAAAGCAAAATTGCTTGCTTATATCGCAATACATCTCAACGTCAAATGCCAGTCCGTTCATATAATTGGAGGCGGTGCCATTCAAATCCATAAAATCTAACGTGTCAGTTTCAACATTACCTACCATTGCCCATTTACTCCATCCTGCCAATTTATTGCTACCCCCTATAAAATACGGGTTTGAAGTATTGAAATCATACACGATACCCCCGCAATTGCACGATACCATGTTGTCTTTTGGTTGAATAGCAGAATTGGTGGTATAAATAAAAAAGTATTGCAGGTATTTTGTCCTGCTGTCCCATAACGGCAAAGTGATATTAACCGGATTTTTATAAACACCGTTTATAGTTGCAACAGGCACGGTCGTAATTACCTCATTAAGATTATTATAAATAGTAATTGTACGAGTACCGGAAGCGTTAAAAATTGTTGTTATGTTTTTGATGTGTATATAACTACCAGCTGCATTTGCCGTGTAAAACCACACGCCAGAATATGTCTTATTTAAGATTCTTGCATTTTTATATGTTTGTTCTCCTATGTATCCCTGAAATTTTGGCCGTTTTTGTTCGTAAATATCAATTAGTTTTATGTTCGTGTCACCGATAAGCCTACGGATCCCGTTGGCACGTGCCGCATCCATTAACAGCCATAAATTGTTATCGTTTTCGCAATCTTTTAGTGCATCAACCATTTTCAGGCTCATGCCCTCGGCTTCGTCAACATACAAGCCCGAATAAGAGTTGTCCCAACCTACATTAGGGTCAAAACAGGTACAATTAATCCGGGAAAGGCCGACAATGTCCTCAAAACAACTTATATCAAATGGAATCAATGCGTTACTCATAAAATGTTATATTAAAAAAGGAAGCAGGGAGAAAATCTCCCCGCTATCCTCAAACGTGAAATTAAACCTGATGAAACAGCAAAACCCCGTTTTTGTTAGCTGTGCAACCTTCCGGGTTCTGGAAAAAATCAAAACGAATAGTTACGCTGTACTGATCTGTAGGAAGATCATTTTCGCAAACCTGTTTCATTTTATATTCCAAAATCATTCCGGGAACAAAGCGAGAATTTTCAGACCATCCCATCATCGTGTCACCGATGACGATAGGAGTAGGACCGTAAAGCGATTTTGAAACAAATGCAATGGCTCCCTGGTTCACCATCATTTGATAAGCGTTAAGACCAAGTGCGTTGAAGTTCCATAAATCCCACATCCAATCCATTGCACCAAAACGCTTAACCTGGTCAGCATACGGGAAGTTACCCGCCTGGAATTGGGCGTTTACATAGGCATTGTAAAGCAGGTCACCGCTGATCATAAGCGGGTTTCTGAAATCGTTAAATGTAGCTACCTTTGTAAGATATGCCACGATATTTGCATTATAATTGGCAAGCGCAATCTGTGTTTCCGTTGCTGTAACTGTTGCTGTTGTGGCGTCACCGGTCCACTGGTTTGTGCCGCCAATTGAGGCCAACCACGCAACAAAATATTGGTTGACATATTCAGAGAGTTCAACATCTGCTTTCAAACGGGCTTTTGCAGTTGCTTCTTCCCATCCAAAATCATTTGTTAAAAATTTGTAACGTGGGATTGTAAAAGCAACTTCCCGACACTGGCCAATGGTGTATGTTTCGGTATTGGTTGAAATCTCTGTACCTCCTACCGTGCAAGGTGTACATGCCTGTGTTGTTATCCCGCAAGCGTTCATCCATTCAAGTTCGATGGTGAGGGTTTTATCTTTCTGTTTCAGTTCCCCCAACTGGGCCGTCATAAGTCGCTGTATTGCACTGATTGAATCAATTTTCGGCTGAAATTGCAGCTTAATCATTTCATCAAACATAAGTGCATCTGCCCTGCGACGTAAATTCTGGAGCAAAGTTTCATTTATTGCCCCTGCGGTTGTACTCATTGATTAAAAATTTAAATTAATAATTTTTGAGCTATAACGTAGCAAACGAATAGTCCGTAACGTGGACTCGTCCGCAGGGTCTTGGTTGGTAGAGCCGTGTATAAGAATCGAACTTACTCTAACCATTCACGGCTATTTTTTTATTTTTGTAAGCGCCTCCACTTATCCCATGCTGCAAGTGCTTTTTTGTATTCTTCGGGTTTTTTCTCAACCTGCTGGAAAAGTAAATCCCATTCCTGCTGTGTTTGATAATTATAATTTGTGTCTACTGAGCCAGGAAGCGGTGGGTTATTTTTATTCCCTGCTCCTCCGCTTGGCGGTGTTACTAAAACATCAAAATAATTTGCCGCAAGGCCGGTTACAAATTTCTCAAAGGTAATGGCGTTACCGTGTTGGTCTTCCAGACGTTTACCATCCTTCAATATTAAATCGCCTTCATAATCGTAACCTTCAACCTTTGCCAGCATTTCACCAAGTAAAAACCTTTTACGTTCTTCGTTTTCTGGAAATTTATATTTGTCAGGTGTCAGGAATTGTATTGCCTGTTGCTTTTTTGCATCCACCCTTTGTTTGTGGTCAATGCCTGTTTTGTAATCTTCAAATTCCTTTTGCACCCGTTCAAATTCAGTCTTGGGTACTCTTTCCTTTTCAACTGCAAGGTAAAGCGGATGTTTCTTCACATCGTCATCTGTTAATGATTTAGCGGGTTTAGTAGATGTTTGTGATACAAACGCCTCAATAATTTCTTCAATGGTCTGCCCTTCGGAAATACCCGTTTTCTCTTTCAGTGTGTTCTCAATAGCTTTGTAGGTTTCCTCTTTGCCTTTTTTGTGTCCGTTATTGAATCTTTCTGTATTCTCATCTTTGAATCGCTTAACCCTTACTGCATCAAGTGTCAACAGGTTTTCAAAGGCTTTATCAGAGATAACACCTTCTTCTGAAAATATCAGAGGTTTTACTTCATCCTCAGTCCTGTTATAAATTTTGGTTATTACGGACGTTAATAATTCTGCTGCTTCCATAAAATGTTTTAAATTTAATTTTTACGTTTGGTTTTTTGTTCAGGTGATTTTTTTTGTTTATCAGCTTCTTGTTTTGCTGTTTCATTCTGCTGATGGATTTTTGCAATAAACTCTTTTACTTCTAATTGAGGGATTGCAGGTGCTGAGTTTTCAAAAATAGCATCTTCGTTTGATACTACTTTAAATTTGCTCCCGTAGCCTTTTGCCTGTAATTCCGCCCATTCCTGTTGAGTGATGTAATTTTCAACACCTGTTTTGACTGATTTTACAATCATTTACGGCCTCCTTTCTTTGCTTTTGTCCTTAACTGCTTTGGTTTTTGGGGCGGTGGGTAGGTGGGTATCTCAGCCGGTTTGGTTTCCTGTGCCTGAACTGGCACTAATTGAGTAAGTGGGTATTCTTGTGCCTGCACTTCGTGTGTAATAGTTGTTTCTATTACTTCATCGGATTCAATTACTGGCGACTGTGGAACAGGCGGTATTGCCCCGATAAATTCTTTGATCTGATTTTCATTCACCCTTTCGGTGACTTCTACAGGCGGTTTCAGCATTGCTTCAATTTCGGCAATGGGAACAAAGCCCTTATTACGATACATTTCTTCAAATTTGGTCCATGCAGTCAAGGGTAATTCTGTTTCTTCCCCTCTTGGATGGCGTACTTTGATTATTTTTTCCATAACAATTTTTTTGATTACGGAACAAAAATAATTTCAAGTCCAAAGTTTTTCCAAATTTGAGACTAATTATATTTTTTGGAATGGTTTATCCGACTTAGGATAGGTCGGTTGGAGTCGGCTGAAAATAAAAAACCCCCAGCATTGTAGCCGGGGGAAAAACATGACACAAAACATTTTTAGTAAAATGGAAATGCAAATATAATTTCTTATTTTCGATTTTCCAAATTTATGTTGTTTTTTATTGTAGATAGTAATTTACTTACTATGTCCTGATATTTCACAGGAACTTTATTTTTTCTGACCGTGAAGCGATTCCCGGACAATAGCCGGGAGAGTTCGCCCCAGTTGAGCAAGTTTTCTGGTTTCATTTTATAAAATTTAATTGTAATTGCCCGTGTAGCCGGTAGCACAGCTATAATTTATTAAAATTAATTTTCTACATATTATTCTTCTATCAGAAATACTATTTCTTCCCCTAACCCACGGGATAGAGGAAGGATTATTGTTTGTTCAGGTAGTATTTCACTACCTGATATTATTTCCAACTGTTTTATGGCCGTAAATATTTGGTCGGAATAACTTCCCACAAACAATATTTCTTTTATTATTTCTTTTATCGAAACTGAATTTATGTCAAATTCAATTTCGTTTACAATAACTACTTTTTTCATTTTTTTTAAATTTTTAAGCACGGTTAACGCTGGCCGGGTGCTACTCAGCATTTTATTTTAATTAGAAATATTTAATTTAAAACATTCTTAAAATTTGATCAGCACTTCTTAAATCAACATATCTGTTGTTTTTTTCTGTAACTCTGTTTCTTAATTCATCATCATCGCTAAAAATAGCAGGAAACCCTTCGCTTTCTTCGTTTGTAAAAACAGGCTTCGAACTGTTAATATAACTTTCAATTGTTGTTTTATTTTTGCTTATAAAATTAAGTTTATCTTTTGTATCTATCATATTCCAATTACCAGGTAAATGAGGTAATACTGATTCTATAGTGGAAATAAATTTTTCAATACCTTTTTCTGTAAATACTGCTTCAATCATTTGTTTTTTCATGTCTTTAATATTTTCAGCACGGTTACGCTGGCCGGGTGCTACTCAGATTTGAAAATTTATTTTAAATATTTTGTGATAATAACGCGTTTTCGTATTGTTTTTCTGTCATTATTTGACAGTCCAGGTTACCTGTTTTTGTAATCCAATTTTCTATTGCTTTCTTTGTTTTTGCCGTCTTTTCAATTGTGAACAGTGAAAAATGGCCGATTTCCGGTTCAAATCTATTTTCTTCTTTCACTGCAAAATACTTTGTTTTCATTTTTTTTGTTTTTTGTGTGATTAATTATGAAGTAAAGATAACACATTTGTGTTATACAATGCAAGTTTTTTCTGTTAAAGTTTTGTTAAAGAAAGGTTAATGTTTTTTGTTGTTATTTAAGTGCCACGAAATCAGCAGGGTTGCTTGTAGGGCATTGAATATCTGTATAGCCGTAATCGTGTAAAATGTCGAAGCATCTCTGCATTGTTTTACGAAAAGCCTCAAACACAATGATGGGCTTAAATCGATCAATGGTTCTCACTGCACCCATCAAAACTTGTGGCTCCATTTCTTCAACATCAATTTTGATTAGATCACACTTTAGTAATTGTAATGAATCAATAGTAATTATTTTTACTTTCTTTGTTTTATGTTGTGTGTCTGAATATTGAAGCGAATCTAAATGTAATCCTCCAAAATTATACTCTTTTTTGCCAAAAATTTCT
Organism: Mariniphaga sp.; assembly: GCA_028702595.1. Taxonomy (GTDB): domain Bacteria; phylum Bacteroidota; class Bacteroidia; order Bacteroidales; family Prolixibacteraceae; genus Mariniphaga. The sequence goes on along the minus strand of JAQVON010000020.1, from coordinate 4,735 downwards.
GATAAGTCAGCAGGTACGGTTATTTCTCCAGGTATATCTGACAGGCCAATATTATAAGCACTGGCGTTTTTAAATTTGTTTAGTCTGATGTTTTTCTGTGTGATCTTGACAAAATCAGGTATCACGTCAAAGGCCATCACCTGCCCCTGTGGGGAGTGTTTAGCGTAAAATATAGTGTGTGCTCCTACATTGCAACCTATATCCAGTATGGTATAGTCTGTGCAAATTAGCGGTGTAATATATTCGAGTAACTCTCTTTCCCACCTGCCCATTATTTCAATTGCCCTGCATACGTGCGTGTCAGTGGCAATGATATTAAATTTGCCATCTGTGCCGGTGACTTTTTTTAATGGTAACATAATTATAATCCTATATGTGAATGGATTGTATAAGTTGAATTAAATACGTATTCAGGCTTTATGAACTCCCTTAGTCGTTCTATTTGCTTTCCTGGGAGGTATTGAATAACTACTTCGTTTAACCTACAATATTTTACCATCCATTGACCTGAATTATTTTTGAACTTTTCAACGTTATTAACCAATTCACCGGAAAAAACATTTTTATAAGTTGTCATCTTTTTTGTCTATTTTAATTATTAAAAATATTACAGCCATGACCAAAATAACAATGACTGCTTTAATTATTGAGGGTTCCATTATCTGCAGGAAAAAGTTTGTGAAACGGTTATATCATATGTTTCATTATTAATTACCTGTTTTGTTGTCGAGCTGTGCGTACCTGCTTTTTCCATCTGTTTTATTTCAGCATTATTTTTATTGCATACCGTTGTTTTTGTCGTGCTATTTTCAGGTAATAAAATATTATTACCAGCAGGTTTATTTGTACTTGTTTTCTTACTCGTTGTACATTCATAACATTTTTTGCAGCCTGTAAACAACAGGACCGAAATTGACAAAATGAAGATTGTTTTTTTCATGTTAATTTATTTTTTTTGCGTGAGTATGGCTTGTTTCTAAATTGCAAGGAAGCGAATCAAAGATATAATTTTTATTGATAATAAGTTTAAAAACCTTTTGAGGATCAAATACGGTTTCTTTTATAAGGTCAATTTTGGCCTGTAATGGAAGGTTTTTTATTTTAGTATTGATAAACCTATGATAGCCATAAAAGCCAGCATGAAAGCACCTGGGAACGCATGGAAAGGCAACATGAAGCTTGTTTGCCTCATGGATCCGGCTAATTAACCCGTCCTGCTCGCTGTACCTGTTTGATAATTTGCTGTTAGGATAATGGCGTACACAATATAACTCCTGATTAGCAAAATATTCATTACAGAAATCAGGCTCAATGTATTTCAATATACCATTTGATTTAAGGCAGGACCCGATACCCTGATACGCATTTACAACCTCGTTAATGTAGTAATCATTCAGGTTATTACCCATTGTCTCCTTTTCGTTCACGTTTTTACTGAGTATAGAAATAAACAATTCCAGCTCGTTATCATGTATTTTTTGATGAAAAGTAAAAAAATCTTTGCCAACAAAAACATCTTCTTCCACGTAATACACAAGTTCATATTTTTTTGTTCGTGCTGTCTGTATCAGGGCGTTTAATACATTATATGATTGTTTTGAAGGTAGCGGGTATATGTTGCCTGTTTCGATTAAAAACTTTTTACTGGCCTTAAATTTCTCAATGAAAATTAGGTTGTCCTTATCATAGCCGTAATCCAGTGCAAAAATATAATCAACATCATTGTAATTATCGGCCTTTTCAATATATTCAAGGCAGATAGACAAAAATTCAGGGCGGGAATGGGCGACAATAATACAACAATTCATACGATTATATTCTTTCTGTTTGCAGCTATAAAATCACGTTCATATTTCCAGTTGTGCCAAACAGTATCCGGCTCAGGGTAAAAATTATCTATCCCGTTATTGCTATTAAAGTTAATTAGTATCGCTTTTGGAAATGAATGTAAGGCAATAAAGCCGGTGGAGGGAGCAAGCCCGGGGTAATCAGCTATTGATTCTTTTACATTCAATATTGAGTATTTTATTCTTAAACTTTTCGCAAAATCTTTATAAAAATCACTTTCATCATCATTAAGAAAATTTATTGTTACGGGATTAAATGTTAATATTTCCCGTCTAATACGTTTTTCTCCGTATTTCTGTATCAGCAGCAAAATGTTTCTGATTACCAAAATATATTTTATTCCAGTCCATTTTTTGGGCAACATACCCTTTTTTATGACAAGGTTTTGAAGTATAACCACATCACCAGGTTTTACAGGTGCAAAACGAAGCCTCTTAACTGGTATATCCCGGTTATTGGCAATTAAATAACTTTTCATCTTTCTTGTAAAGTTTAATAAACATGTTCGTTCTTTCTGCATGATTAACCCCAGCTAAATGAATGATATTAGGCATTTCAAAATAACGCTCATTTGGATAAGCATTAATCATATATTGAGGTATAATTTTAACTAATCTTTGAATTTCAATAGGTCCTAATTCTTTATACCATTCCATTATTGCGTTTTGTTCCTGCCATGCTGTGCCGATATGCTTTGTGTTTCCCCACCACGAACTAATCAAGTCTTTTGATTGCTGTGTATTGGTAATGGCAAAGATACCCGCATTGATACCGTTAAAATCTTTGCTGATAAACAACGTGTGTATTTCATCCAGTATTTTCTGAATATCAAAATCGTAATTCAGTATGTATGTATCAGCATCTATCCAAACTACGTGCGAAGTATCCGGGTTTAAATTTAATTCCTGCTGTAATAACAGTAATTTGCTCCATGCTGCAGGGCGGGTGTTGTCTAATATTTCATTGAGAAAAACAAATTTATAACCCTGTTTTTTACACCAGTAAATTTTAGATCTATTACCTATTATGGCATAATCTTCAATATCCTTAGTGTAAAGTGAACAGATGGTTATCATGTTTTTGTTTTTTGCACGTATTCCAATACAAATTTAGTAAAGTTTTTTGAGTTGCTCAGGAGTTTTTTTCTGTTGACTGTGCTTTTTGCTTCCAATTGCTCATCAGACAAAGAGCAACAATACTCGATTCTTTCTGCAACACTTTTATAATCAGCCTTTCCACATATCGCGGCTTCCTTTCTGAACTTATCATTTATTTTTATCAGAAACGGGTCAGATTCAAATTCGTTCATAGGCGGGTGATCAGTTAACAACACGATACCACCGCAACTGTATGCCTCATGTATGTAGTGTCCCCATCCTTCATACTGAGAAGGACAAAGATGAAACCATGCAGCATTATACATTAACTGTAGTTGTTCGTCGGATAACATATTACATATAGCCATATTTTTTGGTATCTGGTAATTGAGTGAAGAAATAATAAAACATTTTGGAAGTGCCGGATTATATTCATATGCTTGAATTATAGCGGTTGTCCCTTTCATCTGGCTTTTGCCGGCAATATGCAAAAAAATCTTTTCTTTTTTTATTCCTTTCAGGTAAAAGTCCCTGCTGATAAATCCGGTATGAATAACGTTTTCGTGTAGGTTGTCAAAAATACGTTTACAATCATGTGTCTTTGCAAATATAGCCGAGAAATATTTAAGGTGAGAGGTCCATTGGTTATAATACCACTCAGGATTAGGTATAAATATATTGTGTTGACAGGCTGAAAACATGTTGTACATTGGTATTTCAAGGTGGAAACCTATATTACCACGCTTTACAGGCTTTGGGTTTTTGCGGTCATAAATAAAAATAGAATGCCCAGCCTTTTGGAAAATATCAGCAAGCAAGTTGGCATCTTGCTGTAAACCCACTCCGTTTAAAGTTGTATAGATGTTTATTTTCATATGTCTGTTTTCCCTGGGATATGACAACAGCAATAACCCGCGATATCTAAATGTTGATTGTTTTTTGATTCGAATGTTAAATTGTTTATGAACTGCCAGTCATCACGGGCATATTGGGATACAAGCGGCCAACGGGACTTCATTGTTTTTTTGTGTACAATGTTCGATGTGCCACAGTTGCCATAATCCAGATTGCAACGACGTTTAACGAACTGTTTACCGTTGTATGTCATATCATCTACAATTAGCCAGTGTCGCTCATGCTGTAACGCCCTGATCGCATTACAGAGCAATCTCAGGTAATCATTGGCAAAGTAATCATCATTATCAAGGTATAAAACCCATTCCCCGGATGCTTTATCTATTCCAACATTCCGGGCCGACGAATTCCACCGATTTGTCCGTATCTCGGTTTCTCCGGGCAAAAGGAACAGGCGTATATTTTTACCTGTCTCAAAATAATCGGAAAACTCGTTTTGCACTATATTGAAAGTGTCCGGGCAGCGGTCAGCAACAACAATTAATTCAAATTGGCATTTACACTGTTGATGTAATACTGAATTAATGGCCCTTACTAACTTATCTCTCCGCTTGGTTGCTGCACCCGGAAAGTCGGATAAGTTGCTTTGCATTACAACGGTAAAAAACATATTTATTCTATTTCGGTTGGGATTATTCCTTTTGCCATTTCATCAATAATTTCAGGTTTAATTGTTTATCTTACTCTGTTTCTTGGGTTTGTAATTCAATTTCGGCCATCTCGTCCGGTATCCACATCAGGTTGTGACGGCAATATAAACCACCTAATTGTGTTGCCACATCCTCGCCCTCTATTTTGCCAGCCCAATCCAGATCGTTCCACTCCTCTAATTCATCAATACTGTACACATTTCCAGCCCGTTCCTCACAAAATGG